>JAEEKA010000085.1 GCA_016282135.1 Oscillospiraceae bacterium
AAAGGAAGGATTTCCATAGGAGAACGGATCCTTCGACTCCGCTAACGCTCCGCTCAGGATGACAGACTTGTGAGCGGGTTCCGGGACGGACCCCTCCACCGGCCTTGAGGCCGGTCCCCCTCCCCTTGGCAGGGGAGGTTTGGGGACGCGGGCGCAGGATGCGGACGGCAAAGTGCCGTCCCTACAGGCGGGTGCGGAAACAAAGGCCAGGGGGCCATCCATTAAGGGCACAGGCGGCGGCCGGGAATTACGAATTGAGCGGCTGAGCAGGGCCCTTATATTCGATGCAGAGCATGGTCAAATCGTCAAACTGCTCCGCCTCCTGTACGAAAGCATCCACCGCGGTGCGGACATTTTGGAGGATCTGCTCGGGGGCAGCCATTGGGTCTTCGTTCAGGGCATCGATCATTCGGTCAGTGCCATACAGCTCCATTTCGGCGTTGGTCGCCTCGGGGACGCCGTCGGTGTACAGGAACAGCTTCGCGCCGGGCTCCATCTGCAGTTCGTACTCCTTGTATCGGATTCCGTCCATGCCGCCGATCACTAAGCCGTGCTTATCCCTGTAGAGCTCGAAGCTGCCGTCAGGACGCCGGATCGCAGGGAATTCGTGTCCGGCGTTGGCGGCGGTCAGCCTGCCGGTGGAAATCTCCAGGATGCCCAGCCAGACCGTGACAAACATCTGTTCCCGGTTGTTGGAACAGATCGAGGCATTGGAATCGGTCAGTATTTGGGCGGGAGACTTCCCCTGCTTGGCCTGACTGGCCAGAATGATCTTGGATGCCATCATAAACAGGGCGGCGGGAACGCCCTTGCCGGAAACGTCGGCAATCACCATGCACAGGTGGTCCTCATCCACCAGGAAGAAATCGTAGAAGTCGCCGCCCACCTCCTTGGCAGGGTCCATGGAGGCGTAAATGTCAAACTCCGAACGCTCGGGGAAAGGGGGAAAGATGTTGGGCAGCATATCCGCCTGAATCCGGGTGGCAAGGGCAAGCTCCGTGCCGATGCGCTCCTTCTCTGCGGTGACCCGCTCGACCTCTTGCAGATAGCGGACCGTCTTGCCGGACAGCGCGGCAAAATTCTCCGCCAGAATCTCGATCTCATCCTTGGTGCGGAAGGAATCCTCCATGGTAAATTGCAGGTTGTCGCCCCCCAGGGTCTGAATCTTCCTGGTCATCCGCTCCAGAGGCCTGACCACCTTGGCGGCCAGCACCAGGGCCCCCGTGAGGGCCAGGAGCACAATAACCCCCGTCAAAACCAGGACGGTGCGGGTGGAGTTGGCAGAACCCTTCTCATATTCTGCCAGAGACTCCTTGTTGATGGCCTCAAATTGGGCCAGCAGCGCCTTGGTGGGCTGCTCGGTGATTTCTTTCTCCACCACCGAAAGCACGGTCCAACCCAGGGTCTCCAGGGGTGCGCCGGTGAGATAGTATGCCTTGCCGTCAATCTCCAGCAGGGTCAGAGGGGCTCTCTCCCGGAGGGCCCCGGTCACAAATTCTGCAAAGGCCTTGTTCTCGAGGCTGCGCAAGTCTGTGGCCTGTTCGGAAAGCTCCGCCTTGAAGACTCCCTCCTGAGCCGGGGAAAACAGAACCTGCCCATTATCGTCGATAACACAGAGGAATCCTCCGTCGGTGGCGGTATCCCGGACATAGTCGCTAACGGAGGTCAGGAAAATATCCGCGCCGACCACGGCAACCAGCTCTCCGTCCACGTAGACCGGCGCGGCGCAGACCAGGCCGGGAATGTCGGTAAAAGCGTCCAGCTCCACGCCGGTGAAGATCAGCTCCCCCGCCTCCACTGCCTGCAAATACCAGGGCCGCTGGCGGGCGGCAAAGGGCTGGACCTCCCCGGTCTCCGATACATAGGCGTCGGAACGGTCGTCCACAAAGAGGATGCAGCCGTCCGCAGTGGCCACAAAGCAGGAGTTGAGCTTGCCGGAGCTCTCATACATGGCCAGCATGACCTCGCTCATGTTGGCCGCCAGCCCCAGGTCCTCCGAGTCCGCCGGGTCCACACCCGCCTCGTGCTGCATCTGGACCGTGGGAATGCCCGCCTTGGCTGGATCCGGCTCGTACCATGGATGGGGGGAAAAGCGTTCCCGGTGCTCGAAGAGCTGCGAGGCGAAGGTTTGCAGGGTCAGCACATCTGTCCGCACATCCGCGAACAGATCGTTGGCGATGTAGGCCTGGAGGGCGGTGGTCCGGGCCATGGAGGTCTCCAGCACCGCGGTCATGGTGTTTTCGGAAATTGTGGTGATGGCCGCCTGCTGCTCCTCGCTGGCCTTCCGCACAATATCCGCCAGATTTTTCTGGTGGTAGAGGGAGACAGCGGCATAAGCACCCACCAGGGCCAGAATGACGATCAGCATAAGATTGAAAATCTTCTGCTGCAGTCCGCCGATTTTGAATCCTCGTATGATTTTCATGGCAGCCTCTTTTCCCGTTCTTCATGCGCGCTGCGCGGTACGACGGCCTTCACCGCATTTCTTCCTGCGAATGCCGTGAACCGCGCAATACTTTCTATGTCTATGTATAAATATTATCATACCGATCCGCATCCGTCAACACCTCCATGGAACAAAGCAGCCATTTTCTCGGTTAATGGAGAAAATTCCGGGCCTGGCGCTGATACAGCGTATCAGCGCCAGGCCCGGAGGCACATTAATTTTTGTTTTCTTTTATTCACATAATTTATCAGATTTTCCATTCCGCACCGGCGCTTTGGAGCTGGGTCATGCGGCGGAAGACGCCGTTTTCTATCGCCAGCAGCTCTGCGGGACTGCCTTCCTCAGCAACTTTCCCGTCTGACAGAACTACAATCTTGTCCGCTGCCTGAACCGTGCGCATTCGATGGGCGATGACCAAAACGGTCTTCCCTTCCAGCAGCCTGGAAAGGGCATCCTGCACCTTGGTTTCATTTTCCACGTCCAGGGAGGCTGTAGCCTCGTCCAGCAGGACAATGGGGGCGTTTTTCAGCAGGGCTCTGGCAATGGAAATGCGCTGGCGCTCGCCGCCGGAAAGCTTGGCCCCGTTTTCGCCGATGGGCGTGGCGTAGCCCTGGGGCAGCTTCTGTACAAACTCGTCGCAGTTTGCCGCCTTCGCCGCCGCCAAAACTTCCCCGTTTGTCGCGCCGTGCCTGCCAAGTCGGATATTTTCCATCACAGTATCGTCAAACAGCACGACGTCCTGGAACACCATGGAATAATCCGTCAGCAACACTTCGGAATCAACGGTGGAGATATCCACACCGCCCACGCGGATCGTCCCGCTCTGGATGTCCCACAGCCGAGCGGCAAGGCGAGCACAGGTGCTTTTGCCGGAGCCCGAAGGACCGACCAGTGCGGTAACCTCGCCCTCTTTTGCGGTGAAGCTGACGCCGCGCAGCACTGGGTGATCGTCATAGGCAAAGCTGACGTTTTCAAAGCAAATATCATGCCCGTCAGGCCGAAACAACTCCGCACCATCTGCAATCGGCATCTCCTTGATCTCATTCAAACGGTTCGCCGAGACCTGCGAAACAAACATCTCCGCAATCAGCGCCAACGCCTGATCGAACGGCGCATAAACCCGTGTGATGACCATTAAGAACATGAACAGCAGCATAAAATCGATCTTTCCGGAGAGGATCAGAGACGCACCGGTGAGGATCGTCGTCGCCACGCCCAGCCGCATGATGACGGAAGCGCCGTTGACGAAAAGCCCTATCACCAGCTCTCCGTTTTTCATTGTTTTTTCAAGGCGGTCGATTTTCTGATTTAGTCTGTCCAGAAACTCTTTTTCACGGTTGGTCGCGCGGATTTCGCGGACGTTTTCAAGGGATTCCTGAATACCGTCCGATACAGCCAGCGCGTGAGCTTTGAGCGTTTCGGATGCGCGCTTCTGAATCCTTCTGCTGCCGAACAACAGGATAAATGCCACCGGTACGCCCCACAGGCAGGCAATCGCCATGCGCCAGTCGTAAAGGAACAGCACGACAGCGATGATCGCGGTGGAGATATACGCGCCGTAGAGATAGCCAAGGCAGTGAGACCAAACGTGCTCCAGACGGTTGACGTCACCCATGATTGTTTCGGTCAGATCTGCAAGATCGCGCTTACCGAAATAGCCGAGCGGCAGACGGCGCAGTCGTTCCGCAAGTGTGATGCGAGTGTCCTTGATTTCTCTGTAAACCAGTCCGTAGGTATTGTGATATTGCTGCAAATGTGTGAGAAAGGACAGAACAATGAACACGGCGACAAGGCCGACGAAGATCCAAGCCTTCGGCAAAGCGGCGCCGTCGGTCAGCGTGTTCATATACTTCTGCATCAGAAGATACAAAATGCCCATGCCTGCCATCATGGTGAGATTGACTACCACCGTCCAGGCGGCGCCGACTCTCGTATTTCGCAAGCCCTTGTCAGTCAGCGCGTATTTCCGTTTCAGTTTTTCGCCCATTATTTCAAGCGCCCTCCTTCCCCGACGCAATCTTCCACGCGACTGCCTGATTGTATTCCTTCCACATGCGCTCGTACAGTCCGCCCGCGTGCGATAACGCGTCGTGCGTGCCTTCCTCGACGATATGGCCGTTATCGAGCACCACAATCTTATCCGCGCCAACGACTGTCGAAAGACGGTGGGCGATCATGATGACCGTGCGCCCCTCAGTCAGCGTTTTCAGCGCCCTTTGAATCAGCACCTCGTTTTCGGGATCGGCAAATGCCGTCGCCTCGTCCAGCACGATGATCGGCGCGTCCTTCAGGATCGCGCGGGCAAGTGACACACGCTGCTGCTCGCCCCCGGAAAGGTAGGTGCCCTCCGAACCGATCGTCGTATCGATCCCATTTGGGAGCTTTTCTATGATGTCGTCGCACTTCGCTGCACGCAGCGCTGCCAGAACCTCCTCCCGGGAAGCATCCGGGCGCGCAGCTCGGACGTTTTCCAGAATAGAGGTTTTGAACAGCCGCGTATTCTGGAAAACAAAGGAAACCTTGTTCATCAGAACGTGGGGGGCCACGTCCTTCACGTTGACGCCGCCCACCTCGACCGCGCCGGAGGAAACGTCCCAGAATCGTGGAATTAAGCTGGCCGCCGTCGTCTTGCCGCCGCCCGACGGGCCGACCAGCGCCACCGTTTGACCGGGCAGGGCCTTGAACGAAACGTGTTCAAGCGCCGGGACGTCCGTACCGTCGTAGGTAAAAGTGACGTCCTTGAACGCCACGCCGTTATCCTTCGGCATTTTCGGATGCTTTGCGATTTGAAGCGCCGGCGCGTTCATGACCGTATCAATACGAGCAAGCGCCGTTTTTGCGAGCATCAGACCGGCTGAAGCGAACATAATCCGGGCAAGCGCCGTGGATATAATCGCCGAAAACACCGCGTAGAAAGCGAAATTCGTGATAAATTTGGAAAAGCTGCCGGCAGTCAGCGCGGAGGGCGCGATTAGCAGAACGACGGGAACAAGGAAGATGAACACTCCCTCCGTCGCGGTCAGGTTGACCGACTGGGGAACGCGGCAGACGCCGCCCGTGTATTTTTCTGCCTTCCTGCTGTAATCCTCGATCGCGGCCTTGAACGCCTTGAAGGAGTACACGGTCTGCTGAAATACCTTGACGACCGGGATACCGCGCACGTATTCCGTGCCGGCCTTGCTCATCACATCCTGCGCCGTCTGATATTCCATCATCAGCTTTGCGTTTTTGCCGCCCATCATCGAAATCATGGCGATCACGGAAATCACCGCCGCAAGCAAGCAGGCGCAGCCCATCCGCCAGTCGAAAACAAACATCAAAACGACCATAGCAACGAACATCGCCGCCGTTCCCACGATGTCGGCAAGGTTGTGGGCGAGCAGCGTTTCGGTCTCCGCCGCGCCGCCGTCCAGACGGTTGCGAAGAAAACCCGAGCCGTTGTTGTCAAAGAAGCCGAGCGGCGCTTTCAACATTTGTGCAACGCCCTGCTTGCGGATATTCGCGGCAGTGCGAAAGGCTGCCAGGTGGGTACACATCAGCGAGGCGAAATATACGACGATCCCGCCGAAGGAAAAGCCAAACGCCATCCAGCCGTATTTCGTGAGTTCCTTTGCCTCTGACCAGTTCGGCGCGACTTGGATCAATTCTCTCGCCGCCAGCCAGATGCAGACGTAGGGGAGCATCCCCATGACCATGGCAACAGCCGAGAGGAACATGCCCAAAAACGTCAACCGCTTATAATTCCCGGCATAGCCGAGAAGGACTGATAGTTCGCTCTGTTTCTTCTCTTTCATTTAATAACCTTCCTTCCGACAAGTCTGCCTTGATGCAGCTTACTGCCGAATCCAGCTGATGGTCCCGTCGTCCGCGGTCAGTGTCAGCACTGCCTGGCCCGCGTCGTTCACGGTCATCGTATAGGGAGCGGCTTCCGCCTCGTATTCCGGATTGCTGTAGGCCACATAGAGGCCAACGCCGTCTCCCTTTGTGCCGTTGTCCACCGCGTAGGCTTCAAAGTCGGCAGTCTGAGCGCCGTCCATGGTCGTGACGCCGTGACCGTTTTCGTCGATGGTCATACGCAGATCAACGGAGGCATATTCTTCTCCGAAATTGGAGAGGTCTGCTTTCCAATCGCCCACGAAGCCGAGCTCCGAGAGCTGGCGCAGCGATGCTTCGCCGTGGGCAGAATAATCCATGTTTTCCAGGCAGAACAGGGCGATCACGCGGTTGATCGTTTCTTCGTCAGCAGCTTCGTCGATACCTGCTGCCAGCCAGTAGGCGTAGGGGCCGACCAGATAGCCCTGCAGTTCTTCCAGGTCTCTGCCGTAACGAAACTCGATGTGGTAGGTCTCGGCCATGGTGTCTTCCCGCAGGAAGAAAAAGTTGAACTCGCCCGCCTCATCGGTGCTCTTATACACGTCAACGGAGAAGGCCATGGAAATCTCCGATCCCTGGTACAGCATGGTTTCGGTTTCTCCCACATAATACTGACCGAGGTATTCGTACGTATGGGTTTCGCTGCCGCCGTCCGTTTTCTGAATCGTGACGGTATCGTCCCGGAAAGTGATGCGCTGTGCGCCGTTGATAAAATCGCAGTTGAAAGCGTAACCGCCGTCGGCAAACGCGGTCACGGCGGGCTCTCCGTAGAGCTCTGAGGTAATAGACCCTTGCAGACCAACCGTCAGATCGGCAGCGGCGTCCTCTCCGACAACTGCGCCAATGTAATCCTGCCAGACTGGCGTCCACTGGTCGCTGGTAATCACATCAAAGAGGCTGACATAGGTGGTGCCGTTTTCTCCTGCAATGGCTGGGAAAACGCCGCCGAGGCTTTCTGCATTCGAATCGGAGAAAAGGGTCATGCCGCCCTCACAGTCTACGGACACCGCACAGGCGGGGTCTCCGACAACCGCGGCTACATGGCTCCCGCCACCAATGATGTTTCCGGAGACGGCGCAGTCTCTGACGATAAAGGAGGACATCACATCGCTGCCTTCCGTCATTTCCTTGCCCGCACCGATGAGACCGCCCACAGAATCTGTCGTTGCGGAGCAGTTGATCGTCACGTCTTCCACCGTACAGCCGGTGATCTGTCCGGGGGCTGACGGGTCATAGCTTCCGCCGAAGCCGATCAGTCCGCCCACCAGGCGGTTGTTTTCGCCGCTCACGGTGATTACGGTTCCGCTGACCTTGCAGTCCGTAATCTCAGCCGCGCCCCAGGGAGCGCCGCAGAGGGCCCCGAAGCCCCAAGTCTGATTACCCTCGGCGGTAATGCTTCCGCCTGTCACCGTGCAGCTCCGGATGGAGCTCATGGTCGTGCCGCCGGCGATCAAGCCCGCGCAGGCACCGTCGTCGCCCAGAACGGTAATGTCCGCCGTGGCGCTGCAATCGGAAATCAAATCGAATCCGGTTCCCACGATGCCGCCGACGCCCTGCATACCGCTCAGGCGATTCTCCCCTATGAGATGTACGTCGGACACAGGGCAGTTCATAAATTGCAGGCCCACCGCGCCGCCGACCAGGTACATACCGGAGGCCGTCACGTTTTTCAGCGTAAAATGGCCGATAAACGCTGCGCCGTTCTCCGTCCCGGCCGCACAGCCGAAAAGCCCCACGCCCATGGGCGCTTCCCCGGTAATCGTCAGATTGGAGATCGTATGCCCCGCGCCGTCGAAGCTGCCTGTAAAGGCGTAATCGGGATGGGGGACCTCCGCATCCTCCGGCGCGTCGGACTTCGGCTGAAATGCGCCGATGGGCGTCCAGTTCTCATAGCCGGAAAGGTCGATATCCTCCACCAGCACGTAATAGGCGGTCAGGTCCTCCCGAACGCGGTCAAGCTGCTCCGCAGTCGCAATCTGCCAGGGATCTTCCGCGGTTCCGGCACCTCCGGCGAAGACTGTATCCGCCCGGGCGCCCGCTTCCGTGGTCGTTACGGTATTTGACTCTGTGACAATACTGCCGGTTGTCGATTTCGGTTCCGTGCTTCCGCAGCCGCTCAATACGCTCAGCAGAAACAGCATTGCGAAAATCAAAGATAACGCTTTCTTTTTCATAGATACTTTCCTCCAATTTTTCTCGCTAAGTAGTTGTCTTTATCGGCAGCATGAATCATCACTTTCTCGCCAGCACCGTTATCCAGGGCTTGGACGGGTGGTGATCTGCCTTCACCGCTGAAAAGCCCGCCTGCTTCAACGCGGCGGCAAGCTGCTGGACGGTGTAGCATTTCATGCCGTCAATGATTTTTTCGTACCTCAAGCTGGCCGCGTCCGTGCCGTCCGATTCGTTGCAGATCAAAAAGCATCCGCCGGGCTTCAAGACGCGGCAGACCTCGGCAAAGCACGCTCCCAGCCCCGGCCAAAAATAGACGGTCTCAAAGGCTGTGGCAAGGTCAAAACCCGCATCCTCAAGGGGCAGCTTGTCGACGCTTCCCCGGAGCACTCTGCAGCGGCCGGCTGCGATTTCCGCCTGATTGAAGGCTTTGGCTTTCTCAACAGAAACGTCCGAATAATCCAGCGCCGTGAGCCTTGCGTTCCGGTAACGCCCCAGAAGGGCTCCGGCGTTTCGTCCGCCGCCACAGCCTAACTCAACAATATTTGCCGCATCGAAGCCGTTCAAATGCGTCATGCCCCAATCTGCCATCTTGGCGTGGCCGCCGTTCATCCCGCCCACCATCAGCTTCCCGAGAAAGCCCTCCGGCTTTCTCGTTTGATTCACAAACTTCTTGAAAAGTCCCATTTTCAGCTTCACTCCTGTAATTGATTTGGATTTCTCCTTTGTCATGATTCTTCGCTGCCAACGAATCCCAACAGAACGGACAGCTCGCTTCGCCTCTCTTCATTCATAAACTCTTTCTGCATTTTTTCTTTTAGTTAGCTTTTGCTAACCATTGTGCTTGATAACAGCCTCGCCGCGCAGCGAGGCTGTATGATTATCCCAGGGCCACGTCCAGCGCCATCATCAGACTGAAGCCCAGGGCAAACAGAAGCACGCCCACATGGGAGTGCTTCCCTGCCGCCATATCAGGAATCAGCTCCTCCACCACAACGTACAGCATGGCGCCGGCGGCAAAGCTCAGCAGATAGGGCATGGCAGGTACGATCAGCCCCGCCGCCATTACGGTCACAAGACCGAAGACCGGCTCCACGGCGCCGGAGAGGACGCCGTACAGGAAGGCTCTGCCCTTGCCTGCCCCCTCGGCGTGGAGGGGCATGGAGATGATCGCCCCTTCGGGGAAGTTCTGGATGGCGATGCCCAGGGCCAGCGCCAGCGCGCCTCCCGCGGTGATCTCCCCGGAGCCGGAGACCAGGCCGGCATAGACCACGCCCACCGCCATGCCCTCCGGGATATTGTGGAGGGTGACCGCTAGCACCATCATGGTGGTACGGGCCAGTCTGCTTCTGGGGCCCTCAACCGCGTTGGCGTTCCGGTGCAGATGCGGGATCACGTGGTCCAGGAGCAGCAGGAAGAGCACGCCCAGCCAAAAGCCGATGAACGCCGGCAGGAAGGCCCAGCTGCCCATTCCGGCGGCCTGCTCCATAGCCGGGATCAGCAGACTCCAGACAGAGGCCGCCACCATAACCCCGGCAGCGAAACCGCTGAGGGCCTTCTGCACCGTCTGGCTGAGCGCCCTGCGCATAAAGAACACACAGGCCGCACCCAGGGCAGTCCCCAGGAAGGGAATCAACAGACCGATCACTGCCGTTTTCATTTTCTTCCAAACCAGCCTTTCTTTTCATATGGTTCGGATTCCACGCCCCTACAGCAATAACCTGTGGCGTCGATGGCCGCTCGCAGGGCTGCGGCGTCCACCGGCGTCTCCGTCAGGAAAGAGGCCTCCTGCTTCCCCTTGGAGGCAGAGATCTTTTTCGCCCCCGGGATTGCCTTTCGAATGGTTTCGCAGATATGGGCCTCGCACATGGCACACATCATGCCCTCGATTGTTACGACCGTCCGAAGCATTTAATCCACTCCCTTCAGGGACTCCACCATGTCGATGCTCCGGGTCCTGCGGGCAATCATCCAGCCCACCAGCAGACTGACGCCGAAGGTCAACAGGATGGATACCGCGTAGGTTATGGGCCCCAGGGTGAGCTTCATCTCATAGTCCGAGGCCAGGGCGGTCAGCAGGTATTGCAGGACTCCCACTCCGGCAGGCAGGCCGATGACCACGCCCAGAACGGTCAGCCAGAGATTCTGGCCGATGAGGATCCGCCCGATCTGCCGATCCCGGAAGCCCACCACCTTCAGGGTGGCCATTTCCCGATACCGCTCGGTATAGCTCATAATTCCCAGGTTGTAGAGCACCACCAGGCCCAGCACCACGGCGGCCGCCACCAAGAGCAGGATCATGGTGTTCATCAGCTCCATGAATTTGTCAAAGGATTGCAGGATGCTCTGCTTGCTCTGGACGCTGGAGATCACGCCGCCGGCCTCGACGCCGGTTTCCCGGGTGTAGACGGTGTTGATGGAATAGGGAATGCCCAGCCGGTCGGCGGCCTCGTCGGAGAGGATCACGGATTCCGACAGGGAGCGCAGGATCCCCTGCACGGTGGCCTCGTAGGTCTCGCTGGAGCCGTAGGGGGAGAAGCTGATCCGGTCTCCAGGGGCCAGGCCGTTGTCCCGGGCGATGCGGTCGCAGATATAGACCCCCTCCGGGGACAGGCTCAGCTCGGACATATCCTTTCCGATAAAGCGGATCAGGCCGTGGGGCACATGGTAGATCTCCAGACCCACCGGAGCCTCCCCCACCTGGACGCTGGACACAGCGGCCCAGTCCCCCTGCCGGGCCTCCGCCAGGGCCAGGGCAGCTTCGTTCCCGGTCTCATCCACCGACAGATTCAGCTTGCTTTCATAGGCGGTAGCCTCGTCATAGAAGACGGTGACAAAGGAGCGGGCCGTGTCGTTCATGCCCAGAGCGCCCACCAGCAGGACCATGCAGCCGATGATGCCGAACAGGGTCATGCCGGTTCTGGACTTGTGCCGCAGGCTGTCCCGCAGGTTCCAGCGGCCGCTGAAGCGCATCCGCTTCCAGAACCCTGTCCCTTCCAGAGGCAGGGGGCGGACCCGCTTGGGGGAATAGGGCCGCAGGGCATCGGCGGCGCTGCCCCGGAGCATGGATTTCACGGACAGGAAGCTGATCAGCGTCAGGAAACCGATCACCGCCGCCAGCACGATCCAGCAGAAGGATGGCACATAGAGGGCCCAGTCAATGAGATCCACATAGGTTCCCATTGCTCCCTCCGGATTCATAATATACCAGGCCAGCAGACAGCCGATTCCTACTCCCAGGACGGAGCCCGCCAGGCCGATGGTCAGGCCGTAGGCGGAATAGTGCCGGAGGATGCGGCTGTCCTGAAAGCCCAGGGATTTCAACAGACCGATCTGGGTCTTCTCGGAGGCGGTCAGCCGGTGCATGGTGGTAACCATGGTCAAAATGGCGATAGCCAGGAAGAGCACCGGCAGGATGGAGCCCATGGTGATGCCCTCCTCGATCTCTCCCTGGGTCTCCGCCCAGGAAACCACCTCATCCTTGGACAAAACCAGGGAGGTCCTGCCCAGGGCCTTGTCAATCCGCGGAACGATCTCTTCCTTGGAAAGGTCGGAAGTCAGGTTGATCTGGGTGTAAGCCTCGATTCCCATGGACTCCCGCAGAAGCGCCGGGGACATGTAGACAAAGCCGTAGCTGTTGTAGTCCGGCATGATCTGGGTCTCGTCCTGGAGGCAGATCATGTACTCCGATGCCTTGGCCAGGCCAAGCACCGGGGCGGTGATCTCCACCGTGCCGAAGGGACCGGCATAAACCAGGGTCAGCCGGTCCCTCAGTCGGACGCCGTTTTTGGCCGCGTACTGATCCGAGAGCCAGAAGCCCCTGCCGGAGGGGTCGTAGTCCTCGCCGGATGTCACGAAGATACCGGAGACCTTGGGATTGGAGCTGACGCTCAGCCCCAGCAGGTCCGTATCCCCCTTCACCGCCACGTTGACCCGCAAAAAGCGGGTAGCGTCGAAAACGCCGGGGATGGCCGCCACGGCCTCCAGTTCCTCCCGGGTGAAGAAGCTTTCGGAAAGGATCCGATAATCGGCAAAGCCCGTGGCCTCATAGGTTTTGGCGGAGTTCCGATCCAGGGTGTACCACTCCATCTGGAAGCCCAAAAACACGCCGATTCCCAGAGCCACCATAATCACCATGGAGATAAATTGAGCCTTGTAGCGCCCCATGGTGCGAAACAGCTTTTTCCTAAGCATATTACCACTCCACTTCTTCGGCGGACAGCGGGGTTTCCTGGGTCTCCACGCTGCGGATTCGACCGCTCTTGACCCGGACAATGACGTCCGCCATCTTGGCGATATTCTGGTTGTGGGTGACAATCACAATGGTCTTGCCCCGCTCCCGGGCCATTTTCAGCAGCAGCTTCAGCACCACTACGCCGGTTTCGGAGTCCAGAGCGCCGGTGGGCTCGTCGCACAGGAGAATTTTCGGATTCTTGGCCAGGGCCCGGGCAATGGACACCCGCTGCTGCTCGCCGCCGGAGAGCTCCGCCGGGAAGTTTTTCAGATGATCTCCCAGGCCCACCGCCTCCAGCATCTCCTCCGGGGGCAGGGCGTTTTTGACGATCTCCCGCACCAGAGCCACGTTCTCATAGACCGTCAGCGTAGGGATCAGGTTATAGTTCTGGAAAACAAAGCCCACGGTTTTCGCCCGGTATTCCGCCAACTGGTCGTTGGTCAGCATGGAGATATCAAAGCCGTCCACGGCGATTTTTCCCTCGGTAGGGCTGTCCAGACCGCCGATCAAATTGAGCAGAGTGCTCTTCCCCGCGCCGGAGGGGCCCAGCACCACAATGAATTTTCCTGCGGGCAGGGACAGATCGATATGATCCAGTGCCCGCAGGCTATGGTCTCCCGCCGTATAGACCCGGGAGACGTCTTTGAAGTTCAGTATTTCAGACATTTTTCCTTCCTTTCTTCAAAACCAAGCGCATAAACGGACCCACAGGCGCTCCCGTGGGTCCGTTTCGAATTATTTGCTATGGCATTGACCTGCCATGGGGCAGCCTTGGCAGCCGCCCCCGCAGGAGCCGCAGGAGCCGCCGCAGATATGTTTACCGGCCTTTTTGTCCAGGACCAATCGTCGTACAATCAGAGAAACGATAACCAAAAGAACGAAACCGATGACGATGGACGCCAGATTTGCTTGCAGCCAGGTTAACATAATTTGTCAGCTCCTTTCACGGCAACATGAATTGATGATTACATTCTGAGCTTCCGGGTCAGCTTCGTGCTCTCCTTGTAGGGCTTGAAAAGCTGCCAGAGCAGCAGGGCCAGCAGGGCCAGCGCCACAATCAGGCCCACGGCGTTCACGTCGCCCACGAAAATCTTGCCCACCTGGTAGACAATCAGCGAAACCACATAGGCGAAGATACACATGTAGCCGATGGCGAACAGCGTCCACCTGGGGTTATTCATCTCCCGCTTGATGGCGCCCATGGCCGCGAAGCAGGGGGCGCAGAGCAGGTTGAAAATCATAAAGGCAAAGGCCGCCAGCTTGCCGTGGTCGCCCGAGTTGCGGTTGAAGTCCTCCGCCACGTTCTCCCAGATCTGGTCACCGTTCTCCTCCAGCTCCTCCTCGCCGTCCTGATCGTCGTAGTTGTACAGCACACCGAAGGTGCCCACCACATTTTCCTTGGCGATCAGACCGGTAACGGTAGCCACGGTGGGCTTCCAGGAACCGAAGCCCTGGGGCTTGAAAATCACGGACACCGGCTGGGCCACCCGGGCCAGAATGGAATCGTCAGAGGGGTTGACCTCCTCGGGCGCAATGCCCATGCGGTCGGCCACCTGCTGAACATAGGCTTCGTCCACGATACTCTCGTCCTCGTAAAGCTCGTCAACCATACCGAACTTGCCGTTGACGGAGCCGAAGCCCTGGAGGAACCAAAGCACGATGGTGGACAGGACGATGATGGTGCCGGCCTTCTTGATGAAGGACCAGCCCCGCTCCCACATGGCCCGCAGGACGTTGCCCACGGTGGGCGCATGGTAGGCGGGCAGCTCCATGACAAAGGGCGCCGGGTCCCCCGCAAAGAGCTTGGTCTTTTTGAGCATGATGCCGGAGATCACGATGGCCGCCACGCCGATGAAGTAGGCGGAGGTGGCAATCCAAGAGGAGCCGCCGAAGAGGGCGCCGGCAATCAGGCCGATGATGGGCATTTTCGCCCCGCAGGGCATAAAGCAGGTGGTCATGATGGTCATACGGCGGTCCCGCTCATTCTCAATGGTACGGGAGGCCATAACGCCGGGGATGCCGCAGCCGGTACCCACCAGCATGGGAATGAAGCTCTTGCCGGACAGGCCGAAGCGGCGGAAGATCCGGTCCATGATGAAGGCGATTCGGGCCATGTAGCCGCAGTCCTCCAGGATGGCCAGCAGCAGGAAGAGCACCAGCATCTGGGGCACGAAGCCCAGCACGGCACCCACGCCCGCAATGATACCGTCAGAAATTAGACCCACCAGCCAGGGCGCGGCGCCCCAGCCCTCCAGCAGAGAGCGGGAGCCTTCAATCAGCCATTCGCCGCCGAAGACGTCGTTGGTCCAGTCGGTGAGGAAGGTGCCGATGCCCACGCCGCCGTCGGCAATGGACTTGCCCATGGCCAGGGCGTAGACCAGGAACATCACCAGCGCGAAGATGGGAAGAGCCAGCCAGCGGTTGGTGACAATCCGGTCGATCTTGTCAGAGGCGGAGAGTTTTCCGGTGCTCTTTTTCCTGTAAGAGGATTTGATGATATTGCCGATCCAGATGTAGCGCTCGTTGGTGATGATGGACTCTGCGTCGTCGTCCATCTCCTTCTCCACCTCGGCAATGTGCTGCTCCACATCCCGTTTCACGGGCTCCCGGAGATTCAACTGCTCCAGGGCCTTGCTGTCCCGCTCGAAGAGCTTGACGGCAAACCAGCGCTGCTGCGCGTCGGGCAGACCGGAAAGGGCGTGCTCCTCGATGTGGGCCAGGGCGTGCTCTACCGGGCCAGAGAAGCTGTGCATGGGAACGGTGCTTCCGGTTCTGGCCGCCTGGATCGCTGCCTCGGCAGCTTCCTGGATGCCGGTGCCCTTCAGGGCGGAGATCTCCACGATCTTACAGCCAAGCTGCTTGCTGAGCTGGGCGGTGTCGATCTTGTCCCCGTTCTTCATCACCACGTCCATCATGTTGATGGCGACGACAACGGGGATCCCCAGTTCTGTCAGCTGGGTGGTTAAGTACAGGTTGCGCTCCAGGTTGGAGCCGTCTACAATGTTCAGTATCACGTCGGGCCGCTCGCCGATCAGATAATTTCGGGCCACGACCTCCTCCAGCGTGTAGGGGGAAAGAGAGTAGATGCCCGGCAAGTCCGTGACAATCACGTCCGAGTGCTTTTTCAGCTTGCCCTCCTTCTTCTCCACCGTGACGCCAGGCCAGTTTCCCACAAACTGGGTGGAGCCGGTCAGGGCGTTGAACAGGGTCGTTTTGCCGCTGTTCGGGTTGCCCGCAAGGGCAATGCGAATATTCATAGCCTTCTTCCTTTCTTCGCAGGAGTTAGCTTAATCTAACTCCGTGGCAAAAATTTATCTTACTTCGACCATCTCGGCGTCGGCCTTCCGCAGGCTCAACTCATAGCCCCGGACCGTCAGCTCAACCGGATCTCCCAGAGGGGCCACCTTGCGAACGAAGACCTCCACGTTCTTCGTGATTCCCATGTCCATGATCCGGCGCTTCACCGCGCCTTCCCCGTGAATTTTGACCACGGTGACGGTCTCTCCGATTTTGGCGTCTCGTAAGGTTTTCATTGTTCTATCCTTCCTTTCCTGTATTCTGACCGACGGGCTTCTCCGCCTGTCATTCTGCGCGAAGCGAAGAATCCACGTTCGCCAACGCCTGATTCCTGCTGCCTAAATCATAATTTTATTGGCCAGCTCCCGGCTGACGGCCACCCGGCATTCCTTGACGTTTACGATCAGGTTTCCGCCAACGGTATTGACCACGCTGACCTCACCGCCCACATGAAAACCCAAGTCTTCCAGATGCTTTTTGACCTCCGGACTGCCGCCAATCTTCCTGATGATCTGGGACTGTCCAATCTCCGCAAAGCTAAGGGGCATCATATTCCACCTCCAAAAGCAACAAATTAGCCAACGCTAATCGCAGGGCCGAAAAATAGTTAGCTTTCTCTAACCGCACCCATTATAGTTAGCAGCCGCTTATTTGTCAAGAGCTTTTGTAAACTTTTTTTCATCCATTGCATTTTGGGAAGAAATATGGTAAGGTGAAAGCAGAAAGAAAGAGGAGGATCTGTCTATGGCAATGCAGGAATCCGGCGAAATGTACCTGGAAACAATTTACGTGCTGTCTCAGCAGACGGCAAGCGTCCGCAGCATCGACGTAGCGGATCATCTGGGCTATTCCAAACCCTCTGTCAGCCGGGCCGTGGGCCTGCTGAAGAAAGAGGGCCTGCTTTTGATGGACGAGATGGGCTATCTGAAACTCACCGAGACGGGCGAAGCCAAAGCCAAAAGCATCTACGAGCGTCACACCGTACTTTCCAGGCTGCTCATGAATCTGGGCGTGGACGAAAAGACCGCCACGGAAGACGCCTGCCGCATCGAGCATTATATCAGTGACACGTCCTTTAACGCAATCAAGGCCCACATGCAGAAACACCGCACGGAATCCGTATAAAACGATCCATGTTTTGGGCTCTGCTGTCCCCTGCCGCGCCTGTCGCCGGCAGGGGACATTTTTTTGTGTCGAAAAAAAGCAAAATATTTTTCTTGACAATCTGATTCTCCCATGCTATATTCTAAGCGCAGTTAGCGGTCGCTAACTGTCGAATGAAGCAGAAAGGGGGGGCGGAACAGATGTCCGAGCAGCAGTTCATTCGAAACACCGCGCCAACCCTGGCGGGGATCAAAACCGGCAGTCTCTTCCCCTGCCGATACGCGTCAAAAGTTGACGCCATCCGGGAGCTGCGGCGCTATAACCAACGGCTGCGGCCAAAGGGCCTGCGGCTGCTGCCGCTGCGGATGACGGAAAACTTCGCGATGCTCTACCTCTACCGGCCGGGCCGGCTCGGCGCGGATCTGCAAAACGCGGAAGCGGCCAGCCTGCTCCGCGGCGCGGGCTATCCGGTCTGTGACGAAGTCGGCTGTCTCCGGGAGCTCTGCCGCCGCCTGAACGAAGAAGCGGATTTTCCCCATGAGATCGGACTTTTTCTCAGCTATCCTCCGGAGGACGTGCGGGGCTTCATTGAGCACCGGGACCGGGGCTGCAAATGCATCGGCTGCTGGAAGGTCTACGGCGACGAGCAGGCCGCCCGGAAGCGGTTCTCTCAGTTTAAGCGATGCACCGACTGTTATCTGCGCCGGAACGCCCAGGGCTGTTCGCTGGAGCGTTTGACGGTAAAAACCAATCGACTGAAAAAGGAGTAATGGAGATGTCAAAAATCGCAATCGTTTATTGGAGCGGCACGGGCAATACCGAGCGCATGGCAAACGCCGTGATGGACGGCGTTCAGGACGCGGGCGCGGACGGGACACTGTTCACCGCGGCGGAGTTTACCCCGGACCGTTTGAATGAATTCGACGCCTTTGCCTTCGGCTGTCCCTCCATGGGGGTGGAATCTCTGGAGGACAGCGAGTTTGAGCCGATGTTCCAAGCCTGCGAGCCCATGCTGGCCGGGAAAAAGCTGGCTCTGTTCGGCTCCTTCGGCTGGGGCGACGGCGAGTGGATGCGCAACTGGGAGGACGCCTGCCGCGCCGACGGCGCGGAGCTGGTCTGCGACAGCGTCATCTGCTGTGAGGCGCCCGACGACAAAGCGGTGGAAAAATGCCGCAGACTGGGCGCGGCCCTCTGCCAATAATTTTGCTTATACCGATATTGCTTTCACCGGCCGATTAAGCTATGCGGTCTGCGTGAAGCGTACGTTCCTTCGTGTTCCTTCCTTCTCGCCGCTGGGTCGGACTTACCTCCCCGGCCCGCGGCCCCGCGGCTACCTTTCCTCCGCCGCGGCAGGCGTGGAGTGACGAACCATGCCAAACACGAAACCCGGGTACCGCCCGCCAACGGTATCCGGGTTTTAAACATTTTCGCTTTAAACTTGCGCTCAAAGCCTTTTACACCTGACACGATCCCAAAAAGAGGCCGCCTGAATTTGAAGTGACGGTTTCAGCTTCCCGTGGATTCGTAGCGGCGCTCGCAGAGGGTCCAAATCCGCACGGCAAGGGCGAAGAAAACGGCGGCGGCGCCGATGATCGCAAGACTGAGCAGCCACGGGCTGTGGGCGCCGGTGAGCAGCGTATCCACCGGCAAGGAGATGAACAGGCCGAAGGGCAGCGCGAAGATCAGCAGCGTCCGGATGACCAACGGATAGATGGCCAGCGGATACTTCGCGTAAGAGGAGAAGTTGTAGATGATCTGAAGCAGCGGCCCGCTGCGCTTGAAGATGAAGGCCAGCGCCGCCATCGAAACCTTGAGTGAGGTGATAATCACAGCGCCGAAGACCGCGCCTACCGCCAGCACCACGATTGCGCCGAAGGTGACCGTCACCGTGAGACGCAGGGCGCAGACGGTAATCAGCGCCACGCCCAGGATCATCTCACCGAAGCCCTCCGGCTGGAAGGTCTCGGCAAATACCTGGAATATCACCGGCACCGGACGCAGGAAGTGCATATCCATATCCCCGTCCTTGACGCGGCGGTAGGCCACAAGCCAAAACTCGTCGCTGAACAGATGGTCCAGGGAGATCGGCAGCATGGAAAAACCGTAGAAGAATCCCACCTCGGCCAGCGAATAGCCCGCCAGCACCGGGATGGCCTGCAGAATGAAATACACCGCGGCCAGCGAACAGAGGTTGGACAGGAAAAACGAGAACAGCGCGACAGCCGTGTCCTTTTTATACTCCAGCCGGGAGATCATGCTGCGCTTGATGCAGGTGAAATACAGATGAACGTAATACCGCATATCAGCCTCCATGCACCGTGACCTTGCGAACGGCGCGGGAGAACAGCAGCTTGGCAAACAGCTCCAGCGCGACGATCCAGGCCGCTGTCAGCGCCACGCAGCGCAGGGACCGGGCAAGGTCATATTTCATCATCAAAATCAGAACCGGGTTCTGGCTCATGCCTGCGAAGGGCATCCAATTCACCAGCTCCCGGAGGCCGGCCGGAAAAAAAGCCAGCGGCAGCAGCGTGCCGGACAGGAAGGAGATCAGCGTGGTCTTGAGCGAATTCAGGCCCCAGCCGGAGGAGGTGTAAAAACACAGCACACCGAAGATATAGGCGATGGTGTCGTTGAGCAGCGACGCGCACAGCCCGGCCGCCAGGAACAGCCCCAGGTGGGCAAAGAACGCCGGGAAGCTCAAGTCCGGCAGAAAGCCGAGACTGCGGAGAATCACCAGCGCCGCGGTGTAGAACGGCAGGCCGAACATCACCGTCATCGTGGCAAGGTTTCCCAGGCTGGTCGCGGCAAATTTCCCCCGATAGCTGATGGGCTTGATGAGGTAGTTGCCGATCGTGCCCTTCTTGATGTCGTTGTTGATGTTCCAAAGCGTGTCGTTGTTAAAGGTCACAAAGCCGAAAATCGTGGTCAGGACCACGTAGGCGATCATCTCACGGTAGGTAAAGCCGTGGATTTCGGCGTCCATGCCGCCCGCGTTTGACCGGTAAACCGCCAGCCACAGGAAGACCAGGCAGGCAACCTGACATACCGTGATGCCCGCCCAGATCAGGATATTGAAGCGGTAGGCCATGGTGTCGATGGCACCGGCATGGAGAAAGGGCTTATACTTTTTCAGCATACTCCGCCTCCTGTTGGGCCAGAATCGTCTTGACCACGTCGCCGACGGAAATCTCCGCGATTTTCATGTCCATCGCCCGCAAATCCCGGAAGGCGTACTGGATCACCTGTTCCAGCGGAAGCTTGTCCGCGTCGAAGCGCAGGATCAGACGGCCCTCCTCCTGGTCGAGGGCAAGCTCGGGGGAAAGCACAGGCGCGGTCTCGGCCCGGACCTCCGCCGGAACGGTCAGCGTCAGCGTTTTGAGATTTCCAAAGCGGTTTCTGAGCTGGCTGAGAGGACCGTCGTAAAGAATCGCGCCTTTTTCCAGCAGAATGATGCGGGAGCAGAGGTCCTCGATGTCGGTCATGTCGTGGGTGGTCAAAACAACCGTCGTGCCGTAGGTCTTGTTCAGCGTGTGAATCGCAAGCCGGATCTTCTCCTTCACCAGCACGTCCATGCCGATGGTCGGCTCATCCAGAAACAGGATGCGGGGATTGTGGAGCATGGACGCGGCCAGGTCCGCCCGCATGCGCTCGCCCAGCGAAAGCGTGCGCACCGGCTGCGAGAGAAAGCGCGTAATGTCCAGCACCTCGCCGAGGAAGTCCATACGCTCCTTGTAGTCGGCGTCGGAGACACGGTAGATCTCTTTGAGCACCTTGAAGGACTCGATCAGCGGAATGTCCCACCAGAGCTGCGTCTTCTGACCGAAGACGACGCCGATGTGCTGCGCCACCTGCCGCCGCTTGCGGTAGGGCTCCGCCCCGTCGATCCGGACGCTGCCGGAGCTGGGCGTAAGAATGCCGCACATCATCTTAATCGTGGTGGATTTTCCCGCGCCGTTGGCGCCGATGTAGCCCACGATCTCCCCGTCAGGTACGGTAAAGCTGATCCCGTCCACCGCGCGGACTTCTTCATATTGCCGCGAAAACAGCGTTTTCACCATCCCGGCCAGGCCGTTTCCGCGAATCGGTTTCCGGAATACTTTGCTTAAATCGTTTACTTCAATCATGGGCGTGACGCCCCCTTTCCCCGCGCGTGTGCGTGTTCTTTATTATCTGCCACGTATTTCTCTGTTTTGTCCCGTCAGTATAGCGCAAAATCGGAATATTTGCAATCCCCTTCCGTGATAAAAACGCGGAAAATGCGCAAAAAACAAGCGGTCATAACCCGAATCCGTTATGACCGCTCGATATGGAGCCACTGGCCGGACTAGAACCGGCGCATTCTTATTACAATCACTCGTTCGAACTGCTTTTTCTTGTCGCGCTTGGCTTTCCGGCCCTTTCAGCTTGGGTCTTCATCCGTTTTTTAAACCTGCCACAGTCTCCACTCCGCATGCTACATCGGCTCCATAAAGATATCGTGGCTGCGCAGCAGTTTTTCGAAATGGCACAATTATTCTCCCTTAACATTTCTTCAATTTCTACCCGTGTAGCACGACATGCAAACATCAAGCAACAGCATCTGATGAAGTATCTCCGCTTCGCTGCGAAATGATACAGCGCGTTGTACGCGCAATGATGTGATGTTTGCTCATGTGCCACCGGCACACATCATTGCCAAAGGCAGCATCACGTGCAAAGCGCGCATCATTTGTCCGTCAGGGCAAACATCATCCAAAAATGCCTCTTTTGTCTACCGGACAAAAGAGGCATTTTTGCTGGTGCGGGCGGCGGGACTCGAACCCGCACACCGGATGGCAACGGAACCTAAATCCGTCGAGTCTACCAATTCCACCACGCCCGCGGACGTGTGCTATCATATCACGGTGAAGCAGATTTGTCAATGAAAAAGGGCGGCGCAGGAAGGAGGTGGTCCTGCGCTGCAGGATGGAGGCAGGAAGCGGCAGCCGGGGATCCGACCGCCCCGCGTATGGTTCGAGCAAAGCCGGGAGCCTGCCGACTCTGCTTCATCAGTTTTGAATCAGCGTAACGGTACCGCCCGCATCCCGGAGCGCCTGGACCGGGCCGCTGATTTGCGTTGACTGGGAATACAGCGATCGTTTGAAAACACTCGGCACCAGAGCACTTCAAGTCTGTGCTCATTGGCTGCCTCGACTGCTGCAACAACCGCAGGATCAAGCGAAAACAAACGGGTCTGTCACCTGCGCAGCACAGATGCCAGACCCTTCCGGATACTTGAGTTTTTTAATGTCTAACTTTTGGCGTTCACTTCAACAAAAACGGCGTTTTTATGTAATGATCACAGCTCAGCCCAGGCCGCCCAGGAAAATTTTGAAGCCGATGCCGATCAGGATGATTCCCCCAAGAATGGAAGCGTAGCGGGCCAGCTTCGTGCCCAGGCGTCTGCCGAGCAGCAGCGCCGCCATGCAGAGAACGAAGGTCACGCCGCCGATCAGCAGGGAGGCCACATTGGCGGTGCCGAAATCATACTGCTCGATGGTGAAGCCCACGGAAAGAGCGTCAATAGAGGTGGCGATTCCCTGCATCAGCAGGTCCCGGTTGGAAAGGCGGCGATCCGCCGGAGCGGCGTCCGGGCCGTTCCGCTCCCGGAGTCCCTCCCAAAGCATTTTTCCGCCGATCCAGCCCAGCAGCGCAAAGGCAATCCAGGGGATGATCTTTTCCAGGGAGGAAAACAGACTGACCACCGTGTGCACGCAGATCCAGCCCAGCAGAGGCATGAGATACTGAAATACGCCGTAGACGCCGGCAATTTTCGCCATCCGACCCCGGCGCATTTGAGGTTCCCTCAGGCCGTTGGCCAGTGAGACGGAAAAGGCGTCCATGGCCAGGCCCACGCCCAGCAGAGCGTTTTCCAGGAAAAATGATCCGTCCATTCGATCGTTCTTCTCTCTTCGAAAATGATTGCATAGATTGCCGTGATTATACCACCGTCAGCAGGCTTCGTCAATGAGAAAAACGAGGGGTTGTGGCACGCCGCCCCCTACGGGCGGAGAAACAGCCGGCAGATTGCCGGCGCTGCATTACCTGCGTCGGCCGCCCTGTCCGCCCATGCCGCCGGGGCCGCCGCCCATGCCGCCGAACTGGTTGGTGATCTGGGTCGTCTCGACGCCGTTGACGATGATTGTGCCGCCGGTGTGGGTGAGGGTGCCGTCGTAGTCGAAGGGGCTCTGGGCGTTGACGCTGATGGCGCCGCCGGTGATGATCAGATTGCCGTTGGAGTCAATGCCGTCGGTGTCGCCCTGACCCATGGTAATGTTCAGGCTGCCGCCGTTGATCTCCACGCAGACGGGATAGGATTTGGACTTTTGGCCCCCGTTAATGCCGTCGTCGCCGGCCCGGATGATGATTTCGCCGTCGTTGATCTGAACCCAGGTGCCCTCGATGCCCTCGGCAGCCGTGACATTGACCGCGCCGCCGTCGACCTGGACGATGCTGACTCCGTGGATGCCGTCGTCGGCGGCGTTGACGTTCAGGGTGCCGCCGCAGAGATAGATCCAGCCCTCCCTGTCGTCATCCTCGTTTTCAGCGTGCAGACCGTCCTTTTTGCTGCTAGTCACAGTGAGCGTGCCGCCCGCGACGGCGATGGAGTCGTTGGCCTCGATGCCGTGATCCACGGCGTTGACATTCAGGATGCCGCCGGTAATCTTCAGATCGTCCTTGCAGCTGACGCCGTTGTCGGTGGAGCTGATCTGCAGCGTCCCCAGGCCGTTGAGGACCAGGTCGTCTCGGCTGAAAATCACGGCGTCGGTATTGGTGGAGCCGTCGGCGGTGAAGGTCCCGGTGACGGAGAGACTATTCTCGCTGCCCTCGGCGGTGGTCACAAAGACCTTGTCGGCGTTCTTGACGTAGATCACAGGGAAGCTGTCGTTGGCAACATTCAGGCCGTCCAGCACCAGCTGAACCTTGTCCTCGTCCCCGGCGTCCACCACGACCGTGGCATTCTTTGCGCTGCCGCTGAGCACATAGACGCCCTCGGCGTTGATTGTAATGTCCTTGCCGTCGGAGACGGCGCAGGCAACGGCCTCAGTCAGATCGGTGCTCTGCGCCAGGTCCCGCTCGGAGAAGAGCTCGGAGGCGTCAATCGCGCCCCCCCTGGTGGCGGCGACGGTGGTATCCACCGCGCCGCCGGGGGAAGAAAAGGAGAATGAGGATGAAGTGTCGGTTTTTGTTGTATTGCCGTTTTGCGCGGCGGAGGCCGTTTGCGCGCTGGCGTCAGCGGCGCAGGCTGCCAGGGAGAAGGCCAGCAGAACTGCCAGCGTCAGGGCCGCAAGCATTTTTAATTTGTATCGTTTCATGGTGGTCGCTCCCTTCATACAGAGGGCCCGTTGGCCTCGTTTGTTTCTGGCGTCAGTTTACCGAGAGAATCTTAGTTGAAGCTTAGACAGAAATGAACAATTTGAAAACGAAAAAAAAGGAAAAAACCGGAACATATTCCTTTGTCCCTCGTCTAAGCACCCAGGAACCCAAACAACGGAAATTTGAGGAGGGACTCATCATGTTCAAGAGACTAACCAAGCTGATGCTTTGCCTGCTGCTGATTGCGGCAATGGCGCTGAATCTCACAGCCTGCGTGGCAAAGGTTCAGGCCGCCGATCTGATGGACGGGATCAAGTCCAACACCCAGACAGGCTCCGTCAGCAAACCGGATGAAGGCCGCCAGGCCGCCGCCGCTGACTTCGCCCTGCGGCTGTTCCGGGCTGCCAACGAGAGCGGCAAGAGTACCCTGATCTCTCCCCTGTCCGTGCTCAGTGCCCTGTCCATGACCGCCAACGGCGCCAAGGGCGAAACCCTGGGCCAGATGGAGAAAACCCTGGGCATGACCCAGGCGGAGCTGAACGAATACTTCCTTTCCTACCGGAAGCTGCTGGAAGACGGCAAGAGCCTTCGGCTTGCCAATTCGATCTGGTTTCGGGATGGCTTTGCGGTCAACCGGGATTTCCTGCAGACCAACGCCGACTGCTACGGCGCGGACGCCTATCAGGCCCCCTTTGACAACAGCACCCTGAAGGACATCAACAACTGGGTCAACAACAAGACCGACGGGATGATCCCGGAGATTCTGGGCGAACTTTCCAAAGACACCGTGATGTGCCTGGTGAACGCCCTGGCCTTCGATTGCAAGTGGCAGGAGGAATACGAGGAGGACGACATCCGCAGCGGTGAATTCACCTGCGCCGACGGCAGCAAACGGACGGTGGACTTCCTGCACTCCGGGGAATCTGAATACCTGGAAACAGCCTATGCCACGGGCTTTCTCAGGCCCTACAAGGACAGCTGCTACGCCTTCGCCGCTCTGCTGCCCAAGGAGGGCGTCAGCCTGGAGCAGCTTCTGGCTGATTTGGACGGCGTGGCCCTCCGGGACCTGCTGGAAAACCCGAAGTGGGAGTCCGTATCCGTGTCCTTACCCAAGTTTGAGACCAGCTACGACACCGAGCTTTCCCAGGTTCTGAAGGGCATGGGCATGGAGCTGCCCTTCAGCGAGCAGGCGGATTTCTCCGGTCTGGGCGGAACGGCAGGGGACGGAGTCCACATCAGCCGCGTTCTGCACAAGACCTTCCTGTCTGTGGACGAAACCGGCACCAAGGCCGCCGCGGCCACCGCAGTCATGATGGAAAAGGCCGCAGCGATTGACATAAGCTTCCATGAGGTGAATTTGGATCGTCCTTTCCTCTATATGGTGATTGACCGGGAAGCCAATCTGCCCCTGTTCCTCGGCACCATGCTGGACCCGACTCCGGGGGCGTAAGACAAATTGAAAAGGCAATGGGCAATCGGGAACGAAAGACGCGAAAAGTACGTTGATTTATCGTTTTCCTATTGCCTATTGCCTGTTTTTTATGGTAGAATAGCAGAAAAAAATGGGAGGCTTCTGCCATGAAGACAATCACCCTCGGCCGCACCGGCATTACCGTGCCGCAAAACGCCTTCGGCGCCCTGCCCATCCAGCGGGTGGATCAGGACACCGCCGTCCGGCTGCTGCGCATGGCCTTCGACGGCGGCATGCGCTTTTTCGACACCGCCCGGGCATACTCCGACAGTGAGGAAAAGGTGGGCGCCGCCTTTGACGGCATGCGGGAGAAAATCATCCTGGCCACCAAGACCCACGCCACCACCCCTGAGGACTTTTGGAAGGAACTGGAAACCAGCCTGCGGACCCTGCGGACTGATTACATCGACCTCTATCAGCTCCACTGCGCCAAGCAGTGTTACCGGCCCGGGGACGGAACCGGCCTGTATGAAGCCCTGCAGGAGGCAAAAGCTCAGGGGAAGATACGCCACATCGGCATCACCGCCCACCAGATCGGCGTGGCGGAGGAGATCGTGTCCAGCGGACTCTATGAGACCTTGCAGTTTCCCTTCTCCTATCTTGTCGACGACCGGGAGATCGCCCTGGCCCGCGCCTGCGAGGCGGCGGGCATGGGCTTCATCGCCATGAAGGGTCTGGCCGGCGGTCTGCTGACCAACGCTGAGGCCTGCATGGCCTTCATGGGCCGGTTCAACGCCCTGCCCATCTGGGGCGTCCAGCGGGAAGAGGAGCTGCGTCAGTGGCTTTCCTTCTTTGACCGGGAGCCGAAGCTGACGCCGGAGCTGGAGGCCGTGATCGAGGCGGACCGGAAGTCTCTGGCCGGGGAATTCTGCCGGGGCTGCGGCTACTGCGCTCCCTGCACCGTAGGCATTGTCATCAACCAGTGCGCCCGGATGTCCCAAATGGTCCGCCGGGCCCCCTCCGCCGCCTGGCTGAACGAGCACTGGCAGACGGAAATGGCAAAGATCGACGACTGTGTGGAATGCGGGGCCTGCATGACCCGCTGTCCCTATGGGCTGGAGATCCCCCGGCTTCTGCGGAAGAATCTGGAAGACTACCGGAGCATTCTGAACGGAACCACCCGGATCTGACGGAGGGGTGCGGCATGGAAGAACATCACAATCATTACCACGACCCGGAGGAGAAGAAACGTCAGCTCAATCGGCTGGCCAAGGCCATCGGCCACCTGAAGCACGTCCAGACCATGATGGAAAACGACGAGGACTGCGCCGACGTGCTGACCCAGCTCTCCGCCGTGAACTCCGCGCTGAGGAGCCTCAGCCGGGAAATCGTCAATGAACACATGACCCACTGCATCACCCACGCCATCGCCGACGGCAATCTGGAAATGGTGGAGGAATTCCAAAAGGCGATGCAGAAGTTTATTTAGCGCTTTGTGATGCATAAGCGCGGAAATCGCCCATTGGCGCTTCCCCTTCTCAACGGAGAATGCGCGATTCGATCGACGTTTTCTTTGACTCAACCGATCTGTCTGAGCAGGAAATCACCCAGCGGGAAACGGCTTTGCAGTTTTCAGCTCTAAACTCATAACTCAACCATCCCCCCCGGGGGCTTGCAGGCGTCTGCTTCTGTCGGTATAATAATTCTATCATCCGACACGAGGAGGCGCTTGCATGCATATTCCAGAAAACTACCTCTCCCCGGTGAGCTGCGCCGTGATGGGCGCGGCTATGATCCCGGTATGGATTCACGCGGTGAAAAAGACCAATCGGGAGCTGCCCAAGGAAAAGCTTCCCCTGCTGGGCGCTGGCGCGGCTTTCTCCTTCCTGGCCATGATGTTCAACGTGCCCCTGGTAGGCGGCACCACCGGTCACGCCGTGGGCGGCACACTGATTGCCCTGCTCTTCGGCCCCAACGCAGCCTGCATTGCCGTCTCCGTGGCACTGTTATTGCAGGCTGTGATCTTCGGAGACGGCGGAGTTCTGGCCTTTGGGGCCAACTGCTTCAACATGGCCTTTGTCCTGCCCTTTGTGGGCTACGGGGTCTACAAGCTCATCATGGGGAAGCAGGATATGTCTTCCCCGCAAAAGAGCGGCGCAAGGCCCTACGTTGCCGCCTTTATCGGCTCCTACATTGGCCTGAACGTGGCTGCTCTCTGCTGCGCGGTGGAGTTCGGCATCCAGCCCATGCTGTTCAAAGACGCCGCAGGCAACGCCCTCTACTGCCCCTATGACCTGGGTGTCGCCGTTCCCGCCATGATGATCCCCCATCTGGCGGTGGCGGGCTTCGTGGAGGCCGTCTTTACGGTGGCTGTCTTCGCCCTGGTGCGGAAAACCGCCCCGGACCTGACCTATGAGCGGATGCTGGCGGGAGCGCCTGCGTCCGGAAAAAAGAAGCATTACGTTCCTGTCTTTGCCCTGATTGCCGTTCTGATTGCCGCCAGCCCCCTGGGTCTGCTGGCCACCGGCACCGCCTGGGGCGAATGGGGCGCGGATGAAATCGCGGAGATCGTCACCGACGGAAAGGCTTTGGGCTATACCCCCACAGGTCTGGAGACCGGCTGGTCCATGGACGTGCCCATGCCGGACTACACGATGGAGGGCATGAACGAAACTCTGGCCTATATCCTCTCCGCCGTCATCGGCGTTGCACTGCTGATCATCATTTTCAAGCTGATTTCCATTCCCATGAAGGGCCGGAGGAATCCCTCGTGATCCCCGGCTGGATGAAGCAAACAGAGCAATACGCGCCGCCAAAGGATGGCGGCGCGTTTGCCCTGCGCACCCTGCGGGCCCTGGGCGGGATTCTGGCCCGGCTGCGGGTCCAGCGGGGCCGGGACGGGCTCAAGATTCCCCCTGTGTTGAAGCTCCTGCTGCTGCTTGCCGGGATTGTGACTCTCTCCCTGGCCCGGAAGCCGCTCCTGCTGCTGGGCATCGCCGCCCTGGTGCTGGGCTGGGTCTGTATGCTCCCGCCCCGGACGGTGCTGAACGTGCTTCGGCCCGCCCTCGGCGCGGCAATTCTTGCCCTGGCGCTGTTTCTGCCCGCCATGCTGCTCCGCCCCGCCGGGGCGGGCAATAACCTGATCCTGGTGGGAAAGGTCTTTCTCAGCGTCACCATGGTAAGCCTCTTCAACCAGCGGACCCAGTGGAACCGGATTACCGGGGCCCTGCGGACGCTCCGCGTCCCGGGGGTGTTTGTGTTCCTGCTGGACCTGACGCTGAAATACATCGTGCTGCTGGGCGGTTTGATCGTGGATTTGCTCACCGCCCGAAGCCTCCGGGCCGTAGGCCGGGACCGGCACAAATACCGTTCCGTGGGGGGCGTGATGGCCCTGACCTTCCTCCGGGCCTCCGAGCTGAGCCGGGAGACCTGGGAGGCTATGAGCTGCCGGGGCTTCACGGACGACTACAAAGGACTGTAAGCTATGAGCCTCATTGAACTGGAACACATCACCTTTGCCTACGGGCCGGAGGAGCCGCCGGTGCTCCGGGATTTCTCCATGACCGTAGAGGCCGGCGAATGCCTGGTCCTGCGGGGAGACAACGGCGCCGGCAAGACCACCCTCTTCCGGGTGCTGAACGGGCTCTCCTTCCCCCAGGAGGGGGTCTATCGCTTCGACGGAGCGGAAGTCACCCCCGCCCTGCTGAAAAAACAGCGGCAGGCCAAGCTGTTTCACATGCGGGTGGGTTATCTCTTTCAAAACCCCGACGTGATGCTCTTCAACGCCTCCGTCCGGGAGGAGATTGCCTTCGGGCCCCGGCAGATGGGTCTGCCCGAGGAAGACATCACGGCCCGCACGGCGGACTGCATGGCTCTCTTCGGTCTGGAGCCCCTGGCGGACAAGGCCCCCTATCACCTGAGCGGGGGCCAGAAGAAACAGGTGGCTCTGGCGGCGGTGCTGGCCCTGAACCCGGAGGTACTGATTCTGGACGAGCCCCTGGCCGGACTGGACCGCAGGACCCGGGAGCGGCTGATCGCTCTGCTGCTGGAGCTGCGGCAAGCGGGAAAGACCCTGCTGATTGCCACCCACGACGACGCCCTCTGCCAGGCGCTGGAGGCCCGGATCGTGCGGCTGGAGAACAGCGGCGAATAACACAAAGGCGCAGCAGCCCGCCGCGAGACTCGCGGCGGGCTGCTGCGTGTTTCCGGGCGGGTCAGGCTGTCAACGCAACCCAGCTGCCCCGACTGTTCTTGATGTAGAAGCCGTCGTTCTCCATGCAGTACAGCATACTGCCGGGATCAAAGGATTCCAGCCGGGGCAGAGCAAAGTCGGATTCGTTTTCGATGATCCCCTCATAGATGCCCAGGATCCCGGCCTCGGGGTTCTCACCTTCCCGCTTGTGGTAGTTGATCCGCCCCGTTCCCTTCAGTTCCGCTCTGAGCAGAGCCATTCTGATTCCTCCTTTCATTTTGTCCGTCTTTGACTGTTTTTGCCGTCGGGCGGCTTTTCGTCGCTCCGAAAAGCTCCTTTAAAGCCACCCCACCGCTTCAAAGGTCTTTTCAAGATACTTCATGGTGAAAAAAAGAAGCCATCCCTCAGCACCTATATTATACCACAAATTCGCCGGAAAAGCAAGAACAAATGTTCGAATTTTCTGCGGTTTTTTGTTGGAATTTGCCGGGATTTTTCCCTTTCCGCGTCCCATTTTTGTATGAAAAATAGGGCCGCTTTGGGCTTGACATCTGGGGGATTGCGTTGTATATTGTCAGCGTTGAACAAAGACGTTCGTTTGCGGACCAGTGCCCCCAAATGGACGTCTTTTCTGTTTTTCGGGAGAAGAACAGAGCCGTGTTCTTACGGGAAAATTCATCATCTGAGGAATCATCACGGAGGAAAAAAGCTATGCAGAAACTGGAACAGCTCTACGAAGGAAAGGCAAAGCGCGTCTACGCCACCGATGACCCTGAACTGCTGATCGTCGATTACAAAGACGACGCCACCGCCTTTAACGGCGTCAAAAAGGGCTCCATCGCCGGGAAAGGCATCATCAACAACCAAATGAGCAACCGCCTGATGCAGCGGTTGGAGCGAGAAGGCATTCCCACCCATTTTGTCCAGGAGCTCTCAGAGCGGGAAACCCTGGTCAAGCGGGTGCAGATCGTCCCCCTGGAGGTGATTGTACGCAATCTGGCGGCAGGCTCCTTCTCCAAGCGCTACGGCGTCCCGGAGGGGCAGCCCTTCGACCGCCCCACCATTGAGTTTTCCTACAAGAACGACGAGCTTGGCGATCCTCTGATTAATACCTCCCATCTGCTGGCCATCCACCTGGCCACGGAGGAAGAAGTGGAAACCATCAAGCGCTATGCCTTCCGCGTCAACGAAGTGCTCCGGGCCTTCTGGGCCCAATGCGGCGTGACCCTGGTGGACTTCAAGCTGGAGTTCGGGCGGCTGGCCGACGGCACCATTATTCTGGCCGACGAGATCAGCCCGGACACCTGCCGTCTCTGGGACAGCGCCACCGGGAAAAAGCTGGACAAGGACCGCTTCCGCCGGGATCTGGGCGGCGTGGAAGACGCCTATACGGAGGTCATGCGCCGTCTTTGCGAACATGACGCGTAATCCGGTTTCCGCCCGCCACCTTGGCGAAGAGTGCGGCGTATTCGGAATCTACGCTCCAAAGCCCTTCGAGCTTGCGCCCCTGGTCTATTTTGGGCTTCACGCCCTGCAGCACCGGGGCCAGGAGGGCGCCGGTATTGCCCTGAACTGCGACGGCGTTTTCTCCGCGCACCGGGATATCGGTCTGGTCAGCGAGGTATTCAGTCCGGAACGGATCCGAGCCTTCGGCGAGGGCAACATCGCGGTGGGCCACGTCCGCTACGCTACCACCGGCGCAGACAACGTCCGGAACGTTCAGCCCCTGGTCATCAACCACCATAAGGGCAGCATGGCTCTGGCCCACAACGGAAATCTGACCAACTCCTTCGAGCTTCGCAGCAAGCTGGAGCAGCAGGGCTGCATTTTCCACACCACCACGGACTCCGAGGTGATCGCCTACGTCATCGTGGGCGAGCGCCTGCGCTGCGGCAGCATTGAGGCCGCGGTACTGGCCGCCATGGACAGCCTGCAGGGCGCCTACTCTCTGGTCATCTCCTCCCCCACGAAGCTGATCGCCGCCCGGGATCCCTACGGCTTCCGCCCGCTCTGTCTGGGCAGGCGGCCCGACGGCTCCCTGGTCTTTGCCTCGGAAAGCTGCGCCCTGGACGCGGTGGGTGCGGAGCTCCTGCGGGACGTAGAGCCCGGGGAGGTCATCACCGTGGACGCCGGCGGAATGCACTCGGATCGCAGCCACTGCGGCACAAAGGGGCGGCGCATGTGCGTCTTTGAATACATCTATTTTGCCCGGCCGGATTCCCTGCTGGACGGCAGCAGCGTCTGCCTGGCCCGGCAGCAGGCCGGCGCCTTCCTGGCCCAGGAGCATCCCGTGGAGGCAGACGTGGTCATCGGCGTGCCGGATTCGGGTCTGGACGCCGCGGTAGGCTATGCGAAGGAGTCCGGCATTCCCTATGCCATCGGGCTCACCAAGAACAAATACGTGGGACGCACCTTCATCGCCCCCACCCAGGCGGAACGGGAAATGGGCGTCAGTCTGAAGCTGAATCCCATCAAGAGCGTCATCAACGGCAAGCGGATCGTGCTGATCGACGATTCCATCGTCCGGGGCACCACCTGTCGGCGCACCATTGAAATGCTGCGCCGGGCCGGAGCAAAGGAGATCCACATGCGGATCAGCGCTCCGCCCTTCGTAGCCCCCTGCTACTACGGCACCGACATTGACAACGCCGACGCGCTGATTGCCAACCACCATACCGTGCCGGAAATCGCCCGGATCATCGGCGTGGACTCCTTGGGCTACCTGAGCCTGGAGCACGTCCGGCTGCTGACCGGAGGAGACGAGGGCTTCTGCACCGCCTGCTTCGGCGGCGGCTACCCCACCGAGGTCCCCAAGAACACCAGCAAGTCCCGCTTTGAGAAGAAGATCCACAAATCGGAGAACCCTTGATTTCTCCCGCCCGGAGGTATTGCTATGTACGAAAAATATGAATCTCCCCTCTCCTCCCGCTACGCGTCCGAGGAGATGCTGAAGCTCTTCTCCCACCGCACCCGGATCGAAACCTGGCGCAAGCTCTGGACGGAGCTGGCCCGGGCAGAGCATGACCTGGGACTTCCCATCACCGCCGAGCAGGTGGCCGCCCTGGAAGCAAAGATTCAGGATATTGACTTTGACCTGGCCGCAAAGCGGGAAAAGGAAGTCCGGCACGACGTGATGGCCCACGTTTACGCCTACGGCGCGGCCGCCCCCGAGGCGGCGGGGATCATTCACCTGGGCGCCACCAGCTGCTACGTCACCGACAACGCCGATCTGATTCTCTACCGCAAGGCGCTGGAGCTCATCCGCGGCGCGCTGCTCCAGACGGCGGCCAACCTGGCTGCCTTTGCTGAGACTCACCGGGCGACGCCCACCCTGGGCTACACCCACTATCAGCCCGCCCAGCCCGTGACCGTGGGCAAGCGGGCCACCCTCTGGATGCAGGACCTTCTCTCCGACGTAGAGGAGTTGGACCAGGTTCTGGGCTGCATCCGTTTCCTGGGCTGCCGGGGCGCCACCGGCACCGAGGCCAGCCTGCTTGACCTCTTTGAGGGGAACGGCGAACAGGTGGACGAGCTGAACCGCCGCCTGGCCGCCGCCTTCGGCTTTGACGCCTGCTTTGCCGTCTGCGGGCAGACCTACCCCCGGAAGCTGGACAGCCGGATTCTCAACGTCCTTTCCTCCGTGGCGCAGAGCTGCTGCCGGATGGCAACGGACATCCGGCTTTTGCAGCATGACCGCCAGCTGGAAGAGCCCTTTGAGAGCAGTCAGATCGGCTCCTCCGCCATGCCCTACAAGCGAAACCCCATGCGCTGCGAGCGCATTTGCTCTCTGAGCCGCTATCTGATCGCGGATGCCGCCAACGCCTCGGCAGTGGCCTCTACCCAGTGGCTGGAGCGCACTCTGGACGACTCGGCAGACCGCCGGATCTCCATGCCGGAGGGCTTCCTCTGCGCCGACGCCATTCTTCGGCTGGCCCAGAACATCACCGCGGGACTGCGGGTCAATGAAAAGATCGTGGAAAAAACGCTGATGGAATATCTGCCCTTCCTGGCCACGGAAAACCTGATGATGGAGGCCGTCCGACGGGGCGGCAACCGGCAGGAGCTTCACGAGATCATCCGCCGCTGCTCCATGGAAGCCACCCAGCGGATGAAAAACGGCGAGGACTGCGACCTGATTGCCCGGCTGGCCGGCGTCAGCGAATTCGGCATGACGGAGGCGGAGCTGCGGGCCCTCCTGAAGCCCCAGGACTACATTGGACGCTGCGGGGAGCAGGTGGACGCATTTCTGGCCAAGTACCGGGCCAAATACGGCGCCGCTCAGGCGCAGAGCCGGGAGATCAACGTATGAGTGAATTTCGGACCGAACACGACAGCATGGGGACCGTGGAGGTCCCCGCGGATCGGCTGTGGGGAGCTCAGACGGAGCGTTCCCGCCGCAACTTCCCCATCGGCGCAGGAAAGGAAACCATGCCCGCCGAGATGATCCACGCCTTCGGCCTGGTGAAAAAGGCTGCGGCCCTGGCCAACCGGGAGCTGCTGCCGGAGAAAATGACGGAGGAGAAATGCGCCTGGCTCTGTGCCGCCGCGGAGGAGGTCATCTCCGGAGCTCTCTTGGATCACTTCCCCCTGGTAGTCTGGCAGACCGGCTCCGGCACCCAGACCAACATGAACGCCAACGAGGTCATTGCCAACCGGGGCAATCAGCTGGCCGGAAAGCCGCTGCTGCACCCCAACGACGACGTGAACCGCTCTCAGTCCTCCAACGACACCTTCCCCACCGCTATGCACGTGGCGGCGGTGCTGGCTCTGGAGGAGCGTCTGCTTCCCGCCCTGGAGGCAATGATCGAGGAGCTCCGGCGCCTGGAAAAGGAAAACGAAGACGTCGTTAAGTGCGGACGAACTCACCTGCAGGACGCGGTCCCCATTCGCTTTTCCCAGGAGATTTCCGGCTGGCGCGCCGGCTTCGAGCAGGACCGCCGGATGCTGCTGGCCGCCCTGCCTCCCCTGCGGGAGCTGGCCCTGGGAGGTACCGCGGTGGGCACCGGGCTCAACGCCCCGGCGGGCTTCGACGTTCTGGCCGCCGAGAAGCTCAGCGCGCTGACGGGTCGGGAATTCCGGACGGCGGAAAACAAATTCCACGCCCTCACCAGTCTGGACGAGATGGCCTTTGCCCACGGGGCCCTCAAGGCCCTGGCAGCGGATCTGATGAAAATGGCAAACGACGTACGGATGCTGGCCTCCGGCCCCCGCTGCGGTCTGGGGGAAATCACCATCCCCGCCAATGAACCCGGCTCCTCCATTATGCCGGGGAAGGTCAACCCCACCCAGTGCGAACAGGCCACCATGGTAGCCGTGCAGGTGATGGCAAACGATACCGCCATCGGCCTGGCGGCCTCCCAGGGCAACTTCCAGCTGAACGTTTTTCTGCCGGTGTGCGCGGACAATTTCCTCCGCTCAGCCCGACTGCTGACGGATTCTCTCTACGCCTTCCTGGAAAACTGCGTCCGGGGCATCCAAGCCAACCGGGCGCGGATGGAGGAAAACCTTCGCCGCTCCCTGATGCTGGTGACCGCCCTCAACCCTCACATCGGCTATGAGAACGCCGCCCGGGTAGCCCAGCTGGCCCACCGGGAAAACCTCACCCTGCGGGAAGCCTGCCTGCGGCTGGGCTTCCTGACGGCGGAACAGTTTGACGCCGTCTTCCACCCGGAAGAAATGGTTTGATTGTATTTTTGTTTCTGACCGGCGGTCTGAATCGGGCCGCCGGTCTTTGTTCGTTCATAAAAAATCCTTGACATTTTCAGACTATCATGGTAGTATGGACTATAGAAATAGTATGGAGGGATACCATGAAAGTTTTTGACAGTGAATTGAAGATCATGGAGCTGATCTGGCAGCACGAGCCGGTCAGCGCGAAAGAACTGAGCCTGCTGGCGCGGCAGGAGATTGGCTGGAACAAGAACACCACCTACACGGTGATCAAAAAGCTGATCGACAAGGCCTGCGTGCGGCGGGATGAGCCGGGCTTTGTGTGCTCCTCTCTGGTCACAAAGAGCGAGATTCAAAAAAGCGAGGCCAAGGGGCTGCTGGACCGGTTCTTCTCCGGTTCCAAAAAGGCGCTGTTTTCGGCGCTTTTGGAGGACGAGGACCTTTCCGACGCCGAGCTTGCCGAGCTGCGGGCCATGATCGACCGTCGGTGAGCCTATGGACGGACTGTTTTACTGGCTGCTGAACATGAGCATCCTCGGCACCCTGACCGGAGCCGTGATCCTCCTGCTCCGGTTCGTCAGGCGAATCCGGCGGCGCTGGATCGTGATTCTGTGGGCAATTCCCCTGCTGCGCTTTTGGCTGCCGGTGAGCATCGGGGGGAAATACAGCCTGATGTCCCTTCTGTCCGGGTTCTCCACGAAAACGGTGGTGGTCTATCAAAGTCCGGGCGGGGAAAGGGTTTATTCCGCGATGAATTCCATCCAGGCCGCGGAGAGCTATTTCCCCATCACCTATCGGACCAATGTGCTGGAAGATGTGTTCCGCTGCGCCGCGCTGGTATGGGCCATTGTGGCGGCAGCCCTGATCCTCGCCCTGGGGATTCTGTACGTCTCCACCCTGTCGGAGCTCCGGGATGCGGAACGGCTCCGGGGCAAGGTGTATGTCTCCCCGAAGGTCACGGCCCCGGCGGTGTACGGGATTCTGCGGCCCCGGATTATTCTCCCCGCCTCCGCCGCGGCCTCGGAGGACCTGGAGCTGATCGTCCTGCACGAGGGGCGGCACATCCGCAGAGGGGACAATCTCTGGCGGATGCTCGCTTTTTTCACTGCCGCAATCCACTGGTTCAACCCGGCGATCTGGCTGTTCCTGAAGCTGTTTCTCTCCGACGCGGAAATCGCCTGCGATGAATCCGTTTTGTCCAGGCTTCCTGCCGATGACCACAGACGCTACGCCCACGCTCTGTTGAACGCCCGGACAGGAAAGACGGTGTTCGCCTCCGCCTTTGGCGGAGCCAAGGTCCGAACGCGAATTGAGCGGATCCTGTCCTTCCGAAGGATGACCGCCGCGTCAGGGATCGCCTTTGCGGTATTGATTGCCGCCATCGCTTATTTCCTGCTGGCGAACGCGTCTGCATAAGGACGCTGAATCCCGCCCTTTCTTTCACTGAATGGAGGTTAGGATGAAAAACAAATTTTGGGTTTTACTTGTGCCGCTTCTGCTCCTTTTCGGATGCGGCGGGCACAGCGAAGTAACGGAGTCTCAGAATGCGGCTGAAAGCTACTCTTTCCGGGATGGCAGGTATACGCTTACGGAACCGAGCGCCAACCTGATCCCCTATCTCCTGGTCCGGGAGGGGCGATACACAGTCGTGAAGGATATCGCCGTATCCTATCAGCCGGGCGGAACGATTCAAAGGGCCGGCAATATGATCAAATTTGAGGGGAAATACTTAAACGAGGACTACCGCTATGCGTTTACTTTGATTGCGAATGACGAGCTTCGCTTTGAACTCGACCAGTCGAAAATCCCGCAGAGCCAATCCGAGTGGAGAGATGGTATGGTCTTTTCAATTACAGAGGATTCTTCAGACATGGACGACGCTGAAGCAGGCGATCAAACCGACATGAGCCAGGCGCGGACGGAACTCATGGAGCGCTTCCCGGAATACTTTGGGCTGGACCCGGTAAATGGTCTGGATGTGATCGTCTGGCAAATGGCTCCTTCCAGTTACTCCTTCGGCTTGCTGGAGCACTCCGAAACGCCGCGCGATTGTATCGACAAGGACCTGTTTAACCTAACGAAAGTCGGCGGCGTCAGTGCGGAACAGATGAAAGAAATTCTGGCAACCTATGCTGTTTCTGAAGACGAGGTCTATATCATTCCGTGGCAGAATCCGATTTCAAGCTATCTTCCGGAGTTTTGCATCAACCGCGGCGGCGAGGATATGGATGCAAAAACAGAGGCGTACATAGCTGATATCCGCGAGATGCTGTTTGGATAAACGAAGTGCCGCAGAATACAGAGGTGATCAATATGCAAAAAAAGTTTGCGCGCTTTTGGCTGTTCTCTCTCGTCGCCGTGCTTGCGGCGTCCTTCTATCCGCTTCTCATGGGAGGCCGGGTCATTTCCGATATGCTTCGGGACGGCACGGTTCTCAAGGAGAACTATCCGAAGTACATCATTCCATATACGCCGATTGCAGTCGCTTTGATTCTGGGCGTGCTGCTGTTGCCGCTGTTTGTCAAGCTGATGAAGCGCTTCGCGGTGCTCGGCAGCTCGGCGCTGTCGGTCGGCGCATTTTTCGGGCTGGAGCTCCTGTTTGAGCGGAAGGTTGTCGTTACCTCAACGGAGACGGCGGCAACGCTTGCGGATTGGCAAATGTTTTTGTGCAGATACATCCCGCCGGAGGAATACGCGGGGGAAACAGTAACGACGATTCGTACCGAAACAGCAGTCGATCTCCTGATCGGAGATTACAACCCCGCTTTCAAGCTGCATTTCTATTTGATCTCCGTTGTGCTGATCCTGGCCATTCTGAACTGTATCTACGGCTTCGCGCAGATTGCCAAAACCGGCAATCCCGCCCGGAAAAAAGCGCTGATCCTGCAATCGGTTTCCGCGGCGCTCTTCCTGGGGCTTTGCATTCTGGCCTGCTTCACGGCCTTCTGGCGGGACGGCAGCATCTTGGTTTCGCCGCTGTCTGCATGCCTGATGTCGGTGTTCTTCATTCTGTTGGGCGTTACGGTCGGCCTGTTTTTCGGGTCCCTCCTGCTGGGAAAGGCCAAGGTCCTCTCCCGCCTTCTGCCCGCCGTCATCGCCTCGGCCACCACCCTTTTGATGTACGTGGGGGAAATGATTCTGCTGCACGGGCACCTGTACCGCTTCGGGACCGGCTTTTTCTTCGACGGGCTTCCGGACATGGTACTGGCCCCCGCGGATCTTCTCGTCATTTTGGCCGCTGGGGGAATCACATGGCTCCTGACCCGGATTGGAAATCCAAAACCAAGCGCCGTAACGGCGTAGATTCAGCCGTCTGGCGTCCTTTACACCGCGGATTCGGAGCATGGCTCCGGGTCCGCGGACTTTTTTCAAAAAATATGGGGAACCGTAAGGAGTTTTCAGCGTCTCAATTGTATAAAAGATGCGCGGTCAGACGTGAGCGCAGCAATACAGGAGGAACCCTATGGACAACGGTACAAGCAGCTACCGCCGTTTTCTGGATGGCGATGATCACGCCGTCGACGAGATCATGGAGGAGTTGTTCTTCCCGCTGGTCTTTTTCATCAACCGCTATGTGCAGGACGTTCCCGCCGCGGAGGACATCGCGTTGGACGCCATGACAGAGCTGTTTGTACATCCCCGCCGCTACAACTTCAAAACCTCTCTGAAAACGTATCTGTTCATGCTGGGGAAGAGTCGGGCGCTGAATTACTGCAAGCGTCGGCGGATCCTGCCCATGGAGGAGCTGTCCGAAGCCCTCCCGGCCCAGCAGGCGGAGCTGGAGGATCGGGCCCTGGACGACGAGCGAAAGCGGGTGGTCAGCCAGGCCCTGGCCCGGCTCCCGGAAGAGATGCGGGTGGCCGTCCACCTGGTTTTCTTTGCGGAATTGAGCTATGAGGAGACGGCCCGGGTGATGAAAAAGAACCGCAAGCAGGTGGACAACCTGCTCTACCGCGCGAAGAAGGAGCTTCGCGGGATGCTCGGAGAGGAGGGCCGGCAGCTGTTATGAGAGAAATCGACGAATACACCGCGGAGCTGCGCCAGAGAATCGCCCAAAAGCTGGAGCAGCGGCGGTTGGCCCGGAAACGGCTGGCAGCCTGCGCCGCCTCTCTGGTCCTGGTGGTTGGAATCACCGCGGCAGTGCTCCTGCCGGGCCTCCGCCCCGGAACAGACGGTCGATCGGGAGAGGCCAGGGAAAGCACGGAGGCCGCCCCCGTCAGTCTCTGCGGCGCGGAGCTCTGGCGGATGGATCAAAGCGGTCAATGGGAGCGTTCGGACAGGCAGCCCCGGGCCCCTGCGGGTTTGAGCGTCTGGATTCGCAGCGCTGACCCCCTTGCCTACGCGGAGTCGGATGGCGATTGCCCGGTGGATGACAGTCCTGAAACTGCCAGCGAACAGGAGCCTGTCCGGATTCTGCTGACCGATGAGAACGGCATTCAGATGGAATACCTTTTTGACGGCGCGGCGTTGATCCGATTGCCGGAAAACCGGCGGGTGGCCCTGACCGACCAACAAATCAAAGAGCTGAAGTCACTGTTGTTTGAGGACTGAAAGGAGAACGTGAACATGAACGTGAAACAATGGAAGATGAAGCGAGCGCTCTGCCTGCTGCTGGCCGCTGTGCTGCTCAGCTTCGGCGGCTGCACCGCCGCCAACCAGCCCGGCTCCCCCGGCGGAACGGGCGGCTCTACCCAGCCGGCCGCCCCGGCAGTCCGGACGCGCTCCGTGGACCTGATGGCCGAGGTCAATCCCACGGCTGACACCCGGAAGACCTCCGGCATGAGCCCGGAAGCCGCCGCGGCCGCGGCGGACTTTGCCCTGCGGCTCTTCCGGGCGGGCAGCAAGGCCGGAGAAAACAGCCTGATCTCCCCCCTGTCCGTGCTCAGCGCCCTGGCGATGACCGCCAACGGGGCCAAAGGCGAGACCCTGGAGCAGATGGAACGCACCCTGGGGCTGAGCCGGGAGCAGTACAACGAATTCTTCCGGGGCTATCTGGCCGCCCTGGGCGAGGACAGCAAAAACGCACTGCGGCTGGCCAACTCCGTCTGGTTCACCAACGATCCTCGCTTTACCGTGAATCAGGATTTTTTGCAGACCAACGCCGATTTCTACGGCGCAGGGGTCTACCAGGCTCCCTTTGACAATACGACTCTCCGAGACATCAACAACTGGGTCAAGGAGAAAACCGCCGGAATGATCCCCGAGATTCTGGACGAGATCCCGCTGGAGGCGGTGATGTATCTGGTCAACGCCCTGGCCTTTGAGGGCAAGTGGATGACGCCGTATAACAAATATTCCGTTGCGCCGGGGGAGTTTATCGCGGCAAACGGGAACGAGCGAAGCGTGGATTTCATGTACGCCGAGGAACACGCCTATCTGGAGGACGAAAACGCCACAGGCTTCCTCAAGTATTATGAGGGCGGGCGCTATGCCTTCGCCGCTCTGCTGCCCAGGGAGGGCGTCAGCGTGGAGCAGTACCTGGCCGCCCTGGACGGAGCCGCCCTGCGGGCCATGCTGACAAATCCCCGGCCCGAGGCAGTGCAGACCTCCCTGCCGAAGTTCGAGGCCGCCTGGTCCGGGGAACTTTCCGAGCTTTTGAAGTCCATGGGCATGACTGTCCCCTTCGACAGCAGCGCGGCGGATTTCTCCGGTCTGGGCAGCTCCACCGGCGGGAATATCTTCATCAACCGGGTGCTCCACAAGACTTTTATCTCCGTGGCGGAGCAGGGCACCCGGGCCGGCGCGGCTACCGCGGTGGAAATGACTGACGAGGCCGTTATGGAGATAACCCGTCAGGTCTATCTGGATCGTCCCTTCGTCTATATGCTGGTTGACTGCGAGACAGGCCTTCCCTTCTTCATCGGTACCATGCTGGATCCCGCAGGCTGATACCTTTCCAGATAAACAGACAGTCCCTTGGGAGAACCGCTCCCAAGGGACTGTCTGTCACGAACAATCAAGAACTCAAAGCACCAGAAGGATCAGCAGACTGACGATCAAAAACGCCAAAACGCCCCATGCGCTCAGCGCCGTCTTTGTCCGGACGCCATTTGGGGAAATATTCCGCTCCCGGACGCCGAAGAAGAACACCACGGCGCCGAAGAGGGAGAGAATCAGCAGCAGGGCCACGTAAAGCAGCAGGCCGAACACCGCCGGCTTGGTGATGACCTCCGCCAGCTCCACCTCCCGCAGGGCCAGATTGGGCACAGCCCTCGCCGCCAGGGTCAGCAAGACGGGAAGCACCGCCGAGGACAGGGTGTTGATGAGGATATGAAGGGCAGTGGAATACCGGAGCTTTCCGGTTTTCAGGTACACGTACCCGAACACAAGCCCCAGCAGGAAGGCATAGCAGACCTGGTTCACCGACCGGTGGAACAGGGCGAAGAACAGTGCGGAAACGATCAGCGCGGCCTTCTCCCCATAGGGCAGCAGCCGATTCAGTACGCAGCGCCGGAAGACAAATTCCTCCATAATCGGAGCCGCGACGGCCACCACCGCCACCTGGAGTGCCGGAAACGCCGTCGTTCCCGTGTCCGCCGCCTGGAGGCCAAGCCGCCGGTAGAACAGCACGCCGGTGATCCTTTGCAGCAGCAGGCCCACGATGTTCCCCGCGTACATGACGAAGAAGCAGGCCGGGATCAGCACCAGAAACTCCCGGAGGCGGAGGGTGCGCCGGGGGAGAATTGTCTTCTCCCGCTGCCTTCCCACCGTCAGCAAGAACACCGGTAGCCCCACCGCATAGATGGGCAGGTACAGGGCGATCAGCGGATCCAAGTCCATCCGCGACAAAACAAACTGGGCAGCCAGGACTGCCACGGACATCAGGCTCAGCGCCAGGGCAGCTCTGGTATAGGTCTTTCCCACGGTCTTCCGCTTGGGCTCAGTGGTCCTGTCCCGGACGGCTTTCCCTTTGCAGGGGTAGAGCCACACGCCGGTCAGTCCCAGGAACATCCCGCCGAACAGCACATTCAGAATCGTAACCAGAATGAACCCTGCCGCGCTGTGACCGTAATTGATTCCGTAGCTCAACACCACGCCGTCAAAGATCAGACCCACGTACAGCAGAATGATCTGAATCACCTGCTTGAAGCTTACGCCCACCGACGAGGGAATGGAAACGTCCGTGAACACCCCGGAGGCGCTGGCAAAGAAATCCAGCGACATGAGCATGGGCAGATACAGCAGTCCCCGCAGCGGCGGGAAGCCGGCCGCCGCGCTGCCGATCACCAGCGGGAAAAACACGTCCAGCGCGCAGTTGCAGCTTCCGCCCAGGAGAGAGTAGAACAGCTTGGACCAGATGGGCTCTGGCTGCAGCAGGAAGGTATCCTTGCGGATGTCCTCCGTGACGGGAGACACAATGGTGCGGAAAAACACCATCACCGCCAGCACCAGGATCGGGATATAGTCAATGGGCTTATCCATGAAATGCCGGACGTAGAGTCCCCCCGCCAGAGCCGCGAAGCTGTAGGTGAGCATGGTTTTGGAGATGAAAAACCGGGAGAAACGCCGCCGGTTATGGAAGACCCGGTAGAAATATACGCTGCTTCCGATACCGTGACGGAAGCCGTCCCAGGTCACCGTCCGCTCCTTGGTGCGCATCATCAGCAGGGACGCGCCCTCGCTGTTCACAGCCTCATGCAGCAGCGAAATCTCTTGGGCGGAGCGCAGAGTCTCCTCGTAATAGTCCGCCGGCAGCTTCCGCACCGTCAGAATCAGGATCACGATCAAGGCGGCGCTCATGCCCAGCAGGCAGAGGGAGAGTCCGGTCTCTCCCTCCAGGGCGAACAGCATAGTCCCCTTGACCCAGCCCCAGACAGGAATCCATCTGGTTACCGGCGCGTTGAAAAACCGCTGGGCCGTTTGGAACATGTCCTCGTCGCCGCCGGCTTTGTACATGCGGTAGAAGGCAAAACCCATCACCGCCAGCAGGGCAAAGATGACCCACCGCAGATTCCTGCGGAAGAAGGGGTGGCGGCTGCCCAACTCATAGATCAGAATTTTCAGCAGCGAACAGAACGCCAGGGTCAGACACCAAGCCAGCAGAATAGACAGGGTTCCGTAGACTGTTAAATCATACTTCCCGGCCAAAAACGGCAGCCGGATCGCAAGAAGCAGTCCCGCCAGAATGGGAAGCTCCAGGGTATTGGTCACCCGGAACGCCAGCACCGCCTGGGGTGACAGATCGCTGGCAAAGAGCAGATTCACGTCGGCGTGCTTGAACATGGTGGAAACACTTCGCTCTGCGCCGATGATCTGAATCACCAGCAGGCCAAGAACCATAATCCCCGCAGCCAGCTCCAGAAAATTCAACCCGCTCATGCCGGTGGCTTCGAAAATCTCCTCCAGGCTTGTGGGCAGTTCACTGTTCGACTCGGCAAGGCGGCGCAGATACCAGCGGATGCCGTAGAAAAGGATCCCGCCAACCCCTGCCAGCCCGAGAAAGAGGTAGAATGCCCAGGTGCGGATAAAGGAGCGAATCTGATTCCAGGTGGTATGGAAAAAATAGTAGAAAAACATCCGCATGGCCCGTTCCTCCTACTTCTCCGCCGCGGCGGCCTCCCCTTCCGTGGTTGCAAAAAACAACTCCTCCAGAGACGCGCCGCTGCCGCTCAGTTCCTCCCGCGTCATGGTCCTGCGGACGGTACCCCTCTGCATAATGATCGCCCGATCCCACAGCATGTCCACGGATTCGATGATATGGGTGCTGACCAGAAGCGTGGCCCCCTGATCCCGCAGCTCCTCCATCACATGCTTCAGCTCCTTGATGGCGTGGGGGTCCAGGCCGATGAAGGGCTCGTCCAAAAGCAGAACGGTGGGCTGGGTAAAGAGGCCCAGGCAGATGCTCAGCTTCTGGGCCATGCCCTTGGACAGGGCGGAGCCCAGCTTTTTCTTGTGCTCCGTCAGGGAAAAGCGCTCCAGAAGCGCCGCCGCCCGGGCCTCGTAATCCTGCAGCCGATAGGCTCGGGCCACAAATTCAAAATGCTCCGAAACCGTAAGGTTCGGGTAGAAGGACGGGATCTCCGGGATATAGCCCAGCACCCGGCGGCTGGCGGGGTCGTTGTTGGGCATGCCGTTGATCAGAATCTTCCCCTCAAAGCGCAAAAAGCCTGTAATACCCTTCATCAGGGTGGACTTTCCCGCGCCGTTGGGGCCCAGCAGCACCGTAACGCTGCCATCCGGCAGGCTGAAGCTGAGATCGTCGCAGGCAAGGGTATTGCCGTAGCGTTTGGTATAGTGAGATACTTCAAGCATGGTAATTCTCCCGTACTTCATAAAGATCCCTTCTTCGGTGGGCAAGAAGGGGCAGCTCCGCACGAATCTGATCCGCCAGGTCCAGATCCAGCGTCACGGTTCGGATTTCTTCCTCCGCCTCCAGCTGGGTCAGCACCCTGCCCCAGGGGTCCGTCACAATGGAATGCCCCCAGGCATTGTAGCTCGCCTCCAAATCCCGGGCAGGGGATGTCCCCACACAGAATACCTGATTGTCCACTGCCCGCTGGCGGAACAGAATTTCCCAGTGGGCCGGACCGGTAGTCAGATTGAAAGCGGCAGGCACCAGTACCATTTTGGCGCCCCGGTCCACCATCAGCCGGAACAGCTCCGGGAACCGGGCGTCATAGCATACGCACAGACCCATTTTGCAAAACTCTGTCTCAAAGACCGTCACGCCGCCGCCTGCCGACAGCGTCTGGGATTCCATAAAATGCTGGCCGCCGGAAATTCGGACGTCGAACAGGTGCATCTTGCGATGTCGGGCCGTCTCCTTTCCGGAACGGTCAAACACGTACGCGGTGTTATAGACCTTGCCTTCCTCCCGCTCCGCGATAGAGCCCCCGGACAGCCATATCCCGTATTCGGAGGCCAGCTCCGAGAGAAGCTGCCAGGAGGGCCCAAACCGGGGCTCGGCGAAGGAGGGGAAAAGGTCCTGCTGATAGGGCCCGTTCCAGATCTCCGGCAGGGTCACAAGATCCGCCCCCTGCCCTGCGGCCTGCTTTACCAGGTCCCGGATATGTTCTCTGCGCTCCGCTGCGGAGCCCCGCATAAGCGCCTGAATGACTGCGACTCGTATCTGATTCATGTCGTATAATCTTGTATCCTTTCCGCCGCAGGGCAGCCGAAGTCAGCGGTATTTCTGCTCCGGGTGATCCGCGTAGTATTCCTTCTTGTCGGCGTACATCGCCTGATCGGCAAAGCGCATGGCGGCGCGGATGTCATCGTCGCCCCGAACCATGCAGGCGCCCACGGCAAAAACCAGACCTTCCACAGCGTTCGCCGCTTCCTTGATCTTCCTTTTCCTGTCCCGGAGGGTCGCTTCATCCATGCCGGGGGCAACTACCATAAATTCGTCGCCGCCCGCCCGGTAGATGTCACAGCGGGGGAAGGTGGCCCGGAGAACCTCCGCCGCCTTTTTCAGGATCAGGTCGCCGGCGATGTGGCCCTCCTCGTCGTTGATCCGTTTCAGGCCGTTCAGGTCCGCGAACACAACGGCGTAGGGCGTCTGTATGACCGTCCTTCCGCTGACCACGTCGTCCACCATCAGATTCATCTTGTTTCGGTTCTGTACGCCGGTCAGGGTGTCAATGGAGCCCAGGACCTCCAGCCGCTGCAGCAGCTGGTAGTTGGAGATTTCCGAGGCCACAAAGAAGCTGGTCAGTTCCAGGGTCTCCTTGATTTTCACCGTGTTTTCGGTATTGAAATTGACGGCCCACAGATAGCCGATGGTCGCCCGGCTGTTCTTCAGGGGAAGCAGCACAAGGCTCCTGGTTCCGGCGTTCGTCAGGGATTTGTGCCACAGGGGATTGCCAGATCTCAGCCATTCCATATCCCGTTCGTCCTTGAGAATGACGCAGGTGCTGTCGCCGATGGTATCATCCCAGGTCTGCACCACGTCATAGAAGCTCTCGTCCAGATAGGCGTCCATGGACAGCAGACCGCAGCCGGGCTTGATGGCCTCGCAAAAATTGATGCAGCTTCGGGTTTCCCGGTCCGTGAGCAGAATGCAGCACAGGTCGGAATCACAGATCTGCCGGATGTCCTCTATGATTTCCCGGAAGGTTTGACGCAGATCCTCGGAGCCCCGCAGCTTGATGCAGGTCTTCAGTACCGCGGCGGTGGTGTCCGCGGAGAGGGCCGCCCGCTTCTCCGAGTCGGCCTGGGGCGCAATATCGTAGGAATAGACGCAGTACCCCAGGTCCTCCCGATCCGATTCCAGGGGCAGCAGAAACATATTCAGCCAAAGGCCCATCTGGGGCAGCGGGACGTAGGCGTGCAGGGGCTGTCCGAGAATCGCGCAGCGATAGCAGTAATCCTCAAAGTTCTTGTTCTGGGGCAGGTATTCCCCATAGGGAGAATCCGGCACAAAGGGCCGGTGCATTACCTGAAGCATATCGTCGCAGTGGGCCTTGTTGCCCGCCGCAATCCGAATGTTCCCGTAGCCCCCGTCGGGGTACTTTTCCACGGATATCACACAAGTCTTGGACCGATAGTCCGAGAGGATTCGATCAAAGTTCACGTCTGGCTCGCCTCCCTCAAAACGCCGTATGTTTATTCGCCCTTCGACAGCTTTTCCCTGCTTATCCCGAAGGTAACGCTGCCCCTTTATTCCTTATTTTACAGGAAGCTTGGCAAACTGTCAAGGGAAAACAGCCATCCTGCATGGGGCAGGAACACGAAAACTTATTCAGGCTGATTTCTGTTGCAATCGTTCACGATTTTTGCTATAATCCGACAAAAGGCAACTGTTATAGGAAGGAGCCGCCATGCTGTTCAATTCCGTCCCGTTTCTGCTGTTTTTCGCGGTAGTGACCGCGCTCTTTTTTGTCGTGCCCCAGCGGGCCAAGAACTATATTCTGCTGGCGGCCAGCTACGTCTTCTACATGTGGTGGAATCCCAAGCTCGTCACTCTTATCCTGTTCACCACCCTCGCTTCCTATTTTGCCTGTCTGATCATGGAGCGGTATCCCGCTCGCCGCAAGCCCACGCTGATCGCGGCGGCCGCAGTGATCTTCTCCTTTCTCTTTTTCTTCAAATACTACAACTTTTTCGCGGACGGGGCTGCCGCTCTGCTGGGACTTGCCACGGGGAAGACCTACTCCTTCCACCTGGATATCCTCCTGCCCGTGGGCATCTCCTTCTATACCTTCCAGACCTTTTCCTATGTGGCGGACGTGTATCGCGGCAAGATCGCCGCGGAACACAACGTGTTCGCCTATGCGCTGTTCGTCAGCTTCTTCCCGCAGCTTTTGGCGGGACCGATCGAACGGCCCGGCAACCTTTTGCCCCAGTTGAAGGCGGCGCACCGTTTTGACGCTGAAAACGTGATCGCCGGCGCCAAGATGATGATCGTCGGCTTTTTTGAAAAGGTGGCCGTGGCGGATATTGCGGGCGTGCTGGTCAACCGGGTGTATGAGGACATCGACAGTGCCAACGGCCTTGCGCTGGCCATGGCTACCGCGCTGTTTTCGGCGCAGATTCTGGGGGACTTCAAGGGCTACAGCGACATTGCGAAGGGCATCGCGCGAATCTACGGCATCCGTCTCACAAGCAATTTCAATCACCCCTACGGCGCCGCGTCCATCAAAGAATTCTGGAACCGCTGGCATATCACGCTCTCCACCTGGTTCCGTGACTACGTTTACTTTCCCCTGGGCGGCAGTCGGGTATCCTTTCCGCGCTGGTGCCGCAATATTCTGGTCGTGTTTCTTCTCAGCGGCCTTTGGCACGGCGCCGACCTGACCTTCGTGCTGTGGGGGCTGCTGCTGGCCCTGTACCGCATTGCAGAACGCCTGATTACGGGCGGAAAGGAGCCTGGGGCGGAAGGCCGGGACTCGACGGCAGCCGGAGCTGCCCCGCGGCCCCGCCGCGCCGCCAGGGCGGCACGCCACGGGCTGACCCTTGTGCTGATCGCGCTGGCCTGGATGATGTTCCGCAGCAACAGCATCGCCGACGCGGGGAAGGCCTACCGTACGCTGTTTACAGACTGGCAGGTTTCCGCCGGTTTTTTTACCGCGACCTGGCAGTATTTCGATCTTTCCCTCTTCAAGCTCCTGTTCCTCACGGCAGTACTGGTGCTGTTCGCGTTCTATGAGAAATGCTTCGCATGGCTGTACCGGCCCCGGGAGGGCAAGGCGGCCGCCCTTGCCCGGGTGGGCCGCACCGCACTCTATGCCGTAATGATTTGGGCGACGATCGGCAGCTTCATTTACCTCAACGCCGCGGACGTGGAATCCGCGTTCATCTATTTCCAGTTCTGAGGGGGTACGCGACGTGAAAAAGGTTTTCCGATACATGGCGCTTTATCTCCTGCTGGCTCTGTTGCCCTTCGGCATCTTCGCACTGGTGGGCGAGTCCGCGAACAACAACTATCACAACGCCTTCCATGCGGCATTGGTGGACAAGTACCACCGGCTGACGGAGGTACAAGGTCAAAAGCTCATCTTCGTGGGGGGAAGCAGTCTGCCCTTCGGCCTGCGCTGCGATCTCATCGAACAGGAGCTCGGTTACACGGCGGTAAATTTCGGGATGTACGCCTCGCTGGGCACGCGGGTGATGACGGAGCTCTCCCTTGACGGGGTGAAGCGCGAGGACGTGGTGGTGCTGGCGCCGGAGTTGAATCCGCAGACCTATTCCGAGTACTTCAACGCCGAAGCACTGTGGGAAGCCGCAAACGAGGAGCGGAGCATGATTCGCGCCCTCTCCTGGGACGAGAAAACGTCCATGGCATACCATTATTTCCCCTTTCTGTGGAATAAATTGTCAGTGAGAAACGCCGAGGCCGTGGCGGAGGGCGAGCTCTACGCCCGTTCCTCCCTCAACGAGTACGGCGACGTTGCCTATCCGCGGGAACACAACATTATGCCTGGGGGCTTTGACAAAAGCCAAACCGTCACCCTCTCCGATCTTTACGACGAGGCGTTTTTCGCTGATATGGCCGCCTATGTCCAGGCCGTACGGGCCAAGGGCGCGGAGCTGTATTTCGCCTTTTCCCCCACCAACGCGGCGGCGGTGCGTTTCACGCCGGAGGAGGCCGCCGCCTTTGAACGCTTCGTTGCGGAAAAACTGGACTGCAGGGTGCTGGGCAGCATTGCTGACGTCACCTACGATCCGGGCTATTTCTACGACACCAACTTTCACCTGAACGATACCGGCGCGATTGTGCACACCGTCCGATTGATTGATCTGCTCAAAGAGCAGCTGGGCCGCGACGGGCCCACGGATATTGAGATTCCGCCGATGCCGGAGACCGAAAGCAGCGACACGCCGCAGGAAACGGAGGAGCCGCAGGAAATCATGTTCGAAGTCTCGGACGAGGGCGGCATGCTCTACCTCACAGCCATCAAGGACGCGTATAAGGACGAGACCGCGATCCGCCTGCCCGAGCGTTACAACGGGCGCCCCATCCAGGGGCTGACCGGCGGTTTCCTCTCCGGGTGCGGTCAGTTGACCGAGTTGGAGATCCCCGCCTGCTATACGATCTATGATGCCGGAATCTTTTCCGGCTGCCCCGCGTTGGAAAAAGTCTATCTTGAGCTCCCGGAACCGAGCAAATCCTTCGTGCCCGCCGAAGGGCTGATGGACGGCGCTGCCGCCGCGGTTAAGCTGTATATCCCCGCCGCCAAAATAAACAAATTCCGCAGCAACTACACCTGGCGCAATTACGCGGATTATTTTGCGGTCTACTGAGAAATTCCCCTGCAGATCGCAACCGACAATACTTACATGAAAGAGGAAACCGTCCATGAAAAAAAGAATTCTGACCGTTCTGCTTCTCTTATGCGCCATTCTTTTGTGCTTCGCAGCCTGCGACAATAACGACCCGGCGGAAGCTGAGCTGCGCGCTTTGAAAATTACGCAGGCCCCCGCCAAAACGGCGTACACCGCGGGCGAATCCTTCGACAAAACAGGCATGATCGTGATGGCCGTGTATTCCGACGGCTCGGAAACCGAGATCACAGCTTACACCGTGGACAAGACCACGCTGACCGAGGACGATGCCGCTGTAACCGTCAGCTACAAAGGCCTGAGCGCCGCCCAGGCCGTTACTGTGTCGGCTGTCGCGCCCGTCTCTTCCGGCGACGAAAGCCCCAGTACCGAAACGCCAAGCACCGAATTCGCCACATCCGATCCCTCCGCCTCGGAGTACGACTCGGTAAGCCTGGTCAACGCCCCCATACGCGAGACCTATGTGGCCGGTGAGATCTTCGACCCAACCGGCATCCTGCTGCGCTGCACGAAGGGCGCGGAGGAGACCTTGACAAGCGCCTGCACCTTTCCTGACACAGCGCTGACCGAAGATACCACAGCCGTGACGGTAAGCTGCGGCGGTCTGACCGTAGACGTGCCCGTGACCGTCGCGGCCGGTTCTCCCATGACCTGGGGCGAACCGTCCTACGCCCAGGAGACGGTGGACGCGCTGATCAACGAACTGAAAAACGTCGCCGCGACGCAAAGCGACATCGATATCGGCCTCGTTTACAACGGCCAGGTTTTGAACAAGCTCCTGCCCCACAGCTATGCTGCGGGCGTCTCCTCGTTTGCGGAGCTGCTGGCGGAGCTGGACTACCATCTGTTCTACGGCTGCAGCAGCATGGTCATCAAGGTCAATTACGATTACGGCGATCTGGAAGAAACCCTGGACAGGCTGTACTTTGAAAGCGGCTTTGTGGGCGGCTGCATGTCCATCAAGGGCCAGGCGCTGGCGGACGGCTACGTTCAGATTATCGTCAAATATTACAGCAACACGCTGATGTCCGTCACCCCCACTGCGCTGATCCCCTCCTACCTGGATTTCGCGCATATGGATTCCACCCGGGCCGCGGATTACCAGTTTGCCAAAATCGACGCCGCGAACGGTATCGCGGTGTACAACTCCGAGCAGGCTGTCTGGGCGCTGTCACACGGCTATTCTATCGCTCCCGTGGCGGGCAGCCCCGTGGAAACGGTGCTGGCGCGCGCCAAGCAGATCCTCATTTCTTGCTGTGACGATACCATGTCGTCTTATCAGAAAATGTACAACGTGTACTATTATATTCAAATCCACGTGACCTACGATTTCACCGGTGAGGAATGGGCAGCCCGTTCTCCCGATCCCGCAAACGAATCGGATATGCTCAGCTCCATGCTGGTTTCCTTCCGTGCGGAGGGGCCACTGCTCTACGGCAACGCGGCCTGCTACGGTTACGCCAAGGCCATTACGCTGCTCCTCGGCCTGGAAGGCTTTGATATCACCCGCGTGGTGGGCAAGTATTACAACATCGTGGGCCGCAGCCAGAATGAATACGACTCTTATAACGGCGAGTACATGGAAAGTATCGGCACGCACTCCTACAGTTACGTACGCATTGACGGATACGATTATCTGATCGACGGAACTTACGCGATTGCCGGAATCCCTTTCGTACAGGATCACGAATGCACCGTGTACCGGGATTTCTGCGTGGGCTGCTCCAAAGAGCGCCACGCTCAGGTCTATACGCGTTTACAGGATGATTCCTACTGCACCGCCCCCGACTATAACCCCGCAAACTTTGACAACGAGCTGCTTGCCTCCTACGACGGCGGCGCCCATGACTGCCTGCTGGAAAGCGAGGAGGAAGTGAGCGCCTACCTGGCCGCGCTGGCAGACCAGGTGACGGAACGGAACAGCTACTACGCATTCTACGTCACGGTAAGCGCCGACGTTTATTTCGATGAGTTCGCTTTCCGCGATGCGGCAACGGCCCAGCTGGAAGCCGCCTTCGGCAGCTGCTATTACTGGCGGTATGCCAGGGTGCGCGACGTGAACGGCATGGATTGCTATACGATGACAGGCGTTGTCTATCCCGCCTGACCCCTTCCATGCAAAAACGGCGCCTGCGAAGGCAGGCGCCGTTTTTGCAATAATACTATTTCTTATGGAACTTTTTCCTTTGCACATCGTCGAAAAACTGACAGACATAAAAAAATGGAGGCAAATCATGATGTGCAAAAAAGCAGTGATTTATCTTCTGGCGGCCCTGCTCCTTTTTGCGGCGGGCTGCGACAAAAGCCAAACAACATCCGACACTGAATCCACCGCCCCCATCTCCACCCAGCCGAAGCACCCTGTGGACCTTCTGGCTGAGGACGGCAGCCGCGCCGCCGCCCCCGACGCCCGCTGTCTTTGCACGGTGACGGAAAAAGGCGTGCTCTACGACGAATTCGACCAGGGTGGCGCGCCCACGAGTACGGCAATCTACCACTGGATCGACACCTCCGCCCGGGAGGACGTCCCCTTAATGACGCTGGAGGACCAGGGCTACGAGGCAGTCTACACCCGCACAGAGCTGGGCGGCGCCGTTTACACCCTGGCGCTCACGGGCAATCCCACGGACGACGCTCCGGATACGCTGTGGCTTCTATGCATTGACGGGCCCGGGCGGACTGCGGAGAAATATCGGATTACGGACAACGGCTTCCCCTACTGCTCCATGGCCGCGATGGAGGACAGGCTCCTGATTGTCAGCCATGAGATGACCCATCCGGCCAGCGATAAGGTCTATGTCTTCGATCCCGCCGACAAGACCGTGCGGAAGCTCCTGTCTTTTCCGGCAGGCGACGACGTCACCGATACCCTGCGGGCGGTCTGTGCCGACGAAGACGGTTTTGCCCTGCTCCGCCTGCACCTGGAAGGGGGAAGCTCCGAGCTGTATCTGGACCGTTATGATCGCTCCGGTCAAAATCGCTCCGAGTTGGCATTGAACGAGCAGATGATTGCCGCGGCAATGAATGTTCACGGCGTTCTCTCCCGGCGGGAAGCCCTGGATGAATTCGGCATGATGGTAAGCGGCTTCCGCTTGGAGGAAGGGCGGTACCTGTACTATGAAAATTTCGGCCGACTGCGTCTGATTGTGGACCTGGAAACGGGCCTGCCTCTCTTCACGGGGGATGACCTCTACGCCATGTCCGTAGGCAGCGGGCGTCCGGCCTTCTACTTCCTGGATTTCTTCATGCCGGGAGGCGACGAGCTCCACACTCCCGGGATCTACGTCCTGCGGGAGGGTGAGATGACCCGGCTCCCTTTTACGCCGGCAGAGGAACGGAGCATGATCCGGCACATCTCCCATGCCGCCGACGGGACCTGGCTGATCCGCGTTACCGACGGCAATGAGGAAAACGACGCCTGGCACTTGTGGAAGGAGCCCTGAGCCGCAGCAGCCTATTCTCCCCTGCCGGATAATCCCGTTTTCAATTTCAAAGCCGCTGAAAAAACTTACCACGGGTTCCTTTACAAACAAAGAAAAACGTGCTGGTGTTATTTCGAACGATTGCGAAAAGTTCATAAAAAATCATATTACATCGCCGAAGGCAAAACGAAATAAAGCAAATACTAAGTATTTCTGGTGTGCTTTTGTGGAGGCGGCGGAACTTGCGTTCGTTCTTTCCTCCCCCGGAAAGTGTACGTTTGTTCCATCTCCCCCCAACAAAGGAGGCTCTTTTGTCAGCAGACAAAAGAGCCTCCTTTGTTGTTTCTTTCTACAGCACTCGGTAGATATGCCCGCTCCACCGGATCCAAAGCGGCAATAAACGAACGAGCCCTGCGCTATTTCAATCCAAAATGCTTCTTAACACGCTCAGAACAAAGCACCTTGCCCTTGACATTGATTTCTTCGATGGTTTCCAGTGCCAGCGCATCCAAGCTGCTGTCAATCACAGCCAGGCCATAGCCTCTGACCTTAATCTTTTGGCCGGATTCCTGCGCACGGAGGAGCTGCGCCGCCGTAAAGCCGTAGACGCCGATAAACCAGTGCTTGTTATAGGATTGCTGCCGCTGTGTTTCCCCTTCTATAATCGCGCGCTTCTGTTCCAAAACCTGCCGTACCGATTGGTTGATAAAGTCGCTGCGGTTGGAATAGTATCCCAAATCTACCAGCAGATCAATTTGAGACAGTGTTCCAATGTTCATGTTGACAGATACCTTTTCCGTGGATTCCATAATGATCCCCCTTTCTAAATATGCTCTATTTGGAGCATATTTAGAGTATCACAGACCGCCGCATTTGTCAATCGTTTTTTTCGAACCCGCTTTTTCCACTGCGCTTCGCCGTCCCGGAACACTTTTTCCCGTCAGGGCAAGGTTGATTCCCGGATTCGTGATCTGCGTTGTTCTTTCCCTGACCGTAGACCTCTTGCAATAATTGCTTTTTTGCAGTATAATTATAAAGGCAGGATCAGCGATTGAAAGGGGTAGGTATTATGAAAAAACGCTTTGTACTCGACACGAATATTTTGCTGCAAGACCCAACTGCCCTCCTGGGATTCTCGGATAATGACGTCATCCTGACGAGCACCGTACTTCAAGAGTTGGATGAATACAAAAATGCGCGGGGCGAGCTCGGGCATCATGCGAGAGGTGCGATTCGCCTGATTGAGGAGGCGCGGGCCGGCGGGGACCTGACCAAAGGCGTCAAGCTTCAGAGCGGCGGTGTTTTGTATGTGGAGCCAAACGGCGTACACGGGGATTACCTGCCAAACGGTTTTTCGATTTCTGTTCCGGACAACAAAATCATTGCAACCTGTGTCTATCTGACAAACAAGGAGCCGTCCAATCACGCGCCTGTCATTCTGGTCAGCAATGATATTGCGATGCGCATCAACGCATCCGTCATTCTCGGCCCGGCCCATGTCCAGGAATACAAGAATCTCGTCGTCAACCAAGATCATTCCTTTACCGGATATACCGACCTGGAAGTGCCCTATGAGGCCATCACATCGATCTATCAAAACGGAAGCTGGGTCGGAAAGGCAGCGGGCAAAAAAAACCAGTGGAATGATAGTCTCACGGAGAATCTCTTTGTGACTGCGCAAGCAATCGACCCGGAAGGCAATGAGAAAACGGCGCTCACGGTTTACCGGGACGGCGCGCTGCGCCGCATCGATGAGAAAAAAACGCTGTTCGGCGGGGTCACACCAAAAAACGCCCTGCAGCGCTATGCCATCTGGGCGCTGACCAACCCGGAGATTCCTCTGGTCATCTTAAGCGGCCCGGCGGGAACCGCAAAGACCTTCCTATCCCTGGCTGCCGGTCTGGAGCAGACCTATACCTCTCAAAGAGTGCGTGACCGTCTGTATCAGAAAATTTTGATTTCCAGACCGAACGCGGAGGCGGGCGACCCAAGCTTCGGTTATTTGCCGGGCTCTTTGCATGAGAAAATGACGCCGCTGCTTCTCCCCTTCTATGATAATCTGGAAAATCTGCTGGCCCGCAATGATGAGGAAATGACAAGAACGCAGATCGACGATCTGTTTGCCTCCGGCGTAATCGAGATGTGCGCCCTGTCCTATATTCGAGGCCGGTCGCTGACGAAAAGCTATCTGATTTGCGACGAGGCACAGAACGCCTCTCAGCTCTTGATCCGCGACATCATTACCCGCGCAGGACAGGGCACGAAAATCATCCTTGCCGGAGACCCGGAACAGTGCGACAGTCTGAACCTGGATTCGCACAACAACGGACTTGTCTATGCCATGGAGCGCTTCCGTGACGATCCGCTCGCGGCCATCATCCGCTTCAGCGACGAGCAATCCGTACGTTCCGCCCTGGCCAAGGATGCGCTTTCCAGAATGAACAGTCTGTAGACACAGCATTTTCTTTTTCAGGAACATCCCTCACATATTTTCAACTTTTTGAGTCTGTTTCATATCATGGCAACGCCTGAATCCCTGTCCTTCGATCTGTCGCGGTCACCGTTGACAGAGCACAGTACACTTGCTATAATGATTTCATCCTCAAAATAATCGTCCCGAAAGGGCAGAGAAAGGAAGTAAGCCCATGTTTTGCAGCAGCTGCGGCGCGCAGATTTCAGGTCAATCTGCATTCTGCCCCTCCTGCGGAAAGCCTGTCCAGCAACCACCCGCTCAGCCTCAGTTCAACCCGAACGACCCCAAAACTATGTTGCATCGTTCCACAAATTCCGAAAGAATGACAGAGAACAGCAGCGCATATCACCAGCCGTCCGAAGGGCATAGACCTGAACGTGCTTCTGGAATGTACTATATGCAGGGAAGATCGGAGCAGCCTGCCTTTGCGGCCCGGGGAGTACCGACGCAGCAGGGCTATCTGCCGCAGAGTCCCGCCCCGGACGGGAAAAAGCCGAAAAAAGGGCTCAAGGTTTTCTTGTTCACGATGCTTTTCTTAATCCTTGGCGCAGGGTTAACTGTGGGCGGTATTTTTATCGGGAAGGCGCTTCACGCTTCTGAGCAGGATTCCGGCAGCACGGCACTTACATCGTCGAATCAGATTATGCGTTCCGATTCCGCGTATGCGGAGGGCGAATTTACATACTCTGTAAACCCCAGGGACATACGCGTTGAGATTGATGCGAAAGACGGAAAGCATATTCAGGAAATAAGATTTTTCGGCGTAGGAGATATCGACAGATTGTTTCCGAAGTACTACGAAAACGATAAGCAGTATTATTCGTGGAATTTATTTTTTCACGACATATTGGTGTCTTTGTATTTCGAAGGAAACGGTGAGAAGGGCGACATTCATCCCTCGGAAATGCAGCCAAGGCTGAAGGTCTACCGGCATGACGAAGGCATCGCGACGACAGATACGTATGATATTCCTGTTGAGATAAAAGACAACGAAATCATTTTCCGGGATATTGAGATTCCCGAGGACGCCCATTTTGATCTGTACAATGAAAACTGGGGATGCGATGTCTATATTTACAGAAATGCGGACAAAATCGTCGACGTGGATGACGTTTTTCTACTCATAAACAATGAAAGATATGATTATAATCATCACTGTCTCCCAAGTCAAATCCCTGCTGAATCTACGGAAGCGTCCACCGAACCCATGACGGAAGCACCGGCCGAAACGACCAAACACACACCAACCGAAGAAGCGGCAGGCTTCAATCCTTCGGAAGAGAATTACTTTATTCAGGGTACTTACCTTTCCGCGGACCCGAATCTTGTCGGAGGCTCGGAGTCAACATTGATATTCTATCCCAACGGTTCTTTCTATATGAATATCAATTTTGGGGAAGGCTTCTGCGAATATAACGGAACATATACAACGTCAAAAAAGCAAAGCGAGATGGATGACATCTACGTCTACATGACATTTAACAATACGACGAACGGTATTCCGAAAAATGCAACCGTCGTGTTTTCGGACACATGTGATTACTGTGAGTTTTTGACCGCGGGCTTCGGCCTGATCGGTTACGGTGATCCGCCGTACGGTTTTAGCAAAAAATAAAACGTCACGGGGCTTCTTGGCGCGTCGGAATCGATGGGCGCCGCCCCAGTCCGCTCCGCAAACCCGGCGCACTCTCCCCCGGTGTTGAAAAAACAGCACTGTCTATCCGTCAAGAAATCTAATACAAGCTGGGAGAAACGGCAGCATCGTTTCTCTCAGCTTCTTGTTGTCCGATTATTTCTGACAAATTGCTCTTGACAAGAACACTTGGCAGCAGTATAATCTGGTTGCGCCAAGAAAACTTGGCACAAAGGAGGGAGCCTATTTTGGAGAAGGATTATATTTTAAAAATGAGCCGTGAGGAGAACGCAGGTCGACGGGATGAACGCGAGATGGCGGTCGCTGCTGCGGCGTCTAAAGTTGGCATGCTGGTCGGTGGGTTCGTGTGCATTGTGCTGGTTTTTCTTGGCACGCTCGTTTTGAATGCCCCCGAAATCAGTTTTGCCGGGTGGATGGTGTATTTTTCCATGTATGCCAGCTGTAATTTTGTGCTGTTCCGGAAATTAGGGAATCGTCAAAACCTGATCTGGGGCATTATTGCTGCTGTCGTTGCGGCAGGATTCTGTGCGGCGTTGGTGCTGAAAAGCGTGATGAAGTAAAATGAACGAAAAACTGATATTACAGAACAGGCTCAAAGAAACCCGTATCGAGAAAAAGCTGTCTCAGCAGCAGCTGGCAGATCTGGTCGGCGTGTCCCGCAATACGATCAGTTCCATTGAGACCGGGCAGTTTAATCCCACCGCAAAGCTGGCTTTGATTCTGTGCATTGCATTGGATAAGAAATTTGAAGAACTGTTTTACTTTTAGGGAGGTTTCCATGGATACGCAAACAGAAGGAATTGTTGTTTCCGTCAAAAAACAATGGTGGTTATCCATCCGTACCAAAGCACTGCGGACCGGCCCGCTGGATGGCACGATTTTCCCCCACGTCATAAAAGTCAAGTATATCGCAGATGGGAAGGAATACTTCAAGCGGGTGTGGATCAATGCGGGGCAGCCGGTACCGCAGGAAGGAAGCACTGTGCGTGTCATGTACAGTGCAGAAAAACCCTCTAAGGCGAAAGTGATGTAACGCACATCTGGTTATAGGCTTTACTCAGCAAACGCGCTGTAGAGCGGCCAATGGCCGCCAGCAACACGCAAGTTTTTCCTTGGATTCACAAAACAGTTCGTTTTTACCTTGGACGGGCGACCGATACTCGGAGAGAGAAATCTGAATCAATCGGAGGAATATTTCAGTGATCGGGGTTTATTTCAGCGGAACCGGAAACACGAAGCACTGTGTTGAGCGCTTAGTGCATTTGTTGGATGGCGCAGCACAGTGTGTCCCAGTAGAAGATACCCAGATAGAAGTTTTATTGGGAAAAGAGGACACCATCGTTTTGGGTTATCCGGACGCCAAATATCAGCGCTGCACGGTGCATTTCTACCGAAACGTGTTCAGTGTCGTCCCACGATCCAAGGTCAAGCTGGTCGCCAAGATGCTAAAAGCGATTCATGCGCAGGAGAGCAAGAAAGCCTCGAGAGAAAAAGCCCGTGCTGTTGTGGCAGAGCTTAAGGCGATGAAGCTCAAGGAAGCGGCGAAAAAAGTTGAGGACGGTTTCGAAGAAACGCTGACCTATTGTGACTTCCCTTCGGAGCATTGGACAAAGATCCGAACGAACAATGTGATTGAACGATTGAATCGGGAAATCCGGCGACGGACCAGGGTGGTCGGCTGTTTCCCGGATGGGAACTCTGCGCTGATGCTGGTCTGCGCCAGGCTGCGTCACGTTGCCGGTACCCAATGGGGCAACAAGAAGTACATGAATATGAAGCATCTGGAAGCAATGGAGCAGCCTCAGATGGCCTGCTGACCATAGCAGACCGGAAGCCCAGCGTCAAGGACAAGCAAGCGGCTGCGCCGTCCTTGACGCCAGCCTCCCGGCCCGCTCTACGGTTGACAAGAGGGCTGCCGCCCTCCGGTCATACTCGTACTGGCTTCGTTTTTCAGTTTTTGCAAACAAATTTGCGCATAATACTTGACACTACCGACACTACCACACTACCCGGATTCCTGGAACGACGCTTTTGAAAAAAAGGCAAAAGCGCCCCGGCTCACCTCGAGGGGGTGAAAAACAAGGATTCCCGACCACTTTCGTGATCGGGAATCCTTGGAGGTGACGACCAGATTTGAACTGGTGAATGACGGTTTTGCAGGACGACCTCCTGCATCTCAAAAACCCTTGTTTTTCCCGGGTCTTTCGAGGGTCCCGAAAAAAATATCCATGGGAATATCCATCGCGCACCTTGTATATCCTAAAAAGCGCTGACTTGATGTCATTTTCGCTAATGAGAAAACGTGCCTTCTGTCTTTTTCGTTCGTATTGAGTTCGCGTACTTGGTCCTGTTATTGCTCTGCGTTAGCCCTCCAATATTTTCCCCACAACAAAAAACTATAGCATTCTATCACAGAAAGCTAATTGTCCTGCTTGCGTGGAATAAATATTTATGCTATGATGCAATTGGAGGTAGCCGGAGAGTCAAAATTGCTCTGGTGCGAAACATGAAACAAACTCACCGGTCTGTGCGGCAAGTGCGGGACTTGGAGAAGCCGAAGCAGGAGGTAACTAAAATGAAATATACATATCCGCCTTCGGAATATATGCAACAACTGTTGGAATATAATGCGCTTGAAAAGCTTGTCTTTACCCCTACGGACAGCAAGGCGCATATAATCGCAACGCTGGAACAACGCTCTGCAAAAAAGCGTGTAATCGCTGACATTGCCAACACGATAATCCGGGAGTATGTTGAAACTTTCGAAAAGGAGCCAGACATTCTCCGTGCCGAGGACGTTGAGGCGCTGGAATCATTTGCGGATATCCTGATCCCGGACGGCGGCAGGCCCGGCAAACTTGTGACGGATTTTGGCATTTACTACCGCATTTCAAAGCTCCTGACCGATTATTACCGAAAACAGGAAGATTGGGACCGATATGCGTTTGCGCTGAACCGATGCACACTTGGCTTCGATCTGCTGATAAATGCGCATGCCTTTAAAAATCAGGCCTCGCCCTATTTTGACGACAGTTTGGCGCTGTCCCGACAGCTTGACAGCGACAAGCTTCACGGGCGGGCCCGGAGCAAAGTGCTGCTTACACTTACCCGTGTGGCTTATGGCGGCGTAAGCCAGTTTTCAGCCGCAAAACTACGTGAAGTCAACTCGGTGCTGCTCTCCCACATGGAGCAACCGCCGACCGAGTATGAAGAGAAGATTCTGCTCTCATTCCATGTCTCGCTTCTTGATTATTTCAGCGACTATTGCATCTATGCACGTGATTGCGGACTTGCGATTGATCTCCCTTCTATCCGGCCATTCCTGATGGGAATCTGTGGAGGCCTTCGGGAAAGGCTGGAACAAGATCGGCTTCTCGGCATGGACTCTGGACAACTGCGGCTCAATCTGCTGACTTGTGACTTCTTCTTAGGCAACCTCACACTGGAGGCCATGCTTGATGGGTTGAGTACGATGCAGGAGGAGGTTTGGCATCAACCGAGCCCGCTGGCTCAAGCGTTTGGACTTGCAGGAATCAACAGTATTTTTCTGACCGTTCTTTACAAATTCAGCCCTCTGCCAAAGGATGAAATCTGCCGAATATGCCGGAAGCGGATTCAAGAGGTTATTCCGAAGATGATAGCGGTGTCCCAGATGGCAAACAACGTGTATTTTAACCGGTTTATCGTCATGTTCCTGCACGCTGCCTCCCTGACTGGATCCTTTGACGAATTCGCGGAAATCATTCTGGAGACCACTGTGTACGCGGATAAGCCGCTTTTCGTTCACACCGCCATGGTGCGGGAAATGAGTTTGGCAATTTTTGACTACATGGTTGCGGCGACGCCTGAGGCCTTTGACGGAGTAGCCGGAAAAAACATGACCTATATCCTGCAGCACTCAGTTAAAATGAGGCAGCTTCTGTCTGACTGCTGTATGTACCACGATGTAGGAAAGTTCTTCATGCTCGACATTGTCGGAAACTCTATGCGGCATCTTACCGAGGACGAATTCCGACTCATCAAAGAACATCCCGGCCATTTTGAACACATATTTCAAACTGTCGGAGAGCAGGATGAGCGGGTCAAATGCATCCATGATTGCGCTCTGACCCACCATCTCTGGCACGACGGCACTGCGGGATACCCCCTGATTCCGCAAACCAAAAACCGCCCCTTTGCAGACATTCTTGCAATTGCGGACAGTATTGATGCATCGACGGACTTCCTTGGCCGGCCATACAACAGTGGCAAAACAATTGATCAGTTGATTACAGAGTTTCAAGCGCAATCTGGAACCAAATACGGCCCGGAGGCCGTTGCGGCCTTATCTGCTCCGTCGGTCCGTGATCGGCTGCAATATCTCATTAATGATGGCCGCAGGGAAATTTACTATCAGATCTATGCTTTTAACCGGCTGCCCGAATTGGAAAAAGGTTTTTGACAGATTTTGGGTATTAAACCACAAGTTACTTTACAAACCCCGAAAACTGTGCTATATTTGGCGCAGAAAAAACCAGGGCAGCCGCCCGGAAAGGACAAAGAAATGATCCGTATTCAGAAGCTTTTTTCTAAAGAATATTTGGAGCATTCCCTGTGCAGCTATTATTATGGCGTGCACGGTCCTTTGGCGCGCCCGTATGAGACAATTCTTTACGACCGACCGGAATGCCCGTAGAGGAAATCCGGAGTATCAGGCCGCTTGTCTTGTATGAGGCAGGCGGCCTTTTCGTATGCAAAGGGGGAAAATTGAATGGAAACCAGTTATGAAAAATCAGGCGAATCCTTTTATCAGGCGTTCGTCAGTCACCCAATCAATCAGGCCGCGTAAGCCGGACTCTTCCGGCCAAGCGGCCGGAAAGGAGCGAAAACACCATGAACATATGGCCGGTCGTTGATATGACCGCAACCGGAAGAAACATCGTTCGTCTGCGCAAGCAGGCAGGGATGACGGTTCGGGATCTACAGGATATCTTCGGATTCAGCAACCCGCAGGCAATTTACAAGTGGCAGCGCGGACAGGCGATGCCGACGATTGACAATCTGGTCGTTCTGGCTGCCGTCCTCGGCGTCGGTCTGGACGATATCATAATTGTCGGTGATCCTTTTCGAGTAAAGAGCACCGCATAAACTTAAACTGTTTCAGCTCCATCATGGAGCTGTCATGGCCCTTTCGTCTAACAGGCAAGGACACCGCCCCTTCAAGGCGGCAATGCCGGGTTCAAATCCCGCAGGGGTCACCAATATGGGTCAGTAGAGCGTAATTGGTATCGCACCGGACTGTAAATCCGGTTCCTGACGGACGTTGTTGGTTCAAGTCCAACCTGGCCCACCAAATCTGTGCAGATGATGGAACCGGTAGACAAATCGGTCTCAAAAATCGATGCCGAAAGGCTTGTGGGTTCGAATCCCACTCTGCACACCAATATGCGTCTTTAGCTCAGATGGTAGAGCAGCAGACCTTTAATCTGCGGGTCGTGGGTTCGATTCCCGCAAGACGCACCAAATACAGACGCGGCAAAAAGGGAGGTATTTTTATGAATCATTCTCTGTTTGAAACGCTCCGGGAGCGCGGATACATCTACCAGTGCACCAACCTGCAAGCGGTCAAAGCCCTGCTGGAGTCGGAGCAAAAAATCACGTTTTACCTCGGCATTGACCCGACCGCTGACAGCCTGCATATCGGCCATTTCTTTGCGCTGATGATGTTCCGCTATCTCCAGGATGCGGGTCATCACGGGATTGTTGTAATCGGCGGCGCCACTGCAATGATCGGCGATCCAAGCGGAAAGTGCGATATGCGAAAAATGCTGTCGCGCGAGCAGGTCCAGCACAATCTGGAGGAAGTCCGGCAGCTGATCCAGCGCTTTGTCCGCACGGAGGGCGAGAATCCAGCCATTATATTGAACAACGCAGATTGGATGGATCCATACAGCTACGTCGATTTCATGCGTCTGGTGGGCGTCCACTTCAACATGAATACCATGCTCTCTGCCGAGACCTATGCCAACCGGCTCAAGCAGGGCGGCCTCACGTTTTTAGAGATGGGTTACATGCTGATGCAGGCCTACGACTTCGTCCACCTCAACGAAACCTACGGCTGCGTTCTCCAGATTGGCGGAAGCGACCAGTGGGGCAACATTGTGGCCGGCACGACGCTTCACCGGAAGCTGCACGCTCTGAACGACAGCGCGGAGCCCCTCGAGGAAGCGGACAAAATCTTCGGCCTGACCTGCCCCTTGCTTCTGACAAAGGAAGGGAAGAAAATGGGCAAGACGGAGTCCGGAACGCTTTGGGTTGCCCGGGAAAAAACGACGGCCTTTGATTTCTACCAGTACTTCTACAACGTGGACGACGCGGACGTGGAAAAGCTGCTACTCCTATTTACGCGCTTGCCAGCCGACGAAATAAAGGCTCTGCTTGCGGACGACATCATCCGCGCAAAGCAGGTGATGGCCCATGAGATCACCGCCCTGGTTCACGGTCGGGAAGCGGCGGATCGTGCCGCTGAAACCGCCCGCTCTCTGTTCCAAAGCGGCACCGCCGGAGAAATCGCGCCCGAAAGCGATTTCCGGATTCCCGGCACTTCCATCGGCGTCGTCGAATTGTTTTGCAGCTCCGGCTTCGCGGCATCCAGAAGCGAGGTACGCCGCCTGATTCAGCAGAATGGAGTCTATGTGGATGGGAAAAAGTGTGAATCGATAGACGCCGTGATCAGTCGGCCGCCATACAAGGACTATGTGCTTCTTCGGAGGGGCAAAAAGAACTATCTGAAGGTTCGCTTTGTATAAATGATTGCACAGGGAAAACCGCAGCACTGAGCTTGAAGCGGCCCGGCAGGGAGGCACCCACACTCCCCTGCCGGACCGCTTTTTGTTTTTCGAAAAATGGATAAGGTGTAATGAATTGCGCAAATTCAAAAAAGGATTAGAACAGACATTCGCACTTTCAAATCATAATGAAAAATCACGCACAGAAAGTCTGCTGACTTCTGTTCTGGTCCATACTCTGACGGGCCGAGGCACTGTCACTCCAGACAAGCAGCAACCTCCCGCACGGCGCCTCTGTAGTCCACGCCGTGCTCGGTGCGCAGGTTGTCGAAGAACGCATGGGGATCTCCTCCCTTCTGGACCTGCTTTCCCATGGCTACCATTTCTTTGGCGCGTGTGGTATAGCTGGCGCCTAAACCCTGACCGTCCCGGTATTCGCTGCGGGGAGCGATGGTATTATCTGCAGCCTTTGTAAGCTGACGAACGGATTCCACCTCCTGACCGTGCGCCGTACAGCGCAGATCCATGGCCTCATCCAGTTTGGCCTGCTTTGCCTCTCCCGTGAGCTTCGCCGCCTCCTGCTCCAGCGCATCCGCTCTGGCCTGCAGCTTCTCCGCCCGATTCTTCCATTCCATCGCCTTGTGCTCCACGGTAAGCTGGTTCATTTTCTTGGCTTTCAGAGCCTCGTCGAAGTGGGCGGGATTGATGACCTTGTCCAGTTCAATATAGGCCTCCTGGTTGAAGGTGATCTCCATGTCGCCCTCCAGACCCTGCCAGGGCTGGACGTAGGTATAGTCCATCTGGGCGGTGAACTCCTTGGCAGCCTTGAGACTCGGCGCATCCATGCCGCCGTGAAACTCCTTGTAGACGTTTCGGGCCAAAGCGTTCTCGCCGATCTTCTGGGCCACGATGATGTCCTGCGTGCCGGCAGAGTAGTTGGCGTTGGGAGCCGTGACCAGGCCGTCCCGCCCGGAGTAGACGATCTGTCGGACGTTCATATCCACGTCCTCCGGGAGCGTCAGGCCTGCCGTTTCCTTCCAGGCGTCCGCGTGACCGCTGACGGTTTCGATGTAAAGCTCGTTCCGGGGGATGCCGGTCTCTGCGCTGACGTCGTCCAAAATCCGTTCCATAATGCGGGCGTCGTGGGCTTTGCGAACCTCCGTGAACTTCGCGCGGATGGTCTGGCCTTCGGGCCCGGTATAGTTTTTCAGCTGCTTAAAGGTGTTCTTGTCGAACTTTGCCTTGAGCCACGCCTCCTCGTAGGCCGCCTGGGCTTCCGCCAGCTTTCCTGCCTTTCGGGCCACAGCCAGTTCTCTCTGGCGGGCCCAGAGCTCGTTGAGGTTATCCATGCCCCGCTTCATGGAAAGGTCGTGAATCTCCAAAGACCGCATCTGCTCCGGACTCAGTCCCAGGTCGCCCATGCGGCGTTGGGCAATGGTGGTAGCCTTGGCCTCGGCGGCAAGGTCCTCTTTGGCGGCGCGATCCATTGCCTCCTTGTAGGCCGCTGCGCCTCCGTTGGTAAAGGCAATCACCCCGTCCAGGGTCCTGGCGCCGCACTTGTAGAGCCTGCTGGCGTTTCGCAGGCTCTTGTCTGCTGCGTCCATGGCGGCTCGCCAGTTTTGGGAAATGGTTGCCCCCAGATCTATGCCTGTGAGCTTTCCGACCCCGTAGTTGCCCAGCTTCAACGCGCCGCCAACCAGCAGCTCCATGGCCACCTGCTTCTCGTACTCCTTTACACCCAGCGCCACGCCGTCCCAGAAGCCGAAGTCATTATCCTTACAGGCAAAGACTGCCTCCTTCATTTTGTCGTGGAGATCCATGCCAAAGAACAGGACCTCCGAGTAACCCGCTGTACAGACACCCAGGGCAATGCGGCCGATAATGCCGCCGTTGTCCCGCATGCCCTCCACGAAGGCAACGCAGGCAGCCAGGTCGTCCTTGATGCTGACCTTGTAGGTCTCGCCGTTCTTGCCCTCCACCTGACCCCGGCGGAATTTGATCCAGTAGTCGCAGACCCGGTCCAGCTGCTTCTGATCGTAGCCGAAGTTTTCGTCGTAGCCGTCCATCATCCGTCTTGCCAGATAGTACAGCGAGGAAAGCCGATTCATATAGTGATCCCAAATCTCGTCGCACATCTTCTCCAGGAACTTCCTGACCCGCTCGTCGAAGCCGAGCTGCTGCTGTCGTGCAGTCTCGTTGACATAGGCCCGGAAGGGCATACTGTGGAGCAGCACCTTCTTTTTGACCTCGTAGCTCTGCTTGTTGTAGACCGCGCGGACCGTCAGCTCCGCCCGCAGGCGGGTGGGCCGGTCCAGACCCGCCTTGGTGGCCAGCAGCCAGACCTTTCGGCCGCCGGTCTCTTGATCCACCTCGCGGCAGAAGATCTGAATGTCCAGCTTCTTGACAAGCTCCTGGTGCCGTTCCTCGGCAGCGCCGATCATCGAGTTTTTGTCGTTGTCCACCCGCAGGGCCTTGACCTCCACCTTCGGCTGCGGCAGCACCGCGATCCGCTCGATCTGCTGCGTCTCATCGTTCCAGTTCAGCAGCAGCAGTGTACCCTGGGTGTAGCAGGGCTCCTTGTCCTCGTCACGGATGTCGTTGGCCACCGTAGCCCCGATCATCGCGTCCATGCCGGCGTTGATCATGGTGTTCATGGGATTGATCGCCGCCGCTCCCGATGTGAGATCCAGGCCCAGATTGGAGCCTGCGGCTCGCTTGGAGGCCATCTCCTGCCTTCCGTCCTTGATCTTCAGGTAGCAGCCGATGGCGTCGCCTTCGAGCTGCAGAACCAGACCCATGAAGATCCGCAGAACATCAAAATCCCGCTCAACCTCCTCCAGTTCTGTCTTTCCGTCAGGGCCGGTGACGCTGGCCTGCGCCCGAACCTTGAGCCGGTAGGTCCGGGTCGTGCCCGGCTCCGCCTCGTCCTTGGGCGAGACGTCCTCCAGTACCGCGCAGAAGCAGCGCGGTTCCTCGGGATCCTGCAGGAGCTGAACCTTGTAGGGAGCCTTGCTCTCCTCGGGGAACTCCGCCGTAACCTGCATGTTTTCCGGCATGTTGGAGACCGTGAAGAAGAGATAAACCTTCTTGTCGTAGTGGGCCGGCAGGCCCAGGTTCTCCTGGCCGAAATTGATTTTGGCCTCGGCAAGAGAGAAGATCACGTGTTCGGTGAAATATCCGCCCTTGCCCTGGAACTGGAAGCTGACCCGACCCGTGGAGCCCGTGGTTCCCTTGGGGGCCGTAACGTGAGCTGCCATATAGCCGTTGGAGGTCATGCCGCCGCTCTCCACCGTGAGATTCCCGTCGCCGGAGAACGGCACGATGAGCTTCGTCAGGTCCGGTCGCTCCTGCTCCCTGCCGTCCGGCATGGTCTCAATGATACGGGCGTAGACCCAGCAGGGCGGCCCGCCTTTCTTGATGACGTTGCCAAAGTTTTTGTTGATGTGCATTTTGTAGGTGGAGCGCTTTTTCTTTTTGCCGTTCCTGCCGTCGCCGCTCAGCAGGGCTGCCGCGGCAGCGGAGCCCCCGATGCCGCCGATGCTGATCAACAGGGCCTCGGGGATGGTGGTCTTGTCCTCGCCGCCCTCCACGATGTCCTGGTTGATGACGGTGCCCTCATCCTCACCGGGGCCTGTCTCCGCCGGGACGGTCTCTTCCTGAACCAGACCGGAAACCGGTTCCTTGTATTCAAAGTCCAGGTAGATCGTCAGACCAAGACCCACGCCGCAGCGTCCCTCCATGCGATCGACATCCTCGCCGAAGGGTTTGAGATGGCATACGCCCTGAACCCACATACGGATCGAGGGGGGAGTGTCATTTTGGGGAATAAAAACCAACTCGTCGATGTCCGTCGGGATCTGTATGGAGATGGAGCCGCTGTAGCTTTTTCCGGAAAAAACCGTCTGCTGCTTGGGGATCAGATAGGCCTCTTCATATGCCGAGGCAGAGTCCCAATAAACCTCTCTGTCCACGTACTCCGGCTTCAGAGTATTGCTGACATAATAGGCATAACTTTCCACGTAGTTCTCAAAGGTATAGAGGTCCTCAAAATCCGGGGAGTTCTCATTCTCCTTTGCCCACGGGATTGCAAAGGGCCAATCGGGCGCCGTGGTATAGGCGATGGTGATCGTTTCGCCGGGAGAGGCCACCAGGGTAGCTGTGCCTGTGTTAACGTAGCGCTTTGTAAAGTTCCTTCCCCCCATGACGGAGTATTCCAGATAGATGGACTTCATAAAGTCGCCGTCCCCGAAGTCATAGTAGTTGACACCGCTGCGGGGGGCCTCATCCTTGTAGACCTCCGCTGTGGCTTCGGTGGGCAACACAATGCCAACGCCTCCGAAGGGGATGTCGTCATCGTCTCCGTCCTCTGCCAGGGCGGGAGGCAGGAGCGACGGCGTCAGGAACAGCATGAGCACGGTGCAAAGGAGCAGGGCAGAAAGCCGTTTCAGATTATGTTTCATCGTTCCGCCCTCCTCACACAATGGTCAGCACCAAGGCGCACAGGGTGCAGCCCGCCGCAAGACCTGCCAACAGCGCAGGCAGGAAGCCTGTGCCTTTCTGCGCCGATCCGACGCTCTTCCCGCCGCCGGCAGCCGGTGCTGCAGCTCTGCCCGAAGTTTGGGAGAACGCGCGCCTTTCGAGAGCGGAAAGCGAGAGAACTGCCCCGGCCACGCCGGACATACTGCTCTCCCAATCGGCGGTCTTGATGCCGGCAAACATCATATAGACTCCCGCTCCCAGCAGCAAGCCAAGAACAGCGCCGGCAATGCCCGCCGCTCCGGCTCTGCCGGAAAAAACGTTCTTTATTTGCCCAAAGAAGGACCGAACGCCGCCCCACAGGGATCCCAGCGAACCGGAACAGAGTCCCAGAAGCGCGGTTCCCACAGCAGTCTTGCCGAGCAGTCCGCCCAGATTACCGGGAAATCCGCGGCCAAGGCCGCCGCGACCGAAGCTCAGCCAGGACAGCAGCTTCACCGCAATATTCTGGGAGTCCCGGGCGAAGCTCAGCCCGATCCAAGAGGCCAGAAGGGCCGCAAGAGGAATCAGAGTTCGAGGTTGCTTCAGAATATTCAGCAGCCGCTGAAGATAGTTGGGGCTTCGTCCCGCTCCCTCCTGTGCTTCGCGTTCCGCGCAGGAAAACTCCCCGGACATCTCCGGGGCTGCCTGTTCCTGCTCCGTCATGGGCGGCGGCATCAGCGCGCCATCCGCGGGAGGCGGCGTCATCGGTTTCGCCACCGCCGAGGAAGAGACGCTCTGCTGCGTCTTCGTCCGGGCGGAGGGCCCGCTTTTGCCAAAGGGCTGTCCACAGGCAGTGCAAAAGCCAGCGCCGGGTTTGGCCTCCGCTCCGCAGGCCGGACAGTATTTGGCTGTCTGTGCAGTCGCTGTCAGCCGCATTCCGCAGCGGGTGCAAAAGCGGGAGCCATCCGGAAGGGGCACGCCGCAGTTTGAGCAGTTCATCCCATCGCCTCCTGTTTTTCGGATTCACAGTTTGAATTGGGTTCTGCTTCCACCATAGCATAGATCGTGTATAATTGCAATAGCACGCAAGAATAATCGTTCATAAGGCTTTCCGCTTTCCCCGCAAAATCAAACTGACAGGATAGAATTATTTTCGTACGGGCTGTTCGTGCTATAGTTTTATACTCTTTCAAAACCAATTTCGCATATTCGACAAGCTCGCCTCCTTCGGCTACAATAGAGCCGGAAGGAGGCGACTGCTTTGAAACGAGAGAAACGATATCTGTATCTGGATGACTTCGAGTACCGGCTGGCGGTCGCGGCGATCAACTACTTCCGGAACCAACTGATCCAAACCGGAAAACCTACGGAGGATGTAGACGCCCTGCTGCTCAAACTGCTGAAGGCCCCTATAAAAAAATCAAACACTGACGAACAGAAGGAGAATCGACCATGAAAGAACTGACTTATCACTGGGAAGGCGATTACCTGATCCCCGATCTGGAGGCCCCGGAGGCTCCGAGGATTGGCAAGTATGGCACCATGCGGCACCAATACCTGCGCAACCACCACCGCGGCATCTTTGACGGAATGCTGTTGAAAGGAACGCTCAACGCCCACTTGGAGGAGATCGACCGCCAGGCCAACGAAATGATGGAGCGCCTCACCGCCCAAATGGCCCAGCGCGAGGGCGTGACCGAATCTCTCAAAGCCCGCGACCAAATGGCTTGGGTTGCCGTCATGAACAGCATCAAAAACCGTGCGGAAGAAATCGTGCTGCGGGATCTCATCTACGCATAATAGACCGTAAGAACCATCTCGAGGAAAAGCTTACCGAGCAGCTCGCTGGCGAAAACAAGGCCCTGTTCCTCCGCTTCTGCAACGCCTACGCAGAGTTTATGGGCGAATGCGAGCTGGACACCTTCATCAACGGCTTCCGCCTCGGCGCGCGTTTTATGATGGATACGTTTCTGAGCGATGACGCCCCGTTCGAGAGCTTTCTGGAGAGGTAGGAGCAGCGGTAGAATTTGAAAAGTGTGTTTTTGCAGATTATTTTTCTGTTGAAATGTGCGATCCGCTGCTTCTGCAACTGAAAATTCACCGAATATTCGCCGAAAATTCACTTTATTCGCTCGCCCAGGGTGAATAAAGTGAATTTTTCAGTGACCTGTCCCACGATATTTTTTGAAAAACCTGCTTCAAGGTTTAAGAATGTAAATTATTGTACTTCTGCTAGGTCGGTGAGCTATGAGTAAACATATGGCGAAATAATTGCTTTCTGCTCGTCTTTTAGGTTTGCTATCCCCTCATTAAATATGATTTCTTCTTCGTTTATGCTTTCTATACATGGAGATGCCCAATCCATATCTTCAAAAGAGAGGCCATAACGAAGCATCCATATTTCTTTGTCGCTATCTGTGCCGAATTTGATGTAATTAGCCAGCTTAAGTGCTCTTTCATCCTCATTGTTTTTATAATACTGGTGGAAAATTGCATAGAATATATCACTCAGCTTAAACCCTATAAGTTTATCCAAAAAATCATATGTATCATATACAATAAGGTCATAATCTACGTTTTTCGCCTTCTCGCTGGGGGGGATCAATGGATATGATTTCAGCTGTTTGTTCGGCAGGTCATGATAGCCCGAAACATACCTGGCGCATAATGCATCCGCCTCTTGCATCCGGCCGTTATTGTTCAGTTTTCTGCGCTCATTTAC
>JAEEKA010000086.1 GCA_016282135.1 Oscillospiraceae bacterium
GGAAGGTCCTTGCCCGCCGTCGCGCCAAGGGCAGAGCCGTCATTTCCGCCTGATAGAATTGGAAAACGGCCAGGCAGTCCGTTGAATTGCCTTTGAAGTGTTCGGGGTGAACGGATGATGATCTGTTCGCCCCGAAGCTTTATATTTTGGCAACAGGCAACAGGCGATAGGCGATAGGAGAACGAATCCTGATCCTGAATCCCTGATCTACTCTGAACCGGGGGCGACTACGGTGCAGTATACCGTTCCGTTGAAGCTGAACCACGTGTTCCGCAGGCTCTACGCCAAGGGCGAAAGCGCCGTTGGCCGTTTTGTCGTTGTGTACGCCAGGCGAAACGGGACTGACCAAAACCGCCTGGGCATCACCACGGGGGTCAAGCTGGGCCGGGCCGTGGACCGCAACCGGGCCCGCCGCCGCATCCGGGAGAGCTATCGGCTCCAGGAGTGCCGCCTGAAGCAGGGCTACGACATTGTAATCGTGGCCCGCACCGCCGCCATCGAGGGAGATTTTGCCGAAATGCAGCGCAGCTTCCTGCACCAGTGCAAAAAGCTGCGGCTATTGCGGGAGGATGAGACATGAAGAAATTGATGCTTGCGCTGATCCGCTTTTATCAGCGCCATATTTCCCCGGCATACCCCCGCCGCTGTCGCTTTGAGCCCACCTGCAGCGAATACGCTGTCCAGGCCATCGGCAAGTACGGCGCCCTCAAGGGCGGCACCCTGGCTGCCAGAAGACTCTGCCGCTGCCAACCGTTTTCCAAAAGGGACTATTACGATCCTGTGCCGTAACCGGCAAACCACGCAAAGCGAGAAATCATACTATTGCACGGATAATAGTATCAGCCCCGGCCGGGGATGAACCGGCCCGATCACATTTGTGTATTGGAGAACACACAATGAAGAAACGTAACCTTTCCCGCTATGTCAGCCTGCTGCTTCTGGTGGTGACCCTTGTGGGCCTTTTGATGCTTTCAGGCTGCTCTGTCGAAAACACGCCCACGCGGTGGGCCGACGCGGAAACCAACGAAATCGTCGAACTCGGTGAGGGGCAGACCGTCCAAAAGGAAGATGGGACGGGCAAAACCTTTATTACCGACGAAAGCGGCGAAAAACGGTATCTCTACCAGATCGTCGATACCGGCGTGATGGCGGACGAAGTGAAAATGGGCCTTTTCGATTACGTGAAGCTGCCCTTTTCCTATCTGCTTTCCTGGCTTTATGACCTGACCGGCAGCTACGGTCTGGCCCTGATCCTGTTCGCCGTTGTGGTTAAGCTGATTCTGCTCCCCACCTCTGCGAAGAGCAAGAAGAGCATGATGAAGATGTCCCGGCTTACCCCCAGGGTCAAGGCCCTGGAGGAGAAGTTCGGCGACGACAAGCAGGCCTACCAGGCCGCCGTCAGTCAGCTCTACCGGGAGGAAGGCGCCGGCGGCTGCGGCGGCTGTCTGTGGGCGCTGCTGCCCATGCTGCTGCTGATCCCCCTCTACTATATCATCCGGGAACCCATTTCCTGGCTGATGTTCCACGGCAATGTATCCCCCAAGACTGTGGCGGAGATTCAGAACGTCTTCATCACCGCCAAGCAGACGGCGGCCAGCGGGAGCGCTCTGGCAAATCTGAACGCCACCGGCTTCTATTGGCAGGTGGAGGCTCTGCCCCACATTGCCCAGCTCAAGGGTCAGCTGGCGGCTATCTCTCCCGCCATCGAATCCATGAACACCCAGTTCCTGGGTGTGGAGTTGGCCACCATTCCCAACTTCGCCTTCTGGAAATACTTTGACGTCAACGGCGTCTGGAACTCCATCGGTCAGTTCCTCCTGCCTCTGCTCTCCGGCGGCATCAACATGGTCTCCATGTGGATCGGCCAGAAGATGAACAACAAGGTCATCGTCAACGAGAAGGGCGAGCAGGACACCGAAATGGCCAAGAAGTCCCCCCAGAACAATATGCTCATGACCCTGATGATGCCCCTGTTTTCTGTTTATATCGGCTTTATCGCCCCCGCGGGCCTGTCTCTGTACTGGTTCCTGCAGGGTCTGCTGGGCATGATTCAGGATGTGTTCCTCACCAAGCGCTATAAGAAGATCTATGACGCCGAGGACGCCGTGAAGCAGGCCAAGGCAGCCGAAGAGGCCGCCAAAGAGGCCGAGCGGGAGCGCCTGCGCGCACTGCGCCGGGCCGAGAACCCCGACGGCATGGTGGGCAGTGCCAGCAAGAAGAAGCTGCAGCAGCGGGAAAAGAACGAGCAGGCCGCCAAGGAGGCCGCTTACCAGGCCCAGCAGGCCGCCCGGAACGGGACGGAAGCGGAGCAGGAGGACCTGGCCCAGCAGCTCGAGGGAGATCGTCCCTACCGCCGCGGCAGAAATTATGATCCCAACCGTTACAAGAACAACAAGGAGTAACAGGAGATACTATGGAGAAATATATTATTGCGACCGGTAAGAGCATCGACCTGGCCATCCAGGCAGCGCTTACCGAGCTGAATCTTGACCGGGACGCCGTCTCCGTGGAGGTCCTGGAGAACGCCAAAACCGGTTTTCTGGGCATCGGCTCCAGCCCGGCCAAGGTCAAGGTGACCTACGAGGCTCCCGACCTGGGCGGCGAGGAGACTCCCGCGGCCCCCGCGGCCCCCGCGGCTCCCGCCGCTCCGGCCTCCGCCCTGTCCGCTGCATCCCGCAAGCCCAAGAAGCAGGCCCCCAAGCTGGAAAAGCCGCTGGAAATGCCCAAGCCTCCCGTTATGCCCGCCCCGCCCAAGGCGGAGCTTCCCAAGGCTGACAAGCCCGAAAGAGCGGAGAAGGAGGAGAAGCCTGCCCGGCCCGAGCAGACCAGAAAGCAGGCTCCCCGCAAGGATGCACCCAAGCCCGCCCCCAAGGCGGAGCCCAAGACCTACGCCCCCGCGGAGCCCGGCTCCCAGGAGGAGCGGGTGGAGAGCTTCCTGAAGGGCCTTCTGGAGCGGATGGAATCCGACGCCGTTCCCCACGCCTTCCGCAAGGACGCGGAGACCATCGGCGTGGAGCTGACGGGTGAGGACCTTGGCGCGCTCATCGGCCGCCGGGGCGAGACCCTGGACGCCATCCAGCACCTGGCCAACTACGCCCTGAACCATGATTCTTCCAAGCGTACCCGGGTTACCGTGGACGCCGAAAACTACCGGGGCAAGCGGGAGGAATCCCTCCGCCACCTGGCCCGGAAGATGGCCGCCAAGGTGGTCAAATACCGCCGCAATATGACCCTGGAGCCCATGAACGCCTATGAGCGCCACGTCATTCACGCTACCCTGCAGGACGTGCCCAACGTTACCACCTATTCCACCGGCACCGAGCCCAACCGCCGGGTCGTGGTGGCCTACGAGAAGAATTGATCCTGCTCTGCCGCTGACTCCAGCGGCCATACCCCTTGATTGGAGGTAAACCCCAATGACCAAAAAACAAGCGATCGAAGCCCTGAACAAGGCCTGCATGCGCCTGTTCGGCTGCGATATGAACGAGGCCACCGACAAGCAGGCCTACAAGGCCCTGTGTACCGTGGTACGGGACGCCATGTACGACCGTCGCCGGGCTTTCAAGAAGAGCTACCAGGGCGAAGGCCGCAAGCAGGTCTTCTATATGTCCATGGAATTTCTGGTTGGCACCAGCCTGCGGAACAACCTGTTCAACCTGGACCAGGAGGAGGTCTTTACCCAGGCCCTCAAGGACCTGAACATCGACATCCGGGAGCTCTACGCCCTGGACCCAGACGCGGGTTTGGGCAACGGCGGCCTGGGCCGTCTGGCCTCCTGCTATCTGGACTCTCTCACCGGCCTGGGCTATCCCGCCACCGGCTATTCCATCCGCTACGAGTTCGGCATCTTCAAGCAGCAGATCGTGGACGGCTGGCAGATGGAGCTGCCGGACAACTGGCTCCAGATGGGCGACGTGTGGCTGGTTCCCAAGGAGGACGACGCCGTGGAGGTCCGCTTCGGCGGCGAGGTCAACGAATGGTACGACAACGGCAGGTTTAAGGTGGCCCAGCACGGGTATTCCACCGTCATGGCCGTGCCCTACAACCTCTATATCTCCGGCTACCATTCCGACGCCGTGAACAAGCTGGTGCTCTGGTCCGCCAAGCTCCCCCAGAGCTTCGATATGGCGGCCTTCTCCCGGGGGGACTACGTCCGGGCCCTGGAGCAGAACACCATGGCCGAGACCATTTCCAAGGTGCTCTACCCCGCCGACGACCACATTCAGGGCAAGCGCCTGCGGCTGAAGCAGCAGTATCTGCTGTGCTCCGCCTCCCTGCAGACCATACTCCGCAGCCATGTGAAGCGCTACGGCAGCCTGCGCACTCTGCCCGACAAGGTGGCCATCCACATCAACGATACCCATCCCGCCCTCTGTGTGCCGGAGCTGATGCGGCTGCTCATGGACGAGTATGACTTTGAGTGGGACGAGGCCTGGCACATCGCCACCCGCACTCTGAGCTATACCAACCACACCGTCATGAGCGAGGCCCTGGAGCGCTGGAGCGTGGAGCTCTACAAGGAGCAGCTCCCCCGGATCTACGCCATTACCGAGGAGATCAACCGCCGCCTGTTGGAAAAGCTTCGGGCCTTCTACGGCAGCGACGAGGGCAAGCTCAACTGGATGGCAGTCATCGCCAACAACGAGGTTCGGATGCACAACCTCTGCCTGGCCGCCTGCCACAAGATCAACGGCGTCAGTGCCCTGCACACGGAGATTCTGAAAAACACCATCTTCCAGGATTACTATCAGTACACCCCGGACCGTTTCCTGAACGTCACCAACGGCATCGCCTACCGGCGCTGGCTCTGCCAGTCCAATCCGGAGCTGACCAAGCTCCTGACGGAGCTCATCGGCGACGGCTTCACCAGGGACGCCAACTGTCTGGAGGAGCTGATGCGCTACGCGGACGACAAGACCGTCCTGGACCGTCTGGCCGTCATCAAGCGGGACAACAAGCTCCGTCTGGCCCGGTATATCGCCCAGGCCAACGGCGTCAACGTAGATCCGGACTCCCTCTTCGACGTCCAGGTCAAGCGTCTGCACGAGTATAAGCGGCAGATGCTCAACGTCCTGCACATTCTCTACCGCTACAACCAGATCAAGGACAATCCCTCCGGCTCCTGGCAGCCTAAGACCTATATCTTCGGCGCCAAGGCCAGCGCCGGCTATATCCGGGCCAAGCAGATCATCAGCCTGATCGTAGCGGTGTCCAACCTGATCAACAGCGACCCCGACGTGCGGGATAAGCTGAAGGTGGTCTTCGTGGAGGACTATCGGGTCTCCCTGGCGGAGATCATCATGCCCGCCGCCGAGATTTCCGAGCAGATTTCCATTGCGGGCAAGGAAGCCTCCGGCACCGGCAACATGAAGTTCATGATCAACGGCGCCGTCACCGTGGGTACCCTGGACGGGGCCAACGTGGAGATCCACGAGCAGGTGGGGGACGAGAACATGTTCCTCTTCGGCATGCGGGCCAACGAGGTGGAGGAGCTGTGGCATCGGGGCTACGATCCCAGAGCCTTCATCACCCCCGATCTGCAGCGGGTGCTGAGTATGCTCACCTCCGGCGTCCTGGGCCAGCGCTTTGACGACATCGTGGCCAGCCTGACTACCAACCGCTTTGGTGTGGCAGACGCCTATATGACCCTGGCGGATTTCAACGACTACGCCCGGGCCCAGCGGGAGGTGGACGCGGCCTATGCCGACAGGGACCGCTTCAACCGCATGAGCCTGGTAAACATCGCCAAGTCCGGCATCTTCTCCGCCGACCGCTCCGTGACGGAGTACGCCAAGAACATCTGGGATCTTTGATATTTTGCAGGGGCGACGGCGTCGCCCCTGCTTTTCCAAGGAGTGCCTATGCGTATCCTTTTCAACAGCCGGGACCCGGAATACAAAAGCCCCTTCGGGGTCCTGACGGAAAACCAGCCCTGCAAGCTGCACATCAAAACGCCCCGGGACATCGAGGCCCGATCCGTCCAATTGGTGATCGACCGGGACGAGGGCGGCCCCGCCCTGGAGTTCCCCTTCGTCTGGACGGAGCGGGAGGGAGATTACGACCGCTTCCGCTGCGAGTTCTCCGTTCCCGACAACGGCCTGTACTTCTATTGGTTCCGCATCACCGCCAAAAGCGGGACCTTCCGCCTGTTCAAGGCGGGAAGCGAGACCAACATGGAGGCGGGGGACCGCTGGCAGCTCAGCGTGATCCCGGCGGACTTCACCGTCCCCGCAGACTTTCAGGGCCGGGTCATGTACCAGATCTTCCCGGACCGCTTTGCCCGGGAAGGGGACTGCGACCTGACGGACAAGCTCCGTCCCTTCATCCTGCGGGAGGACTGGGGCGGCGTCCCGGAATATCGCCCAGACCCCGTCACCGGGGGAATCCTCTGCAACGACTTCTTCGGGGGCAACTTCCGGGGCATCGAATCCAGACTGGAATATCTGCAAAGCCTGGGTGTTGGCCTGCTCTACCTGAACCCCATCTCCATGGCCTTCTCCAACCACCGCTATGACACGGCGGACTACAAGCGCCCGGACCCCATGCTGGGCACGGAGGAAGACTTCCGATCCCTCTGCGCCGCCGCCCATCGGCTGGGCATGAAGGTGATTCTGGACGGGGTTTACAACCACACCGGGGCCGATTCTGTCTATTTTGACCGGCAGGGCCGTTTCGGAAACGGGGCCGTCTCCAAGGGCGAGGCCTCGCCCTATTACGGCTGGTACAGCTTCCGCTCCTTCCCGGACCGCTACGATTGCTGGTGGGACTTTGCCACCCTTCCCAACGTGAACGAGCTGGACGAGGGCTTTTTGAACTACATCATCCAGGACGAGGATTCCGTGATTGCCCACTGGCTCCGGCTGGGGGCGGACGGCTTCCGCCTGGATGTGGCGGACGAGCTGCCGGACGAATTTATCCGCCGCTTCAAGGCCCGGCTCCGGCAGTTGAATCCCCAGGCTCTGCTGATGGGCGAGGTTTGGGAGGACGCCTCCAACAAGATCGCCTATTCCCTCCGCCGCCGTTACTTCACCGACGGGGAGCTGGACAGCGTCATGAACTACCCCTGGCGGACGGCCATCCTGAACTTTCTCCGGGAGCAGGACGACGGCACAGCCCTGGGGGAGGCGATTATGGCCGTCGCGGAGAACTATCCCCCCCAGGTGCTCCAGGCCCTGATGAACGCCCTGGGCACCCACGATACCCCCCGCATCCTCACCGCCCTGATGGGCGACTTCCCCGGAGACCGGGAGTACCAGGCAAAGGTCCGCCTGAGCTTTGCGCAGCGGGAGCTGGCGTTTCAGCGGCTGCGGCTGGCCGCCTTTTTGCAGTACACCCTGCCGGGCTGCCCCTGCCTGTATTACGGCGACGAGGCGGGTATGGAGGGCTGCAAGGACCCCTTCAACCGGGGCTGTTATCCCTGGGGTCGGGAGGACCGGCGCTTCACCGATTTCTTCCGGGACCTGGGCCGGCTGAAAAACAACAGCGCCGCCCTGCGGAGCGGCACGGTCCGGGTGGTCAAAGCAGGGGAGGGGAAGATCGCCTTCCTCCGGCAGACCGGGACCCAGACCGTCCTGTGCTGCGTCAACCGCTCCGGCGAGCCCCTGCGGGTGGAGGCCCGTCAAAGCCTGCTGTCCCAGAACGGTACCCGGCAGGCAGAGGGCTTTGTCGTCAACCCCGACGGCTTCGGCTGCTTTGAACTGTAGGGGCGGCCAATGACCGCCCGACTTACGCCGCCAGGCGATACTTCATTCCGAAAGGAGGGCTTCCATGCGTAAAATCGGTTTTGCGACCCTTGTTTCCGGGGCTCTTCTGACCCTGCTGCTGTATCTGGTCCGCCAATCCGACTGGTTCGCGGCTGAGACGGCCCGGGGCATGTCGGACTTTGCCGAGCTGGCGGAATCCGCCTTCTGGGCGGCCCTGGCGGTGACGGCCTTCGGCCTGTTTCTGCTGCTGCTGAGCTTGAAGCCCACCCAGCGGCTGCCGGAGAACGAGGCCCCCGCCCCGCTGCTCCGCACCTGGGTCTGTCCTGCCTGCGGCCAGGAGTGCTCCGAATCCGAGCTGCGCTGCCCGGTCTGCGGCACCCCCCGGAACCGAGGCGCGGTCCCTTCCTGGCGCTGCCCCTATTGCGGGGCGGACAATCCTGAGACGGCCAGCCAGTGCCAGATCTGCGCCGCGCCCCGGGACCGCTCCCTGGTGAGCTGGATCTGCGAGGGCTGCGGCCACGAGAACCCGGAGACGGAGAACCGCTGCACCGCCTGCCAGCGCCGGCGATTTACCGTGGAGACCGGCTTGATCTGCCCCATCTGCGGCAGCTCCAACGACCCCAAGGCCGAGACCTGCGGGCTCTGCGGCGCAAAGCTGCGGGCAGTCGCCTGGACTTGCGGCTACTGCGGCCGCCAAAACCGGGACAGCCGTTCCACCTGCGCTGCCTGCGGCCGCCCCAAGGGCTACAGGGGCCGCTCCTGGCTCTGCCCGGTCTGCGGCGCCCAAAACCGCGCCGATCGGGAAATCTGCACCGGCTGCGGCCAGCCCAGGGGAAGCTGACAATTGAGAATTCAGAGTTGGGTATTGAGAATTTCGGTGGGTTCAAATTGCCATTTGTACCCATTTCGATCCATCGTTCCGATCCGCAGGGCGGCCGCCTGTGCCCTTTGTGGGCAGCCCCCGGGCCGCCACACCTCCCAGTGGCGAGCAACGGTTTCCCGCCTGTTATTCTGAGCTGCGCGAAGAATCCGCATCCCCCGGCCCTGGCAGGGACGGCACTGCCGCCCGACGCTCGGTGTGGACGCATCTTTCACAGGGCAAAACGGTATACCGGCAATCATTCCAGAGGACCCCGCTGCAAAATGAGCTTTGCGGCGGGGTCCTCTGGCCGTGCACGCCGCGAATCCCATGAAGTTATAATCCGATGTGATACAGCGGATGATGAACCTTTTTTTGGAATCTTGGAATTAGCGTATATGAATAAATTCTGAAAAAACATTCGGGAAAACGTTGACAGTGTGAAGCGCGCATGGTAAAATGTCATCGATTGGATGAAATCCCTGCTTGAGGCAAAAATACTTCCTGAAAGTGGAGATACGCGGATGATAAACGTCAAGCCTTCAAAGTATAATTTTTCCTTCCCCTATCCCAAGCGGGCCGGAGATCAGGAGCAGACTGTTTTGTATAATACCCGCACCGGTTCCATGGCCCTGATCGAAGCAGACAAATACGAACAGTATAAGCAGTTTGCTGAAAACGGCACCCCCGTGACTGACGAGGAACTACTTGGGAACCTTAAGCTGGGCGGCTATGTGGTGGACGGCGATTACGACGAGCTTGCGGCCATCAAATACAACCTGTATTCGTCAAGATTCAGCACTAGTTCTCTGATTTTGACGATTGCGCCAACTTCCGACTGCAACTTTCGCTGTATTTATTGCTACGAAAAAGACAGCATCAAGCCCCTTGTTATGTCCGAAGAGACTCAGGACGACTTGATTGAGTTTGTCAAGAAATACATGCCCTTTATCCAGACTTTTCACGTATCCTGGTACGGCGGCGAGCCCTTGCTTGCAATTTCCATCGTAGAAAGGCTGAGCGCGGCTTTTCTTGCACTCTGCGAGGAGAATCGGGTGGAGTACAACGCTTCAATTGTGACCAACGGATATCTTCTTACGCCGCAGATTGCAGAGCGGCTCTGCGCAGCGAAGGTTGTTTCCTTGCAGATTACCTTGGACGGGGCCGCAGAGGACCACGACAAGCGCCGTTTTCTGAAGGGCGGACTGCCCACTTTCGATCGCATCATGGATAATCTCTGCGCCGCAAAGGAGAAGCTTCCCCCGGAGGTTTACGTTCGAATCAATGCGGATCGGCACAATGTGGACCGGGTGGATAATGTGGTTCGGATTATCCGGGAAAAGGGACTGGCAGGGAGGGTTTATCCCTATCTGGCTATGGTGGAGAATCGAAACGACACCTACAATGACAATTCCTGTTTACACACCAATGAGTTTTCCCAGTGCGAATTTGATTTCATCCAGCGTAACGGTTTGGATTTTGTGGGCCGCATGCCCCGACAGATCGGCAATTACTGCGGTGCGGACCGGCGAGGGAGCTTTGTCGTCAACGCCGACGGTCACCTTTATCGGTGTTGGAATGAGATGGGCATCGACGAAGAATGTATTGGAACCCTCAAAGAGGGATTGAAGGACAGCACGACGATTCATGCCAATCTGCTGTATGACGCAACAGAGGACCCGGAATGCCGGGACTGCAGGCTCCTGCCCATCTGCATGGGAGGCTGCCCCAACGCGAGAAAACAGAACCCCGCCAACCGCTGCAGTATGATGAAGCACGGCTTGGATTCTTATATGCGGGTGATACCCGAAATATTGGAACGACAGATTGACGCCGCGGCGCAGAAGGAAGAATAGGCGGCTCCCGAGCAACTGTCTTCGGAGACTTTTCCGGGAATTCAGCGGAGCTTCCGCACGATGATATTATTTCTTGGAAAGGAGATGAAACCATGAAATTTCTTGTATTGAACGGCAGCAACCCCAAGCCCGGTGATTCTGCGAATTCCTATGTCTGCAACGACGAGATCGGCTATTGCCCCACCAACCGTCCCGGCTGCACCTGCTGGTATGCCAATACCTGGACCTGCTTCCTGTCTAAGAACAGTCACTAACGGCGGACATTTCTCTGAAACTCATCAAGAGGCGACGCCTGAGCAATCGGTGTCGCCTCGCTTTTTCATTGACTGACGAGCTATGAAAACAATTTTTTCTTTTTGTAAGCCCTATTTGAAGCCTTTCCGGGGGCGTATTGCCGCTCTGATTTTGCTATTTATTGCGGCAGGCCTGATGTCGGTAGTCCTGCCTTACCTGACGGGCAGCTTTCTTGACGCGCTGATTAACGGCGACGCCGGAGAACGGATGGAGCGCTATCTCGGATTGATTGCCGCCTTGGCAGCGGGGGAGTTCTTCTTGGGCTACGCCAGCGAACGGATCTATATTGGCGTTCAATGCAGAGCGGGCCACGCGCTGAATGCGGATACGATTTATCACATCCAAAACATGCCCTACAGCTTTATGCGGGACAGAAATACGACCTTTTTAAACCAGCAAATCAATAACGACGCTAATGCTGTAGTGATCTACTGCATTTCTGTCCTGCAAAATATTCTTTCAAGCAGCTTGACCCTGCTCCTTCCGTTGACGCTGATTTTTTGTATGGAGCCCTGGCTTGGCGTGGCGATGATTGCGGTTAATCTCACGTATTATGTGCTTTTTGCCTTCTTCAAGGGCCCGGTTCTGCATGCGCAGCGTGAGTTTATGAATGAGCAGGCAGATTATTTCTCAAAGCTTGGTACGCAGTTGACCAATGTTCGTTTTGTTCAGACGCACGGTCTGGCCCGGAGCTATATTGCCCGCCTGGGGCGTAGTCTGGAGCGCCTGCTCAACAGTTCCTATAAGACGCAAAAGGCTCAGTACGCTTTTGGCGGTTCCGATGTGATTATGCAGTGCGCGGCCAATCTGCTGGTGTTTTTCCTGGGCGGTCGGGCTGTGCTCCGCGGACGAATGACCGCGGGGGAATTCACTGTTGTTCTGAGCTATTTTTCAATGACCCTCGGCGCAACCAGGTATTTCTTCTCTCTTGGCAGGGATACCCAGCGTACCCGGGTCTCCCGGGACCGTCTGGCGGAAATCTTTGACCAGCCGGAGCAGACCAACGGCACGGAGAAGCCTGCGGACATCGGACGAATCGAATGCAGCGGCGTGAGCTTCCGCTACGGCGAGGAAAAGGTGCTGGCCGACCGGAACGAGACCTTTGAAAAGGGAAAGATCTACGCCTTCGTGGGAGAAAACGGCGCAGGCAAGAGCACCTTTATCAGCCTGCTGCTGGGTCTGTTCATCGACCAATACGAGGGCTCCGTCCGCTATGACGGCGTGCCCATCGAGAAGCTGGATATGCGGGCGGTTCGCCGGGAGCTTGTGGGCGTCAGCGAGCAGGAGCCCATGCTGCTGGAGGACACTCTGCGCTTCAACCTGAGCTTCGACGACCAGGCGGAGGTGGATGAAGCCGAGTTCCGGGCGCTGTGTGAAATGCTGAACCTGGACGCCTTCCTCCGCTCCCTGCCCGATGGGCTGGATACGGTGGTGCGGGAGGGCAGCACCAATCTCTCCGGCGGCGAAAAGCAGAAAATCTCCATCATCCGGGCCCTGCTGAAGCACCCGAAGCTGCTGGTGCTGGACGAGCCCACCTCCGCCCTGGACCGGGAGAGCGCCCGGAAGCTGATCGATTATCTGTCCGGTATTCGGGAGGACAAGATCATTTTTGTTTCCACCCACGACGAGCAGCTTTTGCGCATTTGCGCTGAAACGGTCACCCTGGCGAAGCAGTGATTTTGATTAAATCATTGACCCAAAAGCCGCTTTGGGGTATAATAACCTGCGAGGCGGCATTTTTGGCGTTCGACCCTGCCGCCCGCTAACCGGAATGATGATTTGGAGGAACTATGAAAAAGATTTCCGTATTTCTTGCTTGCGTCCTGCTGCTGACCCTTTTTGCGGGCTGCGGCGACAGGACCGCGCCTTCTACGGAGGCTCCCGGCCCCGGGACGCATCAGACCACCGTGATTCCCAGCACCGCAGAACCCACCGCGGCGCCCACGACTGTCCCCGCGACTGTCCCCACCACCGAGACGCCTACCGAGGCGCCGGAGACTACGGCGCCCACAGCCCTGCCGACGACCACCTCCGCCCCGGAGCCGGGGGACGTTCACCCCATGCTCTTCCGGGTGACGGGAGAGAACGGGCAGGAAATGTACCTCTTCGGCACCATCCACGTGGGGGACGAGCGAATCTATACGGCGTTGGCTCAAGTGACGCCCTTCCTGGAGGGCTGCGACGCCCTGGCGGTGGAGTTTGACGTGGTGGCCTACGAAACGGACCTGGCTGCCCAGATGCAGGCCATCAACCAATTTGTCCTGACCGACGGCACCACCGTGGAGGATCACATGCCCGCCGAGCTGTACGAAAAGGCCTCCGCCCTGCTGGGAGAGGCCGGACTCTTTCCGAACCTGATGAAGCATTATAATCTCTCCATGTGGAGCCAGTTGGTGGAGCAGGCCGCGCTGATGACCAAAAGCAGCCTGGATATGGAGATCGGCATGGACCGGGAGCTGATCCATTTCTGCTACGACGAGAAGATCGAGGTCCGGGACGTGGAGAGCCCCGAGCTGCAATACGCTCTGCTGGCAAGCTTTTCTGACGAGTTGAACCTGCTGATGATCGAAAACACCCTGGATAACCTGGAGGATTACGGCGCCCAGACGGACCGGCTCTATTCTGTCTGGCTGGAGGGCAATTACGACAACGTTGTCGCCTTCCTGAACGGCGAGACGGAGGACGAGGAAGCGGAGCTCACCGAGGCCCAGAAGGTTCTGGTGGAGGATTATAACGACAAAATGCTGACCCAGCGGAACCTGGGCATGCGGGATAAGGCCCTGGAATGGCTGACGGCAGGGGACAAGGTCTTCTTCGCCGTGGGCGCCGCCCACCTGGTGGACGAAGGCGGTCTGGTGGAGCTCCTTCGGGCCGCCGGCTACACCGTGGAGCAGGTAGAATACTGAGCCGTACCCCGTCGCCCCGCATCCGCCGCGTAGGGGGCGGCGTCTCGACGCCCCGGACGTCGCGATCAGCGACAGGTGATGCCCCCCTCATACAATTTGATCGACACCGAAGCGGTCAAATTGTCCGCACAGCCAGGCATAAGGGAATGCCTCCTACGGCCAGAACGCCGCCAAAATGCCGGGAATGCCCGTTCGGCGCGGCGGCGCCCTGTTCATGAATCTGAACTTTTTTGCCTTGGGACGAAAAAATGTTTGCATTTTTCCGCAAGATGTGGTACAATCCGGTGCAAGCGCGAATTGCGCGAACAAAAAATGAACAAATTGAGAAAAGGAGATTTTAGATTATGATGAAGCGCATTGTTTCTCTGATCCTGGTAGTCCTGATGGTCGCCGCTCTGTTTGTCGGCTGCAGCTCCGACTCCGGTTCCCCGGAAGGCACTTACAAGCTGAAGAAGATCAACGACAAGAGCCCCAAGGATTTCTTTACCGAGATGATGAGCGAGATGCTGAAGGCTTTCGGTGCGGAAGGCGACGTCCTGGATGCGGCCATGGAGGAACTGACTGGCAAGCTTGATCAGCTTGGCGACCTGATGACCGTTGAACTGAAAGCCGACGGCACCGTGGAGATGAAGTCCAAGATGGATGCCGCGATGAGCGAGGACGAGGAGAGCGAGAGCGAGGTTTCGACCGGCACCTGGAAGCAGGACGGTGATAAGATCACCTTCACGCTGACCGATGCGGATGGTAAGTCTGAGACCGTTGAAGGCACCTTCAAGGGTGGCGAGATTACGCTCTCTGAGGGCGAAGGCGACGAAGCCATGACTATGGTTCTTGGAAAATAAGCCTCATAAAGCGAAAACAGAAAACCGCTTCCCGTCCATCGGGGAGCGGTTTTTATTGTCTGTCACCCTTGCAGAGTGTGGTTCTGCCGTGGTTTTTACAAAAACTGCAAAAAAGGGTCCGCGATTTTGCAGTTTTTTGCGGTTGCTTTTGATGGACGTACCGTGTATAATACCTCCGTTGCGAAGGGGTCCGGGGGCTTTTCTCCCCGCCCGCCGTAAAAATGTGAAAGGGAGAATGAAATAGAATGAAACGAATCGTTTCCCTGACCCTGGCAATTCTTTTGATTGCGGCCCTGTTTGTCGGCTGCGACTCCACCCCCTCCGCCGAAGGCTTCTACGTGATCAAGACACTCAATGGCATGGACGTGGAGACGGCTTTGGCGAGAAGCATGGGGAAATCATCTCTGTCCGGACGGGAGCTTAGCGAGGCCCTGCGTATCGTCGGCGCCGATTCTCTCGAAGAGGCCTTCACGCTGGAACTGAAATCCGATCATACCTGTGTCTATAAAGGTATCGACAAAAACGGATTAAGTCAGACCTTGTTCGGAAGATGGTCCCAGAGCGGCAGCACGATCGAGTTTAACAACGGCAAAGGCACCTTCCAGAACGGCGAGCTCACCATAAAGTTGGACGGCAGAGAGCTCGTCATGATCCGGAAGCAAAACTGACCGCAAAAGGCAAAAAACCGCCTCCCATCATCGGGAGGCGGTTTTTCATTTGCTTAATCCTTGGGAAGCTCCACGTCTGCGTAGTCCTTGAATTCCTCGGCGATGGCCTCGGCCTTCTCTTCCGCGGCGTCCTTGATTTCTTCGGTTTTTTCCTCAACGGCTTCGGTGGCTTCTTCCACGAAGTCCTTCACGGTTTCGGGCTTGTCGCAGCAGCAGCCGCAATCGTCTTCGTCCTGGCAGCAGCACTTGCAGCCGAACTTCTTTTTGAGGATCAGCAGAACCGCGCAGACAGCGGTAATCGCGCCGATCACAGCCAAAACGGTCTTGATGGTCTTGTTCATGGTAGTTCCTCCTGTCGTTATAAAGTTTTACACATAGAGTATAGCATATCTTTTCCCCGGAAGCAAGAAAAAATTACGTGTTTTCAAATTCGTTACAGTTCCGCGGCGGACGGTCGAGGGTCTGGCCGCCGCCCTACGGGGCCGGGGCGGCGGAAGCGTTTTCATATTCCGCCAGTAAAAATTCGATCTCGGTATCCAGGGTCTCCAAGCCGTCCAGCTTCGCCCGGTCGGCGGGGCTTGTCCGGTAGTAATAGGGGGTCATGCGAAAAACAGCCTGGATGTCCGCCTGACTTTGCAGGGTGATCCGACCACAGACCTTTTCCGTCTCCACCAGCCGCAGCCGCTCCGCATGGGGCAGAGCCTCGTCGTTTTCGTAGGGCCTTTCATAGACCGCCTGCTTGAGCCCGAACAAATGCCGCCGCCCCGGAACCACCAGGGTCAGCCGCCCGCCGGGACGCAGAACCCGGCACAGCTCCGCCGCCCCGAAGGGGGCGAAGAGCAGGGTGGCCCAGTCAAAGCCGGCGTTCCGCACCGGGATCCGGGCCAGGTTCGCCACAAAGAGGGTCAGCTCCGGGTCCCGTTTGGCCGCCAGCCGCACCATCTCCCGGGCCAGATCGAAGCCGTAAACCCGCAGCCCCGGCAGCTTCCCGAGGGCGGCGGTGTAATAGCCCTCGCCGCAGCAGAGGTCCAGCAGGGAACCGGACCGGTAGGCATAGCGGGCCGTCAGCGCCTCCCGCAGGGGGGCGTAGTAACCCTTGTTCAAAAAGTCCCGGCGATACCGGGCCGCCTGCTTGTTGTCGCCCATGGCGTCGGCGGGCTTGGAGCCGGTCAGAAGGTTGACATAACCTTCCTTTGCCAGGTCGAAGCAATGGCCCGTCCCGCAGCGCAGGGAGCGTCCGTCTTCCGTAAATGCCTGCCCGCACACCGGACAGCGCAACAATTCATAGTTCATTGTCTGTCATCCTGAGCGGAGCGAAGCGGAGTCGAAGGATCCGTTTTCCCTCCAGCCACCTCATTCGCAATCGCTGCGAACTGCTCCACCGTCAGCGCCTCGCCACGCACGGTAGGGGACAGGCCGCAAGCCGTCAGCACCCGGTTCACGCCCTCCTTGCCCAGAGCCGGGAATCCGGCGGTCAGGGCGTTGGACAGGGTCTTCCGCCGCTGGGCGAAGGCCGCCCGCACCACCCGGAAAAACAGCGCCTCGTCCGTCACGGGGCAGGGCGGGGCGGAACGGGTCTTCAGCGTGATAACCGTGGAGGTCACCTTGGGCTGGGGCAGGAAGCAGGCGGGGGGCACGTCGAAAAGCATCCGGGGCTCCGCGTACCAGTGGCAGAAAACGGTGAAGGCGCTGCCCTCTCCCGTGCCGGGGGCGGCGCAGATCCGCTGGGCCACTTCCTTCTGGATCATCACCGTCACGGAGTCAAATGCCCGGGACTCCAGCAGCTTCGTGAGAATGGGGGAGGTGATGTAGTAGGGCAGGTTGGCGCAGGCCATGGGGCGAAGGCCGGGAAAGGCGTTCCTGACGACCTCGTTCAGCTCCAGCTTCATTACGTCGTCAAAGCGAATATCCAGATTATCGAAATGCCCCACGGTCTTCGCCAGGATGGGTTCCAGCCGCCGATCCAGCTCCACGGCCAGCACCTTGCCCGCCCGGAGGCAGAGCTGCTCTGTCAGGGGGCCGATTCCCGGGCCCACCTCCAGAACGCCCGCGTCCCGGTCCACCCCCGCCTCCTGGGCGATCCGCTTGGGAACCCAGGCAGCGGTGAGAAAATTCTGCCCCTTGGCCTTGGAGAAGTGAAAGCCGTTCTCCTCCAGCAGGGCCTTCATCTGATGGACGTTGCAAAGCTCCATGTTTATCACCCATTCCGCAGCGCGGGCAATCTGCCCGCCGTTCCTCCGTAGGGACGGCACCCTGCCGTCCGCATTCCGCAGCGCGGGCAATCTGCCCGCCATTTTCCGTACACGCCTATTGTACATGATTTCGCAGAAAAAAGAAAGATGAACTTTCTATTTTGCGTGAAATCATGAATTATCTTGCCAAAGCGCATTCCAACTGCTATAATGGGAGCAGGATACCAAATCAAACAACAAGGAGGCTTATCACATGAAATACGTATGTAACGTCTGCGGCTGGGTCTACGACGAGGACGAAACCGGCGTGAAGTGGGAGGACCTTCCCGAGGATTTTGCCTGCGAGCTCTGCGGCGTAGGCAAGGACGACTTCTCTCCCGAGGAGTAAAAACGCATCCCCCGGCCCCGCTGGGGGATGGTTTCTTCCGTAAAACGCCTTTTCCCAGGGGGAAAGGCATGGAGAAAAACAGACAGGAGTAGCGCCTATGGGCAAGCAAAAGCGGAAACCGATGCCGAGGAACAAAACCCTGCGAAAGGAGCCGGATTGGACGGAGGTCTGGGTCGGCTTGTTTTTGGTGGTCTATTTGCTGTTTTTCGGCTTTGAGGGCTACAGCGGCATTTCCGCCGCCAAGACAGTGACCTTCTACGTTCTGTCAGGCATCCTGCTGGTCCTGGGCGTGGGGTATCTGGTGCTGGACCTCCGGAAGGGGAGGCTTCGCCCCCTGACCGGCACCCAGATTGCCGCGCTGGCCTTCCTGGTCTGCACGCTGGCCTCCGCCGCTGCCTCCCCATACGGCGGCAGGGCCTGGTACGATAAATCCGCCCACGAGACCGCCCTGACGGTGAGTCTCTACATGCTGCTGTTTCTGATCGTCTCCCGCTGGGGCAGGCCCACGGAAGGGATGATCCGGGTCCTGTTCTGGATCTTGGCGCCCTTCTGCCTGCTCTGTCTGCTCCAGGTTGTGGGCAAATTAAACCCCCTGAGCCTCTATCCCGGCAGCTTGAATTACGGTGACGGTTACGGCGTCAAATACAGCGGGGCCTACGCCGGAACCATCGGCAACGTGGACTTTCTCTCCGCCTTTTTGGCCCTGGTCACGCCCATGCTTGTGCTCTACGCCTGGGGTAAGCCAATCCGGAAGGCCTGGCCCTTCTGGCTGTTGGCTGCGGCCTGCCTGGGCGTTTCCGTGCTGATCCAGGTCCTCTGCGGCCTGGTGGGTATGGCCCTGGGCGGGGTGATCAGCCTGGCGGTGCTCTGCCCGGACCGGTATCGGAAATGGCTCCTGCTGGGTCTGGGGATCCTGGCCGCGGCCGGACTGGCCCTGCTCTGGGCCGTGGACTTGCCGGTGGGCTTCCTCCACGAGCTCCACGAGATCCTCCACGGCCGGGTGGAGGACAGCTTCGGCACGGGCCGCTTCTATATCTGGCGGCAGATGCTGGAGCGGATCCCGGACAGGCTGCTGCTGGGGGTGGGGCCGGATATGGCCCGCTACTCCGGGCTGGCTCCCTTCATTCGATATGAAAACGGGGTGGAGGTGGCCCGGGCGGCCATCACCGACGCCCACTGCTACCCGCTGCAGATTCTCTACTGCCAGGGGCTTCCGGCCCTGCTGAGCTGGCTGGCTCTGGTGGGACTGAGCCTGCGGCACTGGTTCAAGGCCAGGGCCAACCGAACCGCGGCGATCCTGGGAGCGGGCGTGAGCTGTTTCTTCTGCGCCATGCTCTTCTGCCCCTCCTCCGTCATCGTCATGCCCTTCTTCTGGCTGGCCCTTGCGCTGCTGGAAGCGGAAGCGGCAAGGGAGAAGTGAGAATTGAGAGTTGACAATTTGCGGTGTTTTCAAATTGCCATTTGAAAACGTTGAAAAGCCGTTCGTTTTCCCGTTCGCACCCGCCCGTAGGGAGCGATGCCCTCATCGCTCCGCGTCCCCGCCCGCACCCGCCCGTAGGGAGCGATGCCCTCATCGCTCCGCGTACCCGCCCGCACCCGCCCGTAGGGACAAGCATTGCTTGTCCGCCGCTTCCTGTCTGCACCAGCCTGTAGCGCGGGCAATCTGCCCGCCGTGCTTTCCCGCCTGCACCCGGTACCGGCGCGAGGGAACGCAAAATGCAGAATGCAAAATGACAGGACGGGGGACGCGGATTCTTCGCTTCGCCGCGAAGCAAGTCCTTTAGGGCGCTCAGAACGACAGGCCCCCGCAACGGCGCACTGAGGCAGCGCTGCGGAACCGCGGCCATTGCCACACACAGCAAAAAATGATCCGCCGCCGGTTTCCCGGCAGCGGATTTTTGTTGATTGTACAGGCGTGTGGGCAATTCTCACTTCTCAATTCATACCTGCTCTTCCGGGTGCAGCCGCAGCCAGGAGAGATAGCCCTCCAAAATGAGGCTGGCCGCCACGGCGTCCACGGTGTTCTTCCGCTTTTTGCCGTGATAGCCCGTCTCAGAGAGGATGTTGTGGGCCTCCACGGTGGTACGCCGTTCGTCCCAGAGGCGGACGGGCATGCCCAGGGCTGCCTCCAAGTCTGCGGCGAAGGCCCGATAGAGCTCCGCCCGGGGCCCCTCGGAGCCGTCCATGTTCCGGGGGAAGCCCATTACCACGCGCTGAGCCCCCTGTTCCTGCGCCAGCCGAACCAGCTCGGCCAGGGTCTTTTCCCGGTTCCAGGAGTGGATCACCGTGGTATAGCCCACGATGGAGCCCGTCAGATCCGAAACCGCCACGCCAGTCCGGGCGTCGCCGTAGTCGATGGCAAGTACTTTCATCATGATCTCCTTTGCAATGTTTGCTTTATCGTATCCCGTTATTTTCCGAAAGTCAATCAATTTCTTCGTTTTTTTTAAATAATTTCATTGACATCCTGCTTATTGCGTGCTATACTTACTCTACCTGTGAAAAAGGGCTCTTTTTTTGTGCGCCTTTTTCAGCCGCGGATGGGGACCTGCCCCGCTAAATTTTTGATAGCCGCGGTGATACAGGGAGGCAATATAAGGAGGTGCCGTAATGCGCGTAAAAATCACTCTCAGATGTTCCGAATGCAAGCAGAGAAACTACAACTCCATGAAGAACAAGAAGAACGACCCTGACCGGCTCGAAATGAAGAAGTACTGCAGATTCTGCAGAAAGCAC
>JAEEKA010000087.1 GCA_016282135.1 Oscillospiraceae bacterium
CAAGTTTGAGGATCAGGCCCTGAAATGGGACTCCCCCTGGGGCGTGGGCTACCCCGGCTGGCACATCGAATGCACCGGCATCTCCCTGAAGCATCTGGGAGAGGATATGGATATCCACTGCGGCGGCATCGACAACGCCTTCCCCCACCACACCAACGAGATCGCCCAGTCCGAGAGCTACCTGGGCCACAAGTGGGTCAACTTCTGGTTCCACGTCCTGCACCTGAACGACGCCGCCGGGAAGATGTCCAAATCCAAGGGCGAGTTCCTGACGGTGAGCCTGCTGGAGCAGAAGGGCTATGATCCCCTGGCCTATCGCTTTTTCTGCCTGCAAAGCCACTACCGGAAGAATCTGGTCTTTTCCTGGGAGAATCTGGACAACGCCGTGGTCGCCTACAATAAGCTGATCGACAAAATTGCCGCCCTGAACCCGGAAGCCCAGGGAGAGCCGGACAAGCAGATGCTCTGGGAGCTGAAGCAGCGCTTTATGAAGGGCATGGACGCGGATCTGAACACCTCCCTGGGCATCACCGCCCTCAACGACGCCCTGAAGGCCAAGACCGACGACAGGACCAAGCTGGCCGCCATCGCGGACATGGACCGGGTGCTGGGCCTGAATCTGCTGGAGGCCGCCGCCAAAAAGCGGGAGGCCGCGAAGCAGGCCGAGGCCGCCCAGGAGCAGGATCCCGAGATCGAAGCCCTGCTGGCCGCCCGCACGGCTGCCAAGAAGGAGAAGAACTTTGCCGAGGCCGACCGCATCCGGGACGAGCTGAAGGCAAGAGGCATCGAGATCATCGACACGCCCCAGGGACCCAAGTGGAAGCGGATCTGAGCGGCGGACAAGGGATCAAAGATCAGGGATCAGGGTGAGGAAAGGGAACAGGGAACAGAACCGCTTGTAGGGACGGCACGCTGCCGTCCGCATTCGCTGCTGCAGGAGGTCGTTGGAATGAAGAAACGGGCAATCGGCGTGCTTTTGGCGCTGTCTGCCGTTGTGCTGGTTTTTCTGGTGGAACAGGTCCTCCAACCGGGATATTGGACCAAAAGTCTGCTGAAAGCGGCGGCCTTTCTCGCCGCGATTCTTTCGTACGCCGCCCTCAGCAAACAGCGTGTTTCGGAAACAATCCGGCTTCGAAGCATGAGGAAAACCAAAGCGCTTCTGCTGTGCATGCTGGGCTTCTTTTCCGGGACCGCCCTCCTCTTCCTTTGCTTCCGGAAGCAACTGGACCTGGGTGGAATCCGGGAGAGCCTGATGCGGAAGGAAGGCCTTACCCGACAAAACTGCCTGCCGGTTTTCGCCTATATCATCGTCGGCAACTCTTTCCTGGAGGAGGCCTTCTTCCGGGGCTTTGTGTATCGGCTGTTCCGGAACAATAAGCTGGGAGCCTTGGTCAGCGCACTGCTGTTCTCTGCCTATCATATCGGCATCTTCATCGGCTGGTTCAACCCCTTCCTGTTTATCCTCTGCCTGGCGGGCCTGGCCGCCGTCGGACTCTTTTTACAGTGGATCTCAGAAAAATACCAAAGCATCGCAGCAAGCTGGCTCATTCACGGCTGCGCCAATATCGCAATCAACACCGTCGGTGCCCTTCTGATCTTTGAAGTGCTGTAATTAATTATAACAAAAAAGGATCGCCCTGAACCGGAGCGATCCTTTTTTATGTATTGCAAATTGCAATTCTGGTTATTGACTTTCATCAGCCGCCCTACGGACGCACGGTTAACGACAGCTCTCCGCCTCGGGCGGGCGGCCAATGGCCGCCCCTATGGCATGGTTGCCAGAACAGCAATTTGCAAAACACCGACAATTCTTAGTTCTTTCTTTTTACTTCTTACCTTTTCCTTCCTCCCGTTACCTGTCTTCCCGGAAGTAGGCCAATCCCAATCCCTCGGGGGGCTGCTTTTCCTTGTTGTTCCGCAGGCTGGAGAGAATCAGTACGATGACTGTGACCACGTAGGGGAGAATCTTATACAGCTCCGTGGGGATGAAGGAGATTTGCAGCCGCATATAGAGGATCATCAGGGCGCCGAAGAGCACCGAGCCCCAGATAGCGGCCAGGGGCCGCCACATACAGAAGATGACCAGGGCCACCGCCAGCCAGCCTACGCCGGACAGGCCCTCGTTGTTCCAGGTGCAGCCCGCGGTGGTGAGGATGTAGACCACGCCGCCGATGGCGGAGATCCCGCCGCCGATGACCGTCGCCAGGTACTTGTACCGGGTCACGTTGATGCCCGCAGAGTCCGCGGTGCCGGGGTTTTCGCCCACAGCCCGGAGATACAGGCCCTTCCGGGTCTTTTTCAGGAACAGGTGCATCACCACGGCGACGAGAATGCCCAGGTAGAAGAAGTGGCTGCTGCCGAAGAGCAGCTTGCCCACATAGGGAATATCCTGCAAAAACTTGGGGAAGGGGGAGGCGGAAAACAGGTCCTTCAGGGCGTTGCTGATGGTGACGTATCCGCCGGCCCGGACCCGCATCATCTCGCCTGCGAACTGGCCCACGCCGGTGCCGAAGATGGCCAGGGCCAGGCCCGTCACGTTCTGATTGGCCCGGAGGGTGGTGGTCAGGAAGCTGAAAATCAGAGAGGCCAGAGCGCCTGCCAGGAAGGCGCAGAGCAGGGCGATTAAAATGGCAATCAGTCCGCTGGGAGAGCCGGAGAGCTTTTCGTAGTAGTACACGCCCCCCAGGCCGAAGGCGCCGCCCATGAACATGATGCCCTCCACGCCCAGGTTCAGGTTGCCGGACTTCTCCGTCAGAATCTCGCCCACGGTGCCGTAGAGCAGGGGGGTGCCGTAGGTGATGGCTGCGATCAGCAGCAGAATGACCGTATCAATCGCCTTCATGTCACAGCGCCTCCCTTTCCGAGCTTTTTGCGCAGAATCAGCCGATAGTTGATGAAGAACTCACAGCCCAGCATACAGAACAGCAGCAGGCCGATGATGATATCGGAGATGGACGCCGGGACGTTCATGACTGTTTGCAGTGTGTCGGCGCCCTTGGTCAGAATGCCCAGCATCAAGGAGATTGCAACCATGGCGAAGGCGTTGAGTTGACTGAGCCAGGCCACGGTGATGGAGGTAAAGCCCACGCCGCCGGCAATGTCCTTGGAAAGCGTATTGGTTGCGCCGGAGCAGAGAATGAAGCCCACCAGACCGGAGATGGCCCCGGAGAGGAACATGGTATGCATCATGATCCGGCCCACGTTCATGCCCGCGTACTGGGCGGTGCGCATGGAGTCGCCGATGACGGCGATCTCATAGCCCTGCTTGGTGTGGCGCATATAGACGTGCACCAGGAATACAAGCACCAGGACGATGATCCAGCCGCAGTGGACGCCCTCCACCTTGGGCAGCCAGGCCAGCTTCGGGAACTGGGCAATCCGGCCCTGTCGGGCTTCCCAGGGCCCCGCCTGGAGCCAGGCAACCACGCCGATGATGATGTAGTTCATCATCAAAGTGAACAGGGTCTCGTTGGTGTTCCACTTGGCCTTGAAGAAGCCGGGGATCAGCGCCCAGAGGCCGCCCAGCAGCATAGCGGCCAGCGCCATGAGCAGCAGCAGGGGCAGGGAAGCGGAATCGCCGCTGAATTGGGGGCCGAGCATCCGCACCACAAAGGTCGCGGCCAGCGCGCCCGCCGTGATCTGCCCCTCCGCGCCGATGTTCCAGAATCGCATCTTGAAGCAGGGAGCGATGGCCAGGGCGCAGCCCAGCAGGGGAACGGCCTTTTTGATTGTTTGCTGACGGAAGGCAGCGTTGCCGACCGCGCCGTCGAGCATCGTACCGTATGCCTGGATGGGATTGCTGCCGGCCAGAGCGATTACGATGCAGCCCAGCAGCAGGGCGAAGACGATGGAGCCCAGTCGGATCAGCCAGGCATAGACGGGCTTGATGGAGCTCCCGCTCCGCTTTTCCAGACGAATCAGGGGGGATTTGAATGCTTCCTCCATCAGGCTTCCTCCTTTCCGCCCACGCTGGTCATCAGCAGGCCGATTTCTTCCTTGGTGGCGGTTCGGGCGTCCACCACGCCGCTGACCTTGCCGCCGCAGAGCACTAAAATCCGGTCACAGAGCTCCAGCAGCACGTCCAGATCCTCTCCCACGAAAATCACGGCGGTGCCCCGCATCTTCTGCTCGGTCATCAGATTGTAGATGGTGTAGGAGGTGTTGATGTCCAGGCCCCGGACGGCGTAGGCCGTCATCAGGACGCTGGGGCTGGTGGCGATTTCCCGGCCCACCAGCACCTTCTGGACGTTGCCGCCGGAGAGCTTCCGGACGGGGTATTCAATGCCGGGGGTGACGACCTCCAGGTCGTTCAGCACCTTGGCGGCCAGGGCTCGGGGGTCCTTCCGCTTGACGAAGGGACCGCCGCCCCTGCGCCAGCTCCGGAGCATCATGTTTCCGGTCATGCCCATGGAGCCAACCAGGCCCATGCCCAGCCGGTCCTCGGGAATGAAAGCCAGGGACACGCCCTTTTTGCGAATCTGCGTGGGGGTTTTGCCCACCAGCTCGTCCTCGCCCCCCTCCGGAGGCAGGTAGCGGATGGAGCCCTCCGCGATGGGACAGAGGCCCGCAATGGATTCCAGCAGCTCCTTCTGGCCTGAGCCCGCGATCCCGGCCACGCCTAAAATCTCGCCGCCCATGGCGGTGAAGCTGACCTTGTCCAGCTTCTTCACGTGCTCGTGGTCGTAGCAGCTCAGGCCGCTGACCTTCAGCCGCTCCGCCTGGTTCTCGTTGAAGGGCCGGTCGATGTTCAGGGTGACGGCCCGGCCCACCATCATGTCGGTGAGGGCCTGAGGATTGGTCTGGGCGGTCTCCACGGTGCCGATGTACTTGCCCTTGCGGAGAACAGCCACCTTGTCGGAGATGGCCATGACCTCGTTGAGCTTGTGGGTGATGATGACGATGGCCTTGTTGTCGTCCCGCATATTCCGCAGCACCGTGAAAAGACGGTCGGTCTCCTGGGGAGTCAGGACGGCGGTGGGCTCGTCCAGAATCAAAATCTCCGCGCCCCGGTAGAGAACCTTGACGATCTCCACCGTCTGCTTTTCGGAGACAGACATATCATAGACTTTCTTCTCCGGATCGATCTCGAAGCCGTAACGCTGGCAGATCTCCCGGACTTTTGCGTTGGCCTTTTTGATGTCCAGCTTTTTTTCGTCCTCCATGCCCAGAACGATGTTTTCCGCGGCAGAGAACACGTCCACCAGCTTGTAGTGCTGATGGATCATGCCGATGCCGTGGGCGAAGGAGTCCTTGGGGGAGCGAATGGCGATGGGATGGCCCTCCGATAGAATCTGCCCCTCGTCGGGGAGGTAGATGCCGGCCAGCATATTCATCAGGGTGGTCTTGCCGCTGCCGTTTTCCCCCAGCAGGGCCAGAATCTCTCCCCGGCGCAGGCCCAGGTCGATGCTGTCGTTGGCCACCACGGGCCCGAAGCGTTTGGTGATGCCCCGCAGCTCAATGGCATAACAGTTTTTTTCCAAGGCTGTCATCCTTTCTTTTTTTTCGTAGGGGGCGGCGTCCTCGACGCCCCGAACTTTTCGGTTGTGGAAACGCGCGGGCCGTCGGGGACGCCGGCCCCGATAAAGCAAACGGGCGCACGGCGCGATGCCGTGCGCCCGATGGGTAGGCGTGGATCAGATCAGTTCAGCAGCTCAATGCCGTCGATGTCGATGGCAAAATAGGGAGCGGACTGGAAGTAGGACTCATGGAAAGCGCCGTTGAAGACAGCCTCTTCCTTGTCGGGAGCGAAGTCGCCGTCGGTGTCCAGCGCGAAGGCCTGCGTCAGCTCCTGGCCGTTCACGGTGAAGGTCTTGGTGTCGAAAACCTGGATGCTGCCGTTCTTCAGACCGGCTTCCACCTCGGCCAGCTTCTCCTCGGTGCCCGGAGCGATGATGTCCTTGTTCAGCTCGGTCAGCACAACAGCGCCGTCGGCCAGGCCCTTATGCCAGTCCTGATCGAAGGTCTTGCCGTTGACAACGGCTTCGATGACCTCGGTGAAGTAGATGCTCCAGTCGATGCGGGTGCCCACCAGGCAGGCCTCGGGAGCCACGGAGATCATGTCGTTGTTGTAGCTGGTGAAGAAAGCGCCCTTGGACTGGGCCATGGTGGCGGGAGTGGAGTTGTCGGCGTGCTGAGAGATCACCTTGCAGCCTGCGTCGCACAGGGCGGAGGCAGCGTTGGACTCGGCGGTAGCGTCGGACCAGTTGTTGACGAACTGAACCTTCATGGTGACGGTGGGGCAGACGCTCCGAGCACCCAGGAAGTAGGCGGTGTAGCCGGACTTGACCTCGGCGAAGGGGAAAGCGCCCACGTATCCGATGACGGCTTCCTCTTGCTTGATGGTGCCGTCGTCAATGAGCTGCTGCAGTTTCATGCCGGCCACGACGCCGGCCAGGTAACGGCCCTCATAGATGTTGGCGAAAGCGTTGTGGGTGTTTTCCAGACCGTCGCCCCAGGAGGCCTGGTTGGTGCAGGCGACAAACTGAATCTCGGGGTAGTCGGGGGCAACCTTCAGCATGTAGTCCTCAAAGCCGAAGGAGTTGTTGAAGATGACCTTGCAGTCAGCGGCGGCCAGCTCGCGGTTGGCGTCCTCGCAGGCGTCGCCTTCCGGGACGTTCCACTTGACAACCCATTCCACGTTGATGCCCTTGGCTTCCAGAGCCTTGGTGGCGGCGTCCTTGCCGCGGATGAAGTTGTAGGTGTAGCCCTGGTCGTTCTCGTCGCCGATGCAGATCAGGCCGACCTTGACGGTCTTGGCAGCGGGCTTGTCGCCGGTCTCGGTCTTGTTGCCGGTGTCGGCTTTGCTGCCGGTTTCAGTGTTGTTGCCGGAGTCAGGCTTGTTTTCCTCGGCGCAGCCCACAAACAGAGCGGCGACCAGCGCCAGGCAGAGAATCAATGCGAGAATCTTTTTCACGATTTTTTCCTCCTTGTTTCATACCCTTTTCCAATTTGCGCGGGGCGAATCCCCACTTGAATATCATAGCACAAAGAGCTGCTGTTTTCAAGTTTTTTGTATAAAAAATTCGGCCTGCGCTTCCCGGGATGGAAGCGCGGGCCGAGGGGGAAAGCTGATCGTGTTTGGTTCAATCTGAGGACCAGTGTGAGATTTTTCATGTTTTCAAATGGCAATTTGAAAACACCGCAAATTCTCAATTCTCAATTGTCAATTGTCAACTCTCCGCCTGATAGGGCACGTTCGCCATGGGGGCGGTCCAGTACTCCTCGTTGTAGATGTCCCGGAAGAGGTAGGTGGCAGTGGCCTTTTCGTAGTGATCCAGAACCACATAGCTGACCTGCATATTTTCGGACCAGGTCATTTCCTCGCCGTAGCGGTAGCTGTTCTGGTAGTCTCCATTATAGCTGTAGTAGTCGCAGACGAACTCGATCTTGTCGCCAGCTTCCAGCTCGGCGTTCTTGGCCACGGCCTCGGTCTCGCCGTTCACGTAGTCGTAGCGGACGCCGGCGATGTAGTCCCGGAGGGAATTGCCGGTGCTCACGTCGTTCTCAAAGACCAGCAGCAGGTTGGCCCGTTCGCCGTTCAGCAGGCAGGGGACCCGGCCGGTGGTGATCATTTTGCCGCCCTCCACCAGGGTGTCCTCATAGTAGAAGGGGACGGGCTGGTTGTTGATGGCAACCCAGGTGCAGTCGTACTCGCCCACCAGGGCACCCGTCTCGGTGAAGGCGTACATGGTGTCCAGGCCCAAGTCGATGTAGCCCGCGCCGTCGTCGTAGAACACGTTCAGCAGCAGGTCGTGAACCTGGCTCCACTGCTCCTTGGGCAGCTTCATGACGGTTATGTCATCTTCTTGGGTCCACTGGAGCTTGGAGGCGTCGAAGCGGTTGGCGGCGATGGTCTGCGCGGCGGTGTCCAGGTCGATTTCCCGGCCGAAGAGGCTGCCGCCTCCAAGCAGGCCGGAGAGCAGACCGCCGATGTCGCCGGAGAGGGCGCCGGAGGAGCTGGACTGGCCGCCCAGCAGATTGCCCACGCTGAAGCCGGTGGAGTTGGAGCTGGCCTGACCGCCTGTCTCCAGATTGGCGAACTGCTGGATGCAGCGGGAGTAGGAGCTGTCCAGACCGATGGCGTCGTAGGTGGACACGGCGGTCTTCACGTAGCTGGTGCGCTGGTAGGGGAAGAAGATGGAAATACCGTAGGCGTTGGAGATGGAGGAAGAGGTTTTGTTGTACTTCACAGCGCTCAGCAGGTCCTTGGCCAGGGCCTCGCTCTCGGCGGTGCCCAGGTTGTAGCACAGGTGCACCAGGTCGATCTGGTCGATCTTGCTGGAAGTGGCGAACTCCCGGGTGGAGCTTCTGGCGTCGGAGACCTTCTTGTAGTCGGTGCCGGCGATCAGCTTGGAGGTGTCGGTGGCCCAGCTCTTCAGGCTGGCGGGGACGGTGGCGCTGAGCTCCGCCAGGTCCACCACGGAGAGGGTGGTCTTCTGGCCCGCGCAGCGGCGGTTGCACTCGGCCACGAAATCGTCCACGATGTTCTGGCCCAACTCGATGGTGGGCATGGAGGTGTTGGCGGCCAGCTTGGTCAGCCAGTTGGTGTAATACCAGCCGATGCCGGGCTCCGTCTCCTCGGAGGCGATCATGTAGTCGGCAAAGTCGTCCAACATCAGGCCGGTTTCCAGGGTGGCCATCAGGCAGGCGTCGAAGCCGATGAAGTCAAAGGTGGTGCCGGCGTTTTGCAGGGCGGAGCGAATCCCGGACAGGCCCATGGAGCCCAGAGAGGAATTCTTCTCGTCGTAGCCGTAGCCGGACACGGAGCCGCCGCCGTGGTCCCAGAAGATCAGGGCCTGCCGGTTGGCGGGGTAGTTCTTGGTGCAGTAGTTGATGAAGCGGGTGAGGGTGGCGGGCTTCACCAGGGAGTCCTTGCCGTCGTCATCCACCAGCCGGGTGAGGGAGCCGTTTTCGATCTTGTAGATCTGGTTGACGGTGTTGGAGATGCCGTTGATCTTCCACTGCTTGCAGCCGCCGGTGTAGATGATGATGTTTACGTTGGAGTTCAGGCTGGCCTTGGCCATCTCCTGCAGGTCGTTGGAGGCCATGCCGGATTTGGATTCCAGGTCGGTGCCGCACATGTAGACCATGATGGTGAACTTGTCCTGGCCGCCACCCAAAATCTGGGTGCGCTTGGCCCGGGCGCCCTTGACCACGGTGGTGTCCAGCTTGCCGGTGTTGGCGGTGCGGGCCCAGCCGGAGGAGACGGTGCTGCCGCCGGAGAAGCCGCCCAACAGGCCGGAGAGGTCCAGACCGGAGGAAGAGGACGAGGATGATGAGGAGGACGAAGAAGAACCGCCGCCCAGGAAGCCGCCTACGCCGCTGAGGAGGGCGCTGCCCAGACCGCCGGAGGAGCCGCCGCCCAGCAGATTGCCGAAGAGACCGCTGAGTCCGCCGCCGCCCAGCAGGGCTACGGCCAGAACGATGATGATGAGCAGCTTGCCGCCGCCCAGGCCCCGGGTCACGCCCCGCTGGCCGCTCGGATAGGACTGCTGGGAATAGCCGGAACCGCCTGTGCCGGGACGGCTTCCGGGTTTGCCGGAATAGCCCTGGGGCCGGCCCACAGGGCCGGAATTGAGACCTTCGCCCCGTTTGGCAACGGGCTTGCCGGTACCGGTGACGTTCTTGCCTCGGCCGTTGGGATTGACTGCCATAGAAATGACCTCCAATACTTTAGTTTGAAAATCTCCTTTTATTTTATCAAATTATTTCGGGAATTGCAATGCGGAAAAAATCTTTTGTGTGATTCATCAGAAAACTGGGGAACCGAGGGGGGCGCGGCGGAATAGAATGCTGCAAAGGATGATTGCGGGGGGGCTGGGCATGGAAAGAACGCTGGAGGAGCTGCGGCCGGGGGAGCGGGGCACCGTGACCCGGCTTTTGTTGGCCACGGCGCAGACTTCGAGCCTGGCCCGCCTCGGCCTGGGCCCCGGCACGGAGATTCTCTGCCTGCGGCGGACTCCCCTGGGAGACCCGACGGTCTACCGATTCCGGGGAACGGATGTGGCCCTGCGGCGGCGGGAAGCGGGGAGAATATTAGTGAATAGTGAAGAGTAAAGGTGATTTTCAGATTGCCATCTGAAAATCAAATTGAGAATATTTTTCAAATCGAAGATTCGAAAAATACCGAAACTATTCCCTATTCACGCTTCACTTTTCCCTTAAATTATTGATCTGGGAGGAATGGGATTGAAGGTGTCTGTTGCCCTTGCGGGCAATCCCAACGTGGGGAAGTCCACCGTGTTTAACGCTCTGACGGGGCTGCGGCAGCACACGGGAAACTGGACGGGGAAGACCGTGGGCCCGGCCATGGGCTGCTGGGCCCTGGCGGGCATCGACTATGAGGCCGCGGACCTGCCCGGGGTCTATTCCCTCACCGGCGGCACCCCCGAGGAGCGGGTGGCGGCGGAATATCTGGAAGCTCACAGCCCCGACGTGCTGGTGGTTGTGCTGGATGCCACGGCCCTGGAGCGGACTCTGGCTCTGGCCCTGGAGCTTCGGGCCCTTCACCCCAATCTGGTAATCTGCCTGAACCTGATGGACGAGGCGGAGCGGCTGGGCATTGAACCGGACTGCGCCGCCCTCTCCCAGGCGCTGGACGCGCCTGTGGTTCCCACCCGGGCGGACGAAAAGAGAAGCTACGAGATCCTGCGGCATACCATCGCCCTTCTAGCCAAACCCTCCCCTGCTTGCAGGGAAGGGGGAGCGCGCAGCGGTGGAGGGGTCGGTGGAGGGGTCGGCGGCGGGGTCGGCGGCGGGGCGGAAGCCGCCTCCGCCCTTGCCCGCCGCGTCACCGGGGGCACGCCCCGCCCCCGACGGGACTGGGATCGGCTCTTCCTGGGCAAATGGACCGCCTGGCCCATCTTTCTGGCCCTGCTGTTCGGCATTTTCTTTCTGACGGTTCGGGGGGCCAACCTGCCCTCCGCTCTGCTGGAAGCGGGCTTTGATCGGCTGGGCCTGGCCCTGGCCCGGCTTTTATCCGGACTGCCCGCATGGCTCCGGAGTCTGCTGCTGGAGGGAATCTATGCCGCCACGGCCAAGGTGGTGGCGGTGATGCTGCCCCCCATGGCAATCTTTTTCCCGCTGTTTTCTCTGCTGGAGGACCTGGGCTTTCTGCCCCGGGCAGCCCTGCTGCTGGATCGGCCCTTTGCCGCCTGCGGCTCCTGCGGGCGGCAGGGACTCTGCATGTGCATGGGCCTGGGCTGCAACGCCGTGGGCGTCACGGGCTGCCGAATCATCCCCGACGAAAGAGAACGGCTGGCCGCCATGCTCACCAACGCCCTTGTGCCCTGTAACGGCCGCTTTCCCACCCTGATCCTGCTGGCGGGGCTGATTTTGGGCCGGGCAGGCTCCGGCCTGGGGGCGGCGGCCTTTTTGACCGGCTGCATGGCCCTCTCCGGGGCAGTGACTCTGTTGACTACGGCGATTCTCAGGCGGACGATTCTCCGGGGGGAGGGAGCCTCCTTCGTTTTGGAGCTGCCGCCCTTTCGAAAGCCCCGGCTGGGGCAGCTTTTGGTCCGCTCCCTGCTGGACCGGACCATCCGGGTCCTGGGCCGGGCTGTCACTGTGGCGGCCCCGGCGGGGGCGGTGATCTGGCTGCTGGGCAGGCTGAGCCCGGGCGGAACGCCCCTGCTGACCCTGCTTGCCCGGGGCCTGGACCCGGCGGCGGCCTGCATCGGCCTCACCGGGACCCTGCTGCTGGCCTTCTTCCTGAGCTTTCCGGCCAATGAGCTTCTGATTCCTCTGGCGCTGATGATCGCCGGGACGGGGGCCGGAGACCCCGCTGCCCTGTTTTCCCTGCCTACTGCCCTCTGCGCCGCCGTCTTTACCCTCTTCCACTGGCCCTGCTCCACCACGGTGCTGACGCTGTGGCATGAGACCCGGAGCCTCAAATGGACCACCCTGTCGGTGCTGATTCCCACCGGCGTGGGCGCGTTGCTCTGCGCGGGAGTCAATTTGGTGCTGTAATGATAAATTGAGAAGTAAGAAATAACAAGAAGTAAAAAGTAAGAAGTAAGAATTGAGGTGTTTTCAAATTACTATTTGAAAATATTTGAAGGGGACGCGGATTCTTCGCCTTGCTCAGAATGACAGGCACGGAGACGCCCTGCAGCGGCGCACAGTGTGCGCCACAGGACGCACCCATCTGCAGTGCTGGGGCAATCTGTCGCCCCTACGGGGGACGGCGGGCAGAGACGCAAGGCAAGGTCCCGCGCCGCGGGATTCGCGGGCGGAGGATTTCACTGTTTTTTCCGCCACGTCTTGACAATCGGCTTTATTTCCATCATAATGAATGCCGAATCCAGTTTGAAACGAGGGAAAACCCATGCGAATTGTCGATACCTCCCATCAGCTTCTCTCCGCCTTTGCGGCGGGGCAGTTTGACTTGCAAAAATGGGAGGCCTATATGGACGCCTTTGTGCCGGGGGCCAAGCGGCTCTGTCTCGAGGACATGCGGGAGGTTCTGGAGGCGGGCTTTTCCTGGGAAAAGGACTTTTTGCCTGTGCTGAACGCCGTGGCCCGGGATGGGGACAGGCGGGAAGAAGCAATTCGTTCTTTCCGCAGGGTCACGAACCGTCTGGATGAGCGGATTCGGGAGCGCTTCGGCCGGTCCCCGGCGGCGGAGCTGGTGCTTTACCTGGGCCTGTGCAGCGGTGCGGGCTGGGTGACGGAGATCGACCGAAAGCCCGTCGTTTTGTTTGGAATTGAGAAGATTATGGAGCTGAACTGGCAGGGAGAGAACGCCATGATCGGCCTGGTCTACCACGAGCTGGGCCACGTGTACCAGGACTGCTTCGGGGTGCTCCGGCGGGAACCGGTGGCCATGGAGGACCAGATGCTCTGGCAGCTCTTCACCGAGGGCATTGCCATGGTATTTGAACAGGAGATCGTCGGAGACCCCGGCGCGTTCCACCAGTATGACAAGGCTTGGCAACAGTGGTGCGGAGAGAATCTGGGACGGCTGAAGCGGGCCTTCGCCGGGGACCTTCCCACCATGACCCACGAAAATCAGCGGTATTTCGGGGATTGGGTCCGCTTCGAGGGCCGCGGGGACACGGGCTACTATCTGGGAGCTCGGTTCGTGCGGTTTTTGATGGAGCATGAGGACTTTGACAGCCTGATCGGCTGGGACCTGCCAGAGGTAAAGGCGGGGTTTGAACGCTTTTTGCTCATTTAGAGCGTGTCTATTCTGTCGCGCCCTACGCAGGGAAGGGGCGACTGAACAGACACATTTGGAAACAGGAGAATACCATGAACATACTCGCAAATTTTGAAGAAATTGCAGCCCGGTGGCCGGAGAAGACGGCTGTAGCGGACGAGTGCCATGCCTATACCTTTGCCGCGCTTCGGCAGGCCGCGGCCTGCCTGGGCGCCGCGGTGCGGGACCGCCGGCCCAACGGGGGTCCGGTGGGCGTGATCGTGCGCCGGGGGGCGGATACCGCCGTCCTCTTTTTCGCCGCCGTCTACGGAGGCTGCTTTTACGTGCCCTTGGACCCGGATATGCCCCCCCATAAGCTGGAGACCATTCTCCGGGATGCGGGAACCTCCCTGGTTCTGGGGGCCGCAGAGGATGAGAAGCTTCTGGCCGCCGCGGGCTTTGCGGGAGCGCTGCTGACCCAGGCGGAGGCCCGGCCGGAGCCTGCCTCCCTGCCTCCGGTTCCCGACGATGCGCCCCTCTATATGGTCTACACCTCCGGCTCTACCGGAAAGCCCAAGGGCGTTCTGAAAAGCCACGGGGCCATGGCCGACTTCATCCGGGTCTACACGGAGACCTTCGCTCTGACGGGGGAGGAAATCATCGGCAATCAAAATCCCTTTTTCTTCGACGCCGCCGCCAAGGACCTCTACTGCATGGCCTGGACCGGGGCGACCCTGGAGGTCATTCCGGCGGAGAAATTCATCTTCCCGGTGCGGCTGGTGGAGTATCTGAACGCCCGGGAGATCAGCTATATCTGCTGGGTTCCCACGGCCCTGGCCCTGGTGACCCAGCTGAACACCTTCCGGCAGCTCCTGCCTCGGACCCTTCGCAGCGTCTTCTTTGTGGGAGAGCCCTTTCCGATGAAGCAGCTTCACAAGTGGCTGACCTCCCTGCCGGGGATTCGTTATGTAAACCTTTACGGTTCCACGGAGCTGGCGGGGATCTGCTGCGCCTACGAGATTCCCCGGGGGGAGCTGCCCGACAGCCTGCCCATGGGGAAGCCTCTGGCCAATTGCCGGGTGTTCCTCCATACGGAGGCGGGCTTCACGACGGAGCCCGGCGTGCTGGGGGAGCTCTGGGTTGCCGGTCCGACCCTGGCACTGGAATACTACCGGGACCCGGAGAAGACGGCTGCGGTCTTTTCCGTGGAAGAGCTGCCCGACGGCACCCGGGCCAGGGTGCTGCGGTCCGGCGACCTGGCCCAATATGACGGGGCCGGGAACCTGGTCTTTGTTTCCCGGAAGGACTTTCAGATCAAGCACATGGGCCGACGGATCGAGCTGGGGGAGATCGAGGCGGTGGCGGAGACCCTTCCGGAGATTGCCCGCTGCTGCTGCCTCTACAACGAGGCAAAAAAGCGGATCGAGCTGTTCTGTGCCATGAACAACCCATACAAGGATGCAGGGACAAGCACTGCTTTTCCGCCGCCCCATGAAAACGTAGGGACAAGCATTGCTTGTCCGCCTGCCCAGGCTCCCATCGACGGCAAAACCATCCAATCCCGTCTGCGCCCCCTGCTGTCGGACTACATGCTTCCGGCAAAGGTTCACATTTTGGACAGCCTGCCCACCAATCCCAACGGCAAGCTCCACCGGCAGGCCATGCGGGAAATGATGCAGCAATAAGAAAACAGGCGGAACGCGCTGCGTTCCGCCTGTTTCGTTACAAAACTCAGATGGGTTGATCTCGCAGGAAAAGCACGCCCAGCGTATTCGGGCCGCAGTGGGAGCAAATGGTGCTGCCTGCATGGGTGACGTGGATATTGGGGAAATCACCCAGACTCCGAAGCTTCTGCACGCAGGCCTCCACAACGTCGGGAGCGCAGCCGCCGTGGGTGATGAAAACGTGGCGCTTGTCGATGTTGCTGCCGTCCCCGATCCGGTCGGCCAGGTACTGCAGCAGCACGGCCTCGAACTTGCCCCGGTATTTCTTGCCGACGGTCATTTTGCCGTTCTTGACAATGATACAGGGCTTGAACTTCATCAGGTTTGCGCCCAGCATGGCCACAGTGGAGCAGCGGCCGCCCTTGTGGAGAAACTCCAGACTGTCGATGACGAAGGTGACGTCCACGTAGGCGGTGAGACGCCGACACTCCTCGGCAATGGCCGCGGCCTCCATGCCCTGCTCTGCCAGCTCCGCCGCGCGAAGCACCAGCAGACCTCCGCCGGTGGAGAGGTTCCGGGTGTCTACCACGTGGACATTTTCAAACTCCTCCGCGGCGATCAAACAGTTCTGATAGGTGCAGGACATATCCGCGCTGATGGTGAAGTGGACGATATGGTATCCCTGTTCCACGTATTTGCGGAAGAACTCGGTGCAGTCCGCCAGACTGGGGGCCGCCGTCTTGGGCAGATTTTTTTTCTGCTCATAGTTGCGATAAATCATTTCGGGGGTTATGTCCAGCCCGTCCTTGTGGTCTACGTCGTTCAGGCTGACAACCAGGGGAAGCACGGGGATGTTGTACTGGGCCAGCAGATCCGGGCCCAGGTCGGTGGTGCTGTCGCTGGTGATCAAAATCTTCTCAGCCATGGGAATAGCTCCTTACAATCAAATTAACTCCCGATAATATACTATAAGTTCCGTAAAAAATCAAGTGTTTTTGATTGTTTTTCCCAGACCTTGACCGTTTCGCCGGAGGGCGATCCTGGGGCGCTTTGGAACAAAACCCCTCGTCCGATTGCCGGTTCGGGTTACTTTGCTTCCTCGGGCTTCCCGGGCAGCTTCTCGATGCTGCCGCCGGTGGACAGGTCCTTGTCCGCCAGAAGCATGAGCTTTTCCGCCAGGAGCCGGGAAAACCCGCCGATGATGGCGGAGGAGACGATCAGCTCCTCCGTCTGCTCCGTGGAGAAGGGGGTGGTTTCCGCGTGGTCCAGGATGGGCCCTGCCACGCCCCGAACCTGCTGGACAAAGTAGGATGCGGCAAGGGCGTGCCGGGCGGCGTAGGTGGTGTAAAACTCCCGAACCTCCTCCTCGGAGAGGCCCGTGGGCAGGAGCTTCTGGATCAGCGCAATGCTGAGCCCCTGCTTCAGGGTGCAGATCACCAGCAGATAGGCGATGTGGATCCGGTAATAGCGCTTCTTCACGGGCTCCGGCATGATCTTCATCCGCACGTAGTTGTTGATGGCGGCGGAGGTGATGAGCTCCTCCTCCTTCAGCTCCGGGGGCAGATAGTCCACGTACTGCCGCAGCAGGAGAATGACCTGCTCCATATACAGGCCCAGATCCGGGATTTGATCCCAGGCGGGCAGCCGGTAGTTGTTGAGATAGGTTTCCCAGCGGCGGAGCTTCCCCGCCACCAGCGGTTTATCGTAATTCATTTCAAACCCTCCTGACGGGTACTTCATCTGCTCTGCAAAATGTGTTACAAATAGTATAATACCACAGAATTTCCCCAAAAGCAACGGGTAATCCCGCGTTTTCATCTATTGACATAGAGCACTGTATATGGTAAGATAATGCAGAATATTAGATCATATCGCTTTTGTGATTAATTTGGTCTGCGCGGCTTGTGCCGCGGAAAGGAGCGTCTATGTCCGAATACGTCATCATTACCGATTCCTCCTGCGATATTATGCCGGATCTGCTGGCAAAGTGGGAGGTGCCCTTCGTCAGTCTCACCGTAAAGTTTGACGAGGATGCCGAGAGCTTCGGCAACTATGATATGCCCTTTGACCAATTCTATGACCGGATGCGGAAGGGCAGCGTAGCCCGGACCGCCGCTGCCAACATGGAAACCTTCAAGGAGGCCTTTGAGCCGTATCTGAAGCAGGGGAAGGATCTGCTCTACGTCGCCTTCTCCTCCGGACTCAGCACCACGGCCAACTCCGCCGTCATGGCAGCCCGGGAGCTGATGGAGGCCTATCCCGGCAGGAAGGTCCTGGTGGAGGACAGCTTTTCCGCCTCCGCAGGCTTCGGCCTGTTGGTCTACCTGACGGTGCAGGAAAAGCGGAAGGGCGCCACCCTGGAGGAGGCGGCCAAATTCGTGGAGGACACTGTGCCCCACCTGTGCCACTGGTTCACCGTGGACGACCTGGTCTACCTGAAGCGGGGCGGCCGGGTCAGCGCGGCCAAGGCCTTCGTGGGGGGACTGCTGAACATCAAGCCCGTGCTGCACATGGACAATCCCGGCCACCTCATCAATATGTTCAAGGCCCGGGGCCGCCATGCCTCCATCAAGGCCCTGGCGGACAAGTACGGGGAGCTGGCCCTGAACCCCGGCAAGGATACGGTCTTTATCTCCCACGGCGACTGCATCGAGGACGCGAAGCTGCTGGAGCAGATGCTGCAGGAGCGCTACGGTGCCTCCGTGGAGTTGATCACCTACGTGGGGCCTGTCATCGGCTCTCACTCCGGCCCCGGCACTCTGGCCCTGTTCTTCCTGGGCCGGGAGCGCTGATGGCCCGCCGTACCCCCCTGGATCAGCGGAGCCTGCCCAACTATACCCGCGGGGAGGAGCTGTTCAACTTCGTCTCCCACGTGGCGGGGGGCGGCATCGCGGTGGTGCTGCTGTTCCTCGTGGTGATCCGCGCCTGCCTGCACCGGGACCCCTGGGCCATCGTGGGCAGCGCGGTCTACGGCCTGTCCCTGGTGAGCGTCTACACCATTTCCGGGGTCTACCACGGTCTGCGGCCCAACAAGGCCAAGAAGGTCATGCAGGTGCTGGACCATTGCACCATCTATTTTCTGATTTTCGGCTCCTATCTTCCGATTTTGCTCTGCTCCATCCGCCGGGAGTCTCCCGTGACGGCCTGGGTGTTGTTTGGCGTCATTGCGGCCATTATGGCTCTGGCGGTGACTTTGACGGCCATTGACCTGAAAAAATACCGGGTTATCTCCATGATCTGCTACATCGGCCTGGGCTGGTGCATCGTCTTTGCCGCTCCCGTGGCCATCCGGGCCATTCCCACGCCGGGGCTGATCTGGCTCCTGGCGGGGGGCGTCGCCTACACCGTTGGGGCCATCCTCTACGGCATCGGGGTCCACAAGCGCTACATGCACGCGGTGTTCCACCTCTTCGTCATCCTGGGCTCTGTGCTGCAATTCATCTGCATTTTCTGTTTCGTTATTTAAAATCATAGGGCAGGCTCATGCCCGCGCAGCGGGACGAGCCTGCCCTATGACTATAACCGCGCCCACGGCCCTGCTTGAAAAAAACGATTGCTTTATAGGAGACAATATGGTATGATACTCCTTAGTGCAATATAAGGAGAGATTTCAGTGGAGTATATCATACTGGATATGGAGTGGAACCAGCCCTGGCCCGGGTCCTATGCGGCCCAGCGGCCCCTGCCCATCCACATCAGCGGGGAGGTCATTCAGATCGGCGCGGTGCGGATGCTGGAGGACCAGACCATCGCGGACGAGTTCCAGGTTCTGATTAAGCCCAAGTTTTTCCGTCGGCTCAACAGCCGGGTGGCCAAGCTCACGGGCATCCGGGAGAGCCGCCTGAAGGCCGAGGGCCTGAGCTTTGACGACGCCATCAACGAGTTCTACAACTGGTGCGGGGAGGATTGCGTCTTCCTCACCTGGGGCTTTGACGATATCCCCCTGCTCTCCGGCAATATGATGCTCAACGGCTACGATCCGGTATGGATTCAGCACTGGTATAACGCCCAGATGATCTTCAATGCCCAGACCGGCTCCGGCAATAACCAGAAGGCCCTCTCCACCGCCCTGGAAATGCTGGGAATCGAGGCCACCCGCCAGGCCCACGACGCTTTGGGGGACGCCTACCACACCGCCCAGATCTGCGCGAAGCTGGACTTGAAAAAGGGCATCGAGGAATACCACGGCTCCCTGCGGGAGCACGAGGACGGGCTCCACGGGGCCAATGTCCCCGGCTGCGTCAGCCGCAGGGTCTTCCACGACTATGAGGACAAGTCCGCCGCCATGGGGGACATGGGGGGCAAGGAGAACCTCTGCCCGGTCTGCGGCAAGGAAATGACCTGCCAGGGCTGGCACACCCAGCCGGGCCGCCGCTATCTCTCCCGGAATACCTGCCCGGACCACGGGGACTACATCGTCCGCATCCGCTTTGAGCGGGATCGGGACGGGAGCCTGAAGGTCTGCCGCCTGGTCTACGACCAGAGCTCTGCGCTGGCGGAAAACTACGAGGAAGAAATCGCCAAAAAGGCGAAAAAGCGCCCCCGCCGCCGGCGGAAGCGCACCAAAACGGAGTTATAAGACCCGGAATACCCTACCCGCCCGGACGGGGGACGGCGCCTTCTCTTGCCGCTGCAAGAAAAGACGCCGTCCCCCTGTCTGTTCCAGGTAATTTCCTGCTCCGAGGCTTGCCGGTTTTTCAAAAAATACTGTACAAACCTTAATTCATGTGGTATAATAACACGAAAATATTTTGAACAGAAAGGAAGATCAATTTATGAGCGTGAAACTGACTCCCGCCGAAATGGCAAAGTACATTGATCACACCTATCTCAAACCCCAGGCCAGCGTGGCCGACATCATCCGCATCTGCGACGAGGCCAAAGCCATGAACACCGCCTCCGTCTGCGTGAATCCCAGCTATATCAAGCTGGTGGCCCAGGAGCTGGAGGGCACCGACGTGACGCCCTGCTGCGTCATCGGTTTCCCCTTGGGCGCCACCACCCCCAACGTCAAGGCCTTTGAGGCCGCCGAGGCCGTGGCCAACGGCGCCGGCGAGGTGGATATGGTCATCAACCTGGGCGCCGTCAAGTCTGGCGACTGGGCTCTGGTGGAGCGGGATATTGCCGCCGTGGTCACTGCCGTGGACGGCGAGGCTGCGGTCAAGGTCATCATTGAGACCTGCCTGCTCACCGACGAGGAGAAGGTTCTGGCCTGCCAGGCTGCCAAGCGGGTGGGCGCGGACTTCGTGAAGACCTCCACCGGCTTCTCCACCGGCGGCGCCACCGCAGCCGACGTGAAGCTGATGCGCCAGACCGTGGGTCCCGAGATGGGCGTCAAAGCCTCCGGCGGCGTGCGGACCTATGAGGACGCCGTTGCCATGATTGAAGCGGGCGCTTCCCGTCTGGGCGCCTCCTCCGGCAAGGCCATCATTGAGGGCTGCCGGTAGAGCCTGTAGGGACGAGATTCGCAATTGAGAATTGAGAGTTGAGAATTGAGAATGAATGTATTTTTCAAATTGCCATTTGAAAAATAGGATGATATCCGGATCGAAACCGTTTGAGCATTTGGAAAGTCCGTGTTTTTTCAATATCGTTCAAATTTCAATTTGAACGATACCACAATTCTCAATTCTCAATTCTCAATTCTCAACTCTCACCTCTTTCGCCCTCTGCACCGATGCATGAAAGAATAATGTACAAGGAGGATATTTCCAATATGAGAACCCCTATGATTGCCGGCAACTGGAAAATGAACAAGACCCCCGCTGAGACCAGAGCCCTGATCGAGGATCTGAAAAAGCTGGAAAACCGCAGCGGCGCGGAAGTTGTCGTCTGCCCCATGACCGTTTCCCTGACGGCTGCCGCCGAGGCCCTGAAGGGCAGCGCCATTCACCTGGGAGCCCAGAACGTCCACTTTGCCGATAACGGCGCCTACACCGGCGAGTGCAATGCCGCCGCCCTGAAGGAGCTGGGCGTGGAGTACGTCATCATCGGCCATTCCGAGCGCCGCCAGTACTTCGGCGAAACCGACGTCACCGTGAACCAGCGGACTTTGAAGGCCCTGGAAGCGGGCCTGAAGCCCATTGTCTGCGTGGGCGAGAGCCTGGAGCAGAAGCAGCAGGGCATCACCAACGAGGTGGTTTGCATGCAGACCAAGGTTGCCCTCCTGAACGTGGGGGAGAAGATCGACGACGTAATCATCGCCTATGAGCCTGTCTGGGCTATCGGCACCGGCCTCACCGCCACCCCCGAGGACGCCAACGCCACCATCGGCGCCATCCGCGGCGCCATCCGGGAGGTCTGCGGCGACGCGGCGGACCGGGTCCGCATCCTCTACGGCGGCTCCATGAACGCCAAGAACGCCCACGACCTGATGGCCCAGCCCGAGATCGACGGCGGCCTCATCGGCGGCGCTTCCCTGGCAGCCGAAAAGTTTGACGGCGTGATTAACTTCAACTGAGTTTCCGTAGCGGCGCACTAAGGTAGCGCCATCGTAGAGCATTGACCCGCGGCGCACCTTTGTGCGCCGCTGCACAGACTATTCATGGAAGGAAAGAAATACTATGTCCGGACATTCCAAATGGCATAACATCCAAAAGACCAAGGGCGCCCAGGACGCCAAGCGCGCCGCCGCCTTTACCAAGATCGCCAAGGAAATGATCGTCGCCGTCAAGGAAGGCGGCGGCTCCACCGATCCCAACAACAACTCCCGCCTCGCCACCGTCATCACCAAGGCCAAGGCTGCCAATATGCCCAACGACAACATCAAGCGTGTCCTGGAGCGGGCTGCCGGCGCGGGCCAGGGGGACAACTACGAGTCCATCACCTACGAAGGCTACGGCCCCAGCGGTGTGGCCGTGATCGTGGAGACCATGACCGACTCCCGCAACCGTACCGCGGGCAACGTCCGCCACCACTTCGATAAGTTCGGCGGCAACATGGGCGCTTCCGGCTGCGTGGCCTGGAACTTCACCAAGAAGGGCGTTCTGGTCATCGACAACGAGGACGGCGACTATGAAGAGGACGAGGTCATGATGGACGCCCTGGACGCGGGCGCCGCCGACTTCGAGCCCGACGAGGACGTCTTCACTGTCTATACCGACCCCGACGACTTCAACGCCGTGGCCGAGGCCCTGGGCAAGAAGTACAGCTTCGTTTCCGCCCAGATCGAGCAGGTTCCCAACGAGTACAAGAGGCTGGAGTCCGAGGACGACATCAAGATGATGGAAAAGCTCATCGACGCCTTCGAGGACGACGACGACGTGCAGAACGTCTGGCACAACTGGGACAGAGACTGATTGCAAAAACGATACGCCGAAAGCACACCTCCCCGCCCAGCGGGGAGGCGCTTTTACGGCTGTTTTATGGAGATACGACAATGGACGAGCTGCTTGCCATCCTGAACGACATCAATCCCGACGTGGATTACGAGACAGAGGACCGGCTGATCGACGGAAAGATTTTCGACTCCTTCAGCATCATTTCTCTGATTTCCGCCATTTCTGAGGCCTTTGACATTGAGCTGGGGCCGGAGCATCTGATTCCCGAGAACTTCAACAGCGCAAAGGCTATGTGGAGCATGATCCAGTCCGTTCTGGATGAGGAATAAGGTCTCATGAGTATTGTCTCCGTTTCCTTTTTGGCCTTTGCCCTGGGGCTCTGCATCCTTTGGTTCCTGGTGCCGAAGCGGATGCAGTGGTGGGTCCTGCTGGCCTTCAGTCTGGGCTTTTACGCCTTGGGCGGCCTGGAGAATCTGCCCTGGCTGCTGCTGACCGCGCTTTCCGTCTGGTGGACGGCCCAGAGAATCCAGGCCCATGCCGACGGGGAGAAGGAATGGCTGGCGGCGCACAAAGCCGACGCTGCCAAGGAAGAGCGGGCCGCCCGGAAGGCAAAGGGAAAAAAGACCCGCCGCCGGCTCCTGATCGGCTGCGTGCTGCTGAACATCGGGGTGCTCTGCGCCTTCAAATACGTCCACTTTCTGCTGGCTCAGGCGAATCAGATTGCCGGTCTCTTCGGCGGTGCGGTCTATGACAGTGTCTGCTGGATCGTCCCCCTGGGCATTTCCTTCTACACCTTCCAGACGGTGGGCTATCTCTGCGACGTGTACTGGGGCAGGGTCCGGGCGGAGCGCAATCCGCTGAAGCTCCTGCTCTTTACCTCTTTCTTCCCGCAAATCACCCAAGGCCCCATTTCGGCCTGGAACGACCTTGCGGGTCAGCTTTTTGCGCCGCACAGCCTGGACTACGAGGGCTTCTCCAAGGGTGCGCAGCGTCTGATCTGGGGTTTTTTCAAGAAGATGGTGGTGGCGAATATCCTGTCGGTCTACGTGCAGGACGTCTTTGCCAACTATGACTCCTACCTTGGGCTGACGGTCTTCCTGGGGGCCCTGTGCTACGCGGCCCAGATCTACGCGGATTTTTCCGGCTACATGGACATCATGTGCGGCCTGTGTCAGATATTGGGCATTCGGCTGACGGAGAACTTCAACCGGCCCTATTTCTCCAAATCCATTGCCGAATACTGGCGCCGCTGGCACATCAGCCTGGGCGTCTGGTTTAAAAACTACGTCTATTATCCCATCGCTATGGCCAAGTGGAACCAGCGCCTGGGTAAGGCGGCCAAAAAGCGCCTGGGCAAGGCCTTCGGCGCCTACCTGCCCGCTACGATGGCCCTGGTGGCAACCTGGCTTGCCACCGGCCTCTGGCACGGGGCCAGCTGGAGCTACATCGCCTGGGGCGGCGTGAACGGCCTGTTCATCATCTTCTCCATGTGGATGGAGGGACCCTACGCCAGGTGGAAAAAGGCTCTGCATATCCGGGAGGACGCCCGGCTCTGGCGGTGCTTCCAGGTGGGCCGGACCTTTTTGCTGGTGACCTTCATCAAGGTCTTGCCGGAGGTGGGCACCCTGGGGGACGGCCTTGGCCTGTGGAGGCGTATTTTTACGGCCCCCGGCCTGCCCCGCTCCATGAAGGAGCTCCTGCCCTTTGTGGACAGCTATCGCAATCTGGCTGCCGTTCTGCTGGGCGTCGGCCTGATGCTTCTGGTGAGCCTGCTCCAGCGCAAGGGCTCCGTCCGAGGGCTGATGGAGCGGAAGCTGCCTTATCTGTTGCGGATATTCATCTTCGTGGTGCTGTTTTTCCTGATCGTTTATTTTGGCGTACCCGCATCCGGCGGACTGGGGGATTTCATGTATGCGCAGTTTTAAGAGAATCCTGCAGACCGTCGGCATCTTTCTGCTGATGGTCTGCCTGCTCAGCGTCGGCTTCGGGGTGCTGTATTTCCAGGGAGAATGCTACCTGTACCAGGACGCCCGGGAGCGGGAGAAGCTCAGCGGGACGCTGACCCTGGTGGGCTGTGGGGCCTCCTACATGTTCTTTGGCTTCCGACCCGACGTCTTTGACCGGGACTATCCCGGCGTCAGCTATAATCTCTCCGGCCTGCGGCTGACCATGAACGGCAGATACGAGCTGCTGAAGCTGGAGCTGGAGCGTAATCCCATCAAGACGGTTTTGCTGGAGGTTTCCTCCGACACCCTGATCCGGACCCGGGACAATGACGGCGTGGAGGGAGATTTGCAGGTTTTGGGCAGACTGACAGGCATGGACCGCCTGCGCTATTTCTTCCAAAATTTTTCTGTTTCCGAGTACCCGGCGGTCTACTACGACATTGTGTACCGGGGCATCGAGAACGGAGCGGCTCTGTTGAAGGGGGAGTACCGGAAGCGGAACAGCTATCTGATGCGGGGCTATTTCTCCAACGTGCAGCACGGCATCTACATCTCGCCCTGGCTCAAGTCGAACTATCATACGGAGTCCCTGGAGGAAAGCATTCAGCCCGAGGACACGGAGGGCCTGAAAAAGGTTGCCCAGCTCTGCCGGGATCACGGTGCGGAGCTGATTCTGGTGGACCTGCCCAAGACGGAGCTGTATAACTGCAAATACAACAACCATCAGGTTTATCACGCCTGGTTTGCCAACTTCGCGGCGGAGGAGAATATCGAGTATTACGATTTCAATCTCTACCGCTGGAAATGGGCGCTGGTGCCGGATCCGGACTGCTTCGGAGACGAGACGCACCTGATAGACTCAGGCGCACAGCGCTTCACGGAATTTTTGGCGGAATTTCTCAATCGCCGGGACCGGGGAGAGGATGTCAGCCTGGATTTTTACCTGGACTACCGGGACAGAGACCGGGCCTGCGGCTATATCGGAACGGACTCCATCGGCAAGAGAGAAAAATAATCCCAAAAAAGAGTTGGGAATTCGGAAAAAACTCTTGACATTTTCGGAAAACGTGCTATAATCATATTCGCTCCGCAGGGAGCAAGACAAATGAATCAGTTGGTGTTGATTGGCTTGAGGGTCCACCTGTTCCCATCCCGAACACAGAAGTTAAGCTCAAGTTCGTCGACGATAGTATGCGGGCGACTGCATGTGAAAATAGATAACGCCAACATTCATATTCCTCCTTAGCTCAGTCGGTAGAGCGACGGACTGTTAATCCGTGTGTCGTTGGTTCGAGTCCAACAGGGGGAGCCAGCAAGAAGAGCATCGCTTCCGCGGTGCTCTTTTTGTCATACGAAAACCCCACGCTAGGCGTGGGTGGTTCGGAAGCGCTTAAAGCTATACAACAGGACAAAAAAACTCCTTTTGGTGCTATAATGAGCTTGCGGTCTGGCAACTGCAAGGAAGCACCAAAAGGAGGTCAAAC
>JAEEKA010000088.1 GCA_016282135.1 Oscillospiraceae bacterium
GAGGAAGCAGACCCGTTTACGGGTAGCAAGTAACAGTCTCCTCGCAAGTGCCAGACCGTATATGCGCCTTCAGGCGCAGCTAGTAAAAAAGGGCTATGCCCGAAAATGAAAAGCCCCCGGCTTAGCCGGGGGATAATTACTTTGGTCGGAGTGGCGGGATTCGAACCCACGGCCTCTTGGACCCGAACCAAGCGCGATACCAAACTTCGCCACACCCCGAAACAGCTTGATTATTATAAATAAATGTTTTGCAAAAGTCAAGAGTTTTTTCTTGCTGTCAGCCGGTGTTCAAAACCGGCCGACAGCAAGAAATGAACCGATGTCTGAATTTAGCCCTCAATCATGCAGGGCTCCCAGCATTCGGGGGCGTCCAGGTCCATGAGCTTCAAGAGGGTAGGGGCGACGTTTGCAAGTCCGTAGTGTCCGTCCTTGAAAACGTGCTTCTTGTCCGGATCGTAAATGATGAATGGGACAGGATTCAGGCTGTGAGCAGTACGGACTGAGGTTTTTCCCTTTTTGGTTTCCAGCATCTGATCCGCGTTGCCGTGGTCGGCAGTCACGCAGACCAGGTAGCCATATTTGTCTGCGGCTTCGATGATCCTGCCAACGCCGGCATCCACGGCCTCCATGGCGGTAATTACCGCCTCCATGACGCCGGTATGGCCCACCATATCCCCGTTGGGGAAATTGCAGCGGAGGAAATCAAACTTGTGGGAGGCCATGTTTTCCACCATGCGGGCGGTGATCTCTTCGGCCTTCATCTTCGGCGCAAACTCAAAGGGAATGATGTCGGAGGGGATTTCCTCGTAGACCTCCAGGGATTCATCCACCTTACCGGAGCGGTTGCCGTTCCAGAAGTAGGTAACGTGGCCGTATTTCTGGGTCTCGGAAAGGGCGTATTCCCGAATGCCTGCCGCGCAGAGAACCTCGGTCAGCGTATTTTTGATGACGGGAGGCTCCACCAGGTAATTGTAGGGGATTTTCAGATCGCCGTCGTATTCCAGCATACCGGCAAATTTGACGCCGGTGTAGCCGGGACGGTCAAACTTGTCAAAGTCCTTGCGGTCAAAGGCCAGGGAAATCTCCTGGGCGCGGTCGCCCCGGAAGTTGTAAAGAATGACGGAGTCTCCGTTTTCGATTTTTCCGACCGGATTGCCGTCCTTGGCAATGACAAAAGCGGGAAGATCCTGGTCAATCGCGCCGGTTTCCGCACGATAGGTTTCAATGGCTTCCCGGGCGGTAGAGAACTGACGGCCTTCGCCCAGCACATGAGTCTTCCAGCCTTCCTCCACCATGCCCCAGTTGGCCTGATAGCGGTCCATGGTGATCTTCATTCTGCCGCCGCCGGAGGCAATGCGGTAGTTGTGCGCTGCATCGGAGAGCTCCGCCAGCACGGCTTCGATTTGATCGACGTACTCCAACGCGGAGGTGGCGGGCACGTCACGGCCGTCCAGCAGGGCATGAACGCAGACCTCAGGCAGGTCCTCTTCCCGGGCCTTCCGAAGCAGGGCAATCAGGTGGCTGATATTGGAATGGACGTTGCCGTCGGAGAGCAGCCCCAGGAAGTGCAGGGTTTTTCCGTTCTCCTTGCAGTTGGCAATCAGCTCTTTCCAGGCCTTGGACTGATACAGCGTTCCGTTTTCGATGGACTCCTGGACCAGCTTCGCACCCTGAGAATAGATTTGACCGCAGCCGAGGGCGTTGTGGCCCACTTCGGAATTGCCCATATCGTCATCCGTGGGCAGGCCGACGGCAGTTCCGTGTGCCTTGAGCCAGGTATAAGGGCAGGTGGCGAAGAGACGGTCCAGATTGGGTGTTTTGGCCTGTGCAACGGCATCGCCGGGGCCGCCGTCGCCTTTTCCGACGCCGTCCATAATTACTAATACAACGGGTTTATTCATATTGGTTCCTCCAAACGCATCAAAGTGAGACGTTATTATAATCTATTTTGAGCAAAAATCAAGAATTATTTCAGAAAAGACGCGCCCCTGCAACATATTTCGCAAAGACGTTCCGGTCATCCGCCAGATATACCATCCGTTCCAAACGACTGCGAAGCTCCAACGGCTGGGGATGAAACAGGCTGCTGTCGTCCATGACAACCGCGTCAAATTCATATCCGTTTGCAAAACGCCCGACCTTTCCGAAGAAGGCGCCGCCGCCGACGGTAGCGAGATAGAAGGCCTGCTCCAGGGTCAACTGCTTAACGTTTTCATCCAGCAGCCTCCAACGGAGCTTGCTGGCCTGGATGGCGTGCATCATGGCCTGCATAATACTGATGTTGCTGCCGCCGGCCACGTCAGAAGCAAGACCGACGTGAAGCCCAAGCTCCAGATAGCGGGTAACAGGCGCCACGCCGGACGCAAGATTGATGTTCGATTCGGGGCTGTGGGCGATAAAGACGCCGTTTCTGTGAATCAGATCCAGCTCCGTGTCGCCGGAGTGGACGCAGTGGGCCATGATGCAGGGATGATCTCCGCCGAAGAGACCGAAGCGATCATAGGCGTCTCCGTAACAGCTGGAGGCAGGGGAGAGCTCCCGGACCCAATTGATTTCGCCATAGTTTTCGCTCAGATGACTTTGGCTGGGGAGCTCGTATTGCCGCTGCAATTCTTTGAGCCCTGACATCAAAGCGTCGGAACAGGCAGGGATAAACCGAGGGGTCAAAATCGGCTTTGTGTTCGCAAAGCGATCCATCGCAGCCTGAATCCACCGCTCGGTTTGCTCCAACGCGCTTTTCGCGCTCTCTTCCCGCAGCATATCCGGGCAGTTACGGTCCATATTTACTTTGCCCACATAAGTACGAAGGCCGCTTCGTTCCAACTGCTCCATGAGCTCCAGGCTTGCTTCCGGGTGAATGGTGGCAAAAACTGAGGCCCGGGTAGTGGTGGAATGGAGCAGAGAATTCACAAAGCCCTGATACGCTTTTTCAGCATAGGACAGTTCCGCGTATTTCGCTTCTTCCGGGAACGCGTAGGTGTTGAGCCAATCCAGGAGCTCCATATCCATTCCCAGGCCCCGGAAGGCGAATTGCGGGGCGTGGACGTGCAGATCCGTCATGCCGGGCAGAATCAGTCGGTCGCCGAAATCCGTCACGGGAAGGCCCTGATATTGCTCCGGTATTAGCGGGAAGACGCCGCGGCATTGGCCGTTCTCTACTGGAAGAAAGGATTGCCCGGAAATTTTGAGCTTGTTGGGAGTTTCGCTTTCCAGAAAGTTGCCCTGAATGATAAAGCTATTCATATCTATCATCCTCAAAATTTTTCTGATAACATTATATATTGTTTTTCGGTAAAATGCAATATGTTCTCAAAGAACGCGCATAATGATACTATTTTTGCTTTTTTTGATTGGTGATTTGTCTATTTTAACCAAGAAAATGTCATGCGCATTGACACAAACGGCGCGCCATGGTACGATAAGCGGGAGGTGAGCGAACAGTGAGCAATCAAAACGGTGTTTCTGTGACGCATTTTGCATCACCGATCGGAGACATTCTGCTTTCCTCCGACGCGGAGGCAATAACCGGTCTTTGGATGGAAGGGCAGCGTTATTTCGCGCAATCTTTGCCGACTGCCTGGGAGGAGCGATTGACCCCGGTGCTGGAAGAGGCTGTGCGCTGGCTGAAAATCTATTTTCAAGGCGCAGCGCCGGACTATTTCCCTCCGCTTCGTCCTGAAGGCACACGCTTTCAATTGACCGTTTGGGAGATTCTTTGCACCATTCCCTTTGGGCGCACAGTGACCTACGGGGAGCTTGCGGACCTGGTCGCGGCCAAATTGAACCGAACAGCCATGTCAGCCAGAGCAGTCGGCGGAGCCGTTTCGCGTAATCCAATCAGTATAATGATACCGTGTCATCGGGTGATCGGAGCGAATCGGGCACTGACCGGGTATGCCGGAGGCCTTGAGAGAAAACGCTTTCTTCTGGAGATAGAAAAGACGTCCCATGACCGGTCGGATTCATGTTGAATTTGTACAAATATCAGATACTGCGTGGTTTCCTGCTTGACAGAACACAATCGCTTGTGGTAGAATCTTGGAAAATAAACGAAGCGATTTCGGATTTGACTCAGATGCGGTGTCCGAATTTGGCGGTTCCAGCGTCTGTCACTTTTCGGTTTGTGAGGGCAAGACATGATGGATTATCGTTTTCACCCTGCAAATATCAATACGATTCTTCCGGTTGCGGATACGGGCGTAGTGCCCGTGCCGTCCGGTTTTGTTCTTTTTCCCGGCTTTTGCGATGTGCATGTGCACTTTCGTGAGCCGGGTTTTTCTTATAAAGAAACGATTTCCTCCGGCACCGCTGCCGCGGCCCGAGGCGGCTACACAGACGTATGTACCATGCCGAACCTGGATCCGGTGCCGGACAGCGTTGCCCATCTTGCCCTGCAGGAGGAACTGATTGCTGCCCGGGCCTGTGTCCGGGTTCATCCCTACGGTTCGATTACGAAGGACGAACGGGGAGAGACCCTTTCCGATCTTTCCGCCCTTGCGTCCCGGGTCGTCGCCTTTTCCGATGACGGCCGCGGCGTTCAAAGAGAGGAAATGATGCGGCAGGCGATGCTGGAAGCAAAGCGGCTGGGGAAGCTGATTGCCGCCCACTGCGAGGATAATAAGCTGCTGCGGGGCGGCTATATTCATGACGGAAGCTACGCAAAGTCTCACGCTCACCCGGGGATCTGTTCTGAAAGCGAATGGGGCCAGATTCGCCGGGACCTGAACCTGGTTCGGGAGACCGGCTGCGGCTATCACGTCTGCCATATCTCCACCAAGGAGAGCGTGTCGCTGATCCGCCAGGCAAAGCGGGAGGGACTGGACGTCAGCTGTGAAACCGCGCCCCATTACCTTGTCCTGGATGAAAATGATCTGGAAGAAGACGGCCGATTCAAGATGAATCCTCCCTTGCGCGGAGCGGAGGACAGGGAAGCCCTCATCGAGGGAGTCCTGGACGGTACGATCGATATGATTGCCACCGATCACGCGCCCCACAGCGCGGAAGAGAAGTCAAAGGGCCTGCGGGGCAGCGCCTTTGGCATCGTTGGGTTGGAAACCGCGTTTCCGGTGCTTTATACGAAGCTGGTTCGGCCCGGCATATTGACGCTCGAAAAATTGATTGATCTTTTGGCGTTCAATCCGCGGAGGCGCTTTTCCATCCCAATGAACGCCGAGGATTATTCGGTTTGGGATTTGGAAGCTGAAACGGTCATCTGTCCTGACGAGTTTCTGTCCATGGGGCGGGCGACGCCTTTTGCCGGCTGGAGGGTTTTCGGGTCCTGTGTGGAAACCGTCTGTGATGGAAAAGTCGTGTACAAAGGGAAGCAATAAAGGTTCAGGAAAGAGGTTACCCATGAAAGACAGCCTTTTTACGGTTCAAGCCATTCGACAGCTGACGGACAGCGTATTTGAGGGAAGCTTCACCGGCGATACCGCCGAGATCACCCGGCCCGGACAGTTTGTGAATCTCCGGCTGGACGGTCTGTATCTGCGCCGCCCCATTTCAGTCTGCGACCTGGAAGGGGAGAAGCTGACGCTTGTTTTTAAGCTTGTGGGTAAGGGGACTTTACAGCTCAGCAAAATGCTGCCGGGGCAGACGATCTCCATCCTGACCGGCCTGGGCAACGGCTATCAAACGGAGCTTTCCGGAAGCAGGCCGCTCCTTGTGGGCGGCGGCGTCGGCGTGCCGCCGCTGTATCTGCTGGCCAAGCGCCTCCTGGCGGAGGGCAAGCAGCTCACGGTGATTCTGGGCTTCAACACGGCGGCGGAAATCTTTTACGAGAACGAGTTTCAAAATCTGGGCTGCGAGGTCCGCGTCACCACTGCGGACGGCTCCCGGGGCGTCAGGGGCTTCGTGACCGACGCGCTTCCGGCGGATTATACGCACGTCTATACTTGCGGCCCGGAGCCCATGCTTCGGGCGGTTTACCGGGCGATCAAAACCGGCGGGTCCTTCAGCTTTGAAAAGCGTATGGGCTGCGGTTTCGGGGCCTGTATGGGCTGCTCCTGCAAGACCATCACCGGCTATAAGCGAATCTGCAGGGAAGGCCCGGTCCTGCAGAAGGAGGAGATCTTATGGGAAGGCTGAGCGTCAATCTCTGCGGCATTGAGTTGGACAATCCGGTGATCCCTGCCTCCGGGACCTTCGGCTACGGCTATGAGTTTGCAGAGCTCTACGATATAAATATCCTGGGCACGTTCTCTTTCAAGGGCACCACCAGGGAGCCCCGATTCGGAAATCCTACGCCCCGCATCGCGGAGTGTACGGCAGGAATGCTGAATTCCGTCGGCCTGCAGAACCCCGGCGTGGATCGGGTGATTGACACGGAACTGCCCAGGCTTGCCAAATGCTTTCACAAGCCGGTGATGGCAAACGTCAGCGGCTTTTCCCTGGAGGACTACGCCTGCACCTGTCAGCGGCTGGACGGCGAGGCCCAGATCGGCTGGCTGGAGGTCAATATCTCCTGTCCCAACGTCCACGGCGGGGGAATGAGCTTCGGAACCGACCCTGCCCAGGCTGCCTCCGTCGTTCGGGCGGTGAAAGCGGTCACAACCAAACCGGTTCTCATAAAGCTGACGCCGAACGTCACGGACGTTGCCGCTGTCGCGAAAGCCTGCGAGGACGCGGGCGCGGACGGAATCAGCCTGATCAACACCTTGCTTGGCATGCGGATCGACCTGAAAACCAGGAAGCCCATTCTCGCCAACACCATGGGCGGCTTCTCCGGGCCGGCGGTTTTCCCGGTGGCGCTTCGCATGGTCTGGCAGGCTGCCCACGCGGTAAAGATTCCTGTGATCGGCATGGGCGGCGTTTCTTCCCCGGAAGACGTGCTGGAAATGATGATGGCCGGCGCGTCGGCGGTGGAAGTCGGAGCCGCGAATCTGGTGGACCCCTTTGCCTGCAAAAGGATCATAGAAGAGCTGCCTGGGGTCATGGACCGATACGGCATTCAAGAACTAAAGGAACTCAGTGGAGGAAAGTGTCATGGGTAAGGACGTTATCATCGCCTGCGATTTTCCCGGCGGGAAGCAAACGCTGGAGTTTCTGGATCAATTCCGGGGCAGAAAACCCTTTGTGAAAATCGGCATGGAGCTGTTTTATGCCGAGGGTCCGGAAATTGTCCGGCAGATCAAGGCCCGGGGGCATAAAATTTTCCTGGATCTCAAGCTGCACGACATTCCGAACACCGTCAAAAAGGCAATGGCAGTTCTCTCGCGGCTGGACGTGGATATCTGCAATCTTCACGCTGCCGGCACCGCTGAGATGATGCGCGCCGCGCTGGAGGGGCTCACCCGTCCGGACGGCAGCAGACCGCTTCTGATTGCCGTTACGCAGCTGACCTCCACCAACCAGGAGGCGCTGGAAAACGAGCTTTTGATCCACTGCCCCATGGACCGGGTGGTCATGGCTTATGCCGAAAACGCGAAGCTGGCCGGGCTGGACGGCGTTGTCTGCTCGCCCCTGGAAGCGGAAAAGGTTCATGAGCGCTGCGGGAAGGATTTCCTGACCGTCACCCCCGGCGTCCGTTTTGCGGACGGAGACAAGGGAGATCAGAAGCGGGTCATGACGCCCGCCCAGGCAAAGGAGATCGGCTCGGACTATATCGTGGTGGGCCGTCCCATTACCGCCGCCGAGGACCCTGTGGCCGCCTACGAGCGCTGCCTCGCTGAGTTTGTTGGATAAAACAAGTCACTAGTGACTAGTGACTAGTGACTTCTGACTAATGACTGATGACAAAAGATAAGGAGAATCATTTATGGATTTGTCAACCCAAATCGCAATGGATTTGCTGTCCATCCGCGCGGTGTTCTTCCGTCCCGAGGAGCCCTTCACCTGGGCCAGCGGGATCAAGAGTCCGGTCTACTGCGACAACCGCCTGACCCTCACCGCACCTGCCGTCCGAAACGACGTGGAAAACGGTCTGGCCCGGCTGGTTCGGGAAAACTACCCGGACGCGGAAGTCCTGATGGGCACCTCCACGGCGGGGATTGCCCACGCCGCGATCGTGGGACACCTGATGAACCTGCCCATGGGCTACGTCCGCTCCGGCAACAAGGATCACGGCCGCCAGAATCGAATTGAGGGCCGTTTGGAGCCGGGACAGAAAGTGGTTGTGGTGGAGGATCTGATCTCCACCGGCGGCAGCGTGATTGAGGTGGTGGAGGCCTTGCGGGAAGCGGGCGCCCAAGTGCTTGGCGTTGTCTCCATCTTCACCTATGGCATGCAGCGGGGCCTGGAGCGGCTTGCGGCTGCCAACGTAAAAAACGTATCCCTGACGGACTTTGATCACATCGCGTCCGTTGCGGCCCGGGAGGGCTATATCAAACCGGAGGATGTGGAACGGCTGATTGCCTTCCGCAACAACCCCTCCGACGAAAGCTGGATAGGAGGAACCAAATGAAACGAAGCATCATCGACATTCTGGATCTGAGCGCCCAGGAGCTGGAGGAGCTCATTGCCACGGCAGAGGACATCATTGCCGATCCCGACAAATACGCCCATGCCTGCGACCGCAAAATTCTTGCCACCCTGTTTTTTGAGCCCTCGACCCGTACCCGTATGAGCTTTGAAGCTGCGATGTACGAGCTGGGCGGACACGTAATCTCTGTTTCCAGCGCCATGTCCTCTTCTGCCGCCAAGGGTGAGAGCGTGGCGGATACTGCCAAGACGGTTTCCTGCTACGCGGACATCATTGCCATGCGTCACCCCAAGGAGGGCGCCGCCTATGTGGCGGCTACCAACGCCTCTATCCCCGTCATCAATGCCGGCGACGGCGGCCACTGCCATCCCACCCAGACCCTTGCGGACCTGCTCACGATTTGGCGGGAAAAGCGCCGCTTCACCGGCCTGACCATCGGCGTCTGCGGCGACCTGAAATTCGGCCGTACCGTTCACTCCCTGATCAACGCCATGTCCCGTTACTCCGACAACAAATTCGTTCTGATTTCCCCCGAGGAATTGAAGGTCCCCAGCTATGTGAAGAAGGGAAGCCTCAAGAAGTACAACATCCCCTACACGCAGACCACCGACCTGGAAGCCGCTCTGCCGGAGCTGGACATCCTCTACATGACCCGTGTGCAGCGGGAACGCTTCTTCAACGAAGAGGATTACCTCCGCCTGAAGGACAGCTACATCCTCACCCCGGATAAGCTCAAAAACGCGAAGCAGGACCTGTCCATCCTGCACCCCCTGCCCCGCGTCAATGAGATCTCCGTCGCCATCGACGACGATCCCCGCGCCTGCTATTTCAAGCAGGTGCTCAACGGCAAGTACATGCGTATGGCTCTGATTCTGAAGCTTTTGAAGGAGGCTGGCACATTATGAACATTGATTCCATCCAGAACGGCGTGGTCATCGACCATATCACCGCAGGACAGGGCATGAAGCTCTACCACCTTTTGAAGCTGGACGACACCGAGCTTTCCGTTGCAATTATCCGCAACGTCATCAGCCGGAAGCTGGGCAAGAAGGACATCATCAAGATCGACGCGGATATTCCCCTGAATCTGGACGTGATCGCCTATGTGGATCCCGGCGCCACCGTGAACATTATCCGCAACGGCAAGCTGGTGGAAAAGCGGCAGATGGAGCTTCCGCTGACCCTCACAGACGTCCTTGTCTGCAAGAATCCCCGCTGCATCAGCTCTACCGAACAGGAGCTGCACCACGTCTTCCGCCTGACTGATCGGAACGAAAAAATCTACCGCTGCATCTATTGCGAGACCAAGGCCGGAGGCTAAGCCGAATCTCAGTCGCCGCGCGGAGCATTCCGCGCGGCGGCCCGCCATTTTCCATCGAGGAGGTACTATCATGAAAACTATCGGAATCGTTATGGGAAGCAAATCCGATCTTCCTGTTGCCCAGAAGGCGATCGACACCCTTAAGGAGCTGGAGATCCCCTATGAGGTCCATATTCTTTCCGCCCACCGCACCCCCGGCGAGACCTCGGAATTTGCCCGCTCCGCCCGAGGCAGAGGCTTTGCCGCTGTGATTGCCTTTGCCGGAATGGCCGCGCACCTGGCCGGCGCGATCGCCGCCAACACGACCCTGCCTGTGATCGGTGTTCCCTGCATGGGACCCAGCATGAACGGACTTGACGCGCTGCTTTCCACCGTTCAGATGCCCAGCGGGATTCCTGTGGCCACGGTGGCTGTGGGCGGCGGGGCCAATGCGGCTGTTCTGGCGGCACAGATCCTGGCAGTGGACGACCTGGAGCTGGCACAGCGCCTGGTGGACCATCGCACTGCCATGGCGGAAAAGATTTTTGACCAGAATCTGGAGCTCCAAACGGAGCTGAATCAGAAATAAAAAGGGGAGGACAGAAAGACTTATGGCGACCTTTATTACCGAGCCCTCCCGTACGTTTAACGAATATCTTCTGATTCCCGGCTATTCCTCCGCGGAGTGTATCCCGGCCAACGTCAGCCTGAAGACCCCGCTGGTGAAGTTCCGTCGGGGGGAAGAACCCGCAATCCGTCTGAATATCCCGCTGATTTCCGCCATCATGCAGTCCGTCTCCGGCGACCGGCTGGCTGTGGCGCTTGCAAAGGAAGGCGGCGTCAGCTTCATCTACGGCTCTCAGTCCGTTGAGGATGAGGCCGCCATGGTCAAACGGGCCAAGGATCACAAGGCGGGCTTTGTCCGCAGTGATTCCAACCTTCGCCCGGACAACACGCTTGCGGAGGTCATTGCCCTTCGGGAGCGCACCGGCCATTCCACCATGGCCGTCACCGAGGACGGCACGGCGGACGGGAAGCTGGTCGGCATCGTAACCAGCCGGGACTACCGGGTCAGCCGGATGGGCCCGGAGACCCTGGTTTCCACCTTCATGACCCCCCTGGAAAAGCTGATCTGCGCCCCGGAAGGGACCACTCTGAAGGAGGCGAACGACATTATTTGGGACCACAAGCTCAACGCTTTGCCCATTGTCAACGCAGCCGGGCAGCTCTGCCACTTTGTATTCCGCAAGGATTATGACTCCCACAAGCGAAATCAGGACGAGCTGCTGGACGACCACAAGCGCTACGTAGTCGGCGCAGGCATCAACACCCGGGACTACGAGACCCGCGTTCCGGCCCTGCTGGAAGCCGGCGCGGACGTGCTTTGCATTGACTCCTCCGAGGGCTTCTCCGAATGGCAGAAGCGGACCCTGGCCTGGATTCGCGGCAAATACGGCGACAGTGTCAAGGTCGGCGCCGGCAACGTGGTGGACGCCGAGGGCTTCCGCTTCCTGGCGGACTGCGGCGCGGACTTCATCAAGGTCGGCATCGGCGGCGGCTCGATCTGTATCACCCGGGAGACCAAGGGCATCGGCAGGGGACAGGCCACGGCCTTGATCGAGGTCTGCAAGGCCAGAGACGAGTACTTTGCGGAAACAGGCGTCTACGTGCCCGTCTGTTCCGACGGCGGCATCGTCTACGACCACCACATTACCCTGGCCCTGGCAATGGGCGCCGACTTCATCATGCTGGGCCGCTACTTTGCCCGCTTCGACGAGAGCCCCACGAACAAGGTCTCCATCAACGGCACCTACTACAAGGAGTACTGGGGAGAGGGCTCGGCCAGAGCCCGAAACTGGCAGCGCTATGACCTGGGCGGCGACAAGAAGCTGAGCTTCGAGGAGGGCGTGGATTCCTACGTGCCCTATGCCGGTCGCCTGAAAGATAACGTGGCCCTGACCTTGAGCAAGGTCAAGTCCACCATGTGCAACTGCGGCGCGCTGAATATCCCGGAGTTCCAGCAGAAGGCAAAGCTGACCCTGGTTTCCGCCACCTCCATCGTGGAGGGCGGCGCCCACGACGTGATCCAGAAGGACACCACGGCCACGGTGAAGTGAGGCAGGGGCGAGTGAGAATTGAGAATTGAGAATTGAGAATTAAGAATTGAGAATTGAGAATTGTGGTATCGTTCAAATTGTCCTTTGAAGGGTGAAAATGAAGCGCTTGCTGCTCTGTCATCTGCTGAAAATTCACCGTAACAGACTTCAAAACAGCTGTACTTGCGTACCAATGTCCGATGCACGGATGTACGCAAGTACAGCTATTTTTGACTCTGTTCTCTCTGATTTTTTACGCCGTCTCGATGCCGGTAAAGCCCCGGACCCGGCGGCCGCCGGGGAGGTAGATGCTGTTCGTGTATTGAATCTGATACCGCTCCTGATGCTCGATCAGCCAGGATACGAAGCGCTTGGGGTTCATGGTCCGCGTCATGTTGTCGTCGCACCATTGTTTATAGACCCGGTAGAGCTCTTTGGAGCTGGCCTGGCCATCCTGGATCAGGGTAAAATAGCCGCTGGACTGCAAAAAATCGCCCGCGTTGTTTGCGTCCCGGTAGGCGGCGCGCAGGTTCTCCCGGGCCCGACGGCTGATGGTAAACACGTAGTTGTTCTTCACCAGCCGCATCAGCCCCACAAAGCACCAGTTGAAGATCCCGTTCTTTTCCCGGATCAGCTTCTCCGCCAGATTGGGATCATCCTTCCGCCTGGGATCCTTGGGTTTGACGGTGAGGATGATCTGCCGCCGGAAGAAGCCCTCGGAGCTGTCGTAGAGGGCTTTCAGAGAACCGTTGCCGAAGCCCAGAAAGCGGGTGTAAAGCTCCCCCTGGTAGCTCTGAATGCCCTTTTTTTCCAGATCCATGGGGGCGTCTGCGGTGACGATGGCCTTGATGTAGTTGGTCTGGGGGAGGGCCTCCATCTGCATATCGTCGTCCACCATCAACAGGGCGCCCTCCAGATCGGCCCGGGCGAAGCGGTTTGTCTCGATCTTGCCGAGGCTGTTCTGAACCATGTTGTCCCCGAAGATGGCCCGCAGCACCGTTCCGATCCGGGACTTGCCCTCTCCGCCTTTGCCCACCAGCATCAGCATTTTCTGCGCCTTGGTGGAAGGAATCAGACAATATCCCAGATACTCCTGCAGGGTAGGAATATCCTCCTCCCAAAGGAGTTCATGGAGAAATTCCAGCCAGAGCCCGGGCTCCGGCGCGCCGGGCTGGAAGTCGATGGGCAGGCGGTTGCGGCAGAAGCACTTGTCCTCGGTAAAGCCGCCGTCCAGCCAGAGGGTGCCGTCGGAGAGCATGATCCGGTCCTCATAGTGGGGCAGCTCCTCCTCCCAGCATTCCCGCCGCAGCACCAGCAGCAGCTTTTCCACGTTGGCGTTGAGCCCGCTCTTTACCCAGGGCTTGAGTTTGTCGTAGATGAATTTGCCGATTTTGTCCTCGTTGCTGATCTTACCCTCCATGCTGTAGAAGCGGCCGTTCACGCAGACCAGCGGAAGCTCCCGCAGGAGCTCCTGGCAGAAGGCAAGCTCATCCACGCTTTTCCCGTTGTACCAGTCAGGCCGGGCCTGGATTTTTTCGTTTTCATTTTGTTCCGTCATAGATTTCCTCCTTCGTTGCTTATCAGCTTTTACTTGGTCGTTCCCGGTTCCTTTCTCTGCGCTTCGGGGCGTCGGGACGCCGCCCCCTGGGAGTCCCCTGTGTCGATTCCCGCTTCCCGGGCCAGAAACTTCGCTGCCAGGCCGGGCCGCAGGCCGGTGACGAAGGCTGCCAGATCGACAGCGTCCCCGTGGGCGTGGCAGCCAAAGCAGTAGTAGTGGTCGTCGTAGAGCCGCAGGCTGGGGTTGTGGTCGTCGTGGAAGGGACAAAGGGCCATCCCGGCGCGGTTCGCCTCCACCCCGCAGATCCGCGCAGCCTCCCGCATGGGAATCGACTCCCTGACCCGCCGAAAAACCTCTTTTATAAGATACACCTCCTTTCCTGCAGCATAAAAAGAATGGACTTGTTTTTACCTGTACTTGCGTACACGCTTCATCCTCTCGGGATACTTGAATTATATCATAAATAAGTATTTTTGTCAAGATATTATACTTCATTTCAAGATACATTTTGCATATAAAAAGTACTTGCGCACGGACGGCCTTGACCGGATCGTACGCAAGTACAGGTATTTTGGCGTTTATCCCAACCGAGTTTGCAGACGCCGGGCGTTCTGAACGCCGGAGCGATTACTCTCGCATGAGCTTTTCCAACTCCGCGTCGGATTTGCTGGCCAGCTCGCCGCACTTGTAGAAGCGGGTCTGCAAAACGGCGATGGCCTTTCCCTCGTAGGTGAAAACAAAGTCGTAATAGCCGGGTTCGCAGTCGCTCTCATTCAGATAGAAGCTGCCCCAGCACCATTCATCCGGGTTTTCCTCATCCACGGGGTAGTGCAGGTCGCAGTATGTGGCAAAGTTCGGCATCAGATCGGAGAACTTGCAGTTGTTGTAGTACTCCTGATCGTCCCGGTGCTTGAGGACCCAGACGCGCAGATAGTATTCCGCGTCGGTATCCGGGTAGAATTCCACCCACTCGCCCAGTTCAAACACGTCGCGGACGTCGGTGAGGGAAGCCTTTTTGCCGTTGAAGCCTTCCAATGTGCCCGCCTGGTTTCCGTAGATGCGAACGCCGCGCAGGATGGAGGGGTCTCTGTCTTCCAAATTGATGATGCTGAGCTCGCCGGAAAGCTTTGCTCCGTCGGGTTTATTGCTTTCCTGAGAATTGCTGCCGGAGGCAGCCGCGTTGTCGGGCTTTTGATTTTCGCCTTCGCTGTTTGCGGGCGGGTTGGGGGCATTGCTGCTGCTTGGTGAATTGTTGTCCTTGCAGGCAATCAAGCCGACAAAAAGGAAGAGCGCAAGGGCAATTGCAAGAATTTTTTTCATCATGTTTCTCCTTTTACATGTGGTTTACGGGATCCTCCCACGGTACGGCGCAATTATAGCACAAATAAAAATGAATGTCAAACGCATATTCACGCATAAGCCGCCCTCGCGCTATCCCTGTTGCGAGGGCGGCTTTGCCTATTCCGCTTCGATTTCCTTGATGGTGCATTCGTTGCCCTGAATCAGCCAGGTTTCTCCGGAACCGCAGTGCGGACAGGTCCTGCCGTATTTTACGGTTTCGTAGGTCTGCTTGCAGTTGTCGCACCAGGTGACGGCGGGGACAATCTCCAGAACCAGAGCGCTGTCCTTCAGAATCGGGTGGCGGAGCTTGAAATAGTCCCAGGCGTCGGTGAAGAGCTCTGTCATGATTCCGGAGACCTCGCCCACCTGCAAAACCACTTTTCCGATGGCGGTGAGCTGATGCTCCTCGGCGGTCTCATCCAGCGTTTTTGCCAGATGAAGGACAATTCCCATTTCGTGCATAATGATGATTCCTATGTAGGACGGCAGAATGCGCAGTCCCTATGATTTTTTCCCAAACAGGATCTTCATCTCCCGTTTCGCCGCGTATTTGGCCACTACGCCCATTTTATCCTCACAGCGAACCATCCTGGAGGCGTCCGGCAAATCCCGGGACAGGTGGATGGCGTCAAATTCGCAGCGGGTGGTACACAGGCCGCAGCCGATGCAGCGATTGAGATCCACGAAGCTTGCGCCGCAGCTCAGACAGCGCTTGGCCTCGGCTTGTGCCTGTTCCTCCGTGAAGATAAGCCGCACGTCCCCGAAGGTACTCCGGGGATCTCCCTCCTGTTTGCCGGGGACGTTCCGCTTCGCGGTGTCAAAGCCGTGGGGATCGATGCGGATGTTGTCTTTGTCCAGCTCTTTGAACTCCCGAAGGTCTCTCGCAATGGTCTGAGACTGGCCGGGATGCACATAGCGGTGCATGGATTCGCAGCCCTTCTTGCCGTCCGCAATGGCGTCGATGGCGAAGCGGGCGCCGTGGCCGATATCGCCGCCCACGAAGATGCCCGGCTCTCCGGTCTCAAAGGTCACGGGGTCGTGGACCACGGTGCCGTTCCGGTTGAGCTCCACCTTGGTGCCCTGGAGCAGATCACCCCAGACCGCGCTTTGTCCGATGGCCTGGAGTACTGTGGAGCAGGGAATGGTAATGGTGTCGTTTTCATCGTAGGCAGGGGAGAAGCGGCGCGCCTCGTCGTAGACGGAGGTGCAGCGTTTGAAGACGATGCCGGCAGCCCTTCCGTTTTCCGTCAAAATCATCTTGGGGCCCCAGCCGTTGCGGACTTCGATGCCTTCTTCCTTTGCTTCGTCGACTTCGTCCTTTGCGGCGGGCATTTCGGCCTCAGATTCCAAGCAGAGCATGGTAACTTTTCCGTGGGTGGTGCGGGCAGCCGCCCGGGCTACGTCCACAGCCACGTTGCCGCCGCCTACCACCACGACGTCGCCCTCCAGGCGGAGCGAATGGTCGCGGTTGACCCGGTTCAGGAAGGCGATGCCGGATTCCACGCCCTCCGCGTCTTCGCCGGGAACCCCGGCCTTCCGGCCGCCCTGGAGACCGATTGCCAGGTAGAAGGCCTTGTAGCCCTGGGCTTTCAGCTGGGCGACGGTCAGGTCCTTGCCGACCTCCACGCCGCAGCGGAACTCCACGCCCATCTGCCGAAGAACGTCGATCTCAGCGGCCAGCACGTCTTTTTCCAGCCGGAAGCTGGGGATGCCGTACTGCAGCATGCCGCCGGGCTGGGGATTCTTTTCGAAAACGGTGACGTCGTAGCCTCTGGTTCGCAGATAGTAGGCGCAGCTCAGGCCGGCAGGACCTGCGCCGATGATCGCCATTTTATAATCCGGTCCCCACATGCCGCCGTCGTCCTTTTCGCAGATGGGAATGAAGCGCTGTTCCTGCTTCAGCTCCAGGGCGGAAATGAACTTCTTGACCTCGTCGATGGCGATGGGCTGGTCAATGGTGCCTCGGGTACAGGCGTCCTCACAGCGGCGGTTGCAGACCGCGCCGCAGACGGCAGGCAGAGGATTGTCCTGCTTGATCAGCTTCAGGGCCTCCATATAACGGCCTTCCCTGGCCATTTTCAAGTAGCCCTGAACGGCAATGTGGGCGGGGCAGGCAGTTTTGCAGGGAGCGGTTCCGGTGTCGTAGCAGTTGATTTTGGCGTCCTCCCGGTAATGGATATTCCAGTTGTCCGCCGTCCACTTTTTGGCGTCGGGAAGCTCGGAAAGGGGGTACTTCACTTCGCCGTCCTTGGTGCAGAGCTTCTGACCCAGCTTGGCGGCGCCCACGGGACAGACCTCCACACACTTGCCGCAGGCCACGCATTTTTCCGTTTCCACGTGAGCCCGGTATGCGGACCGGGACATGTTGGGGGTGTTGTAGAGCTGGGAGGTCCGCAGGGCGTTGCAGACGCCGGGCGCACAGTTGCAGATGGCAACGATCTTGTCCTCGCCGTCGATGTTGGTGATCTGATGGACAAAGCCGTGACGCTCCGCCCGCTCCAGAATTTCCAACGCCTCGTCGTAGCTGATATAACGGCCCATGCCCCGATCCACGCAGTACTCGGCCATATCGCCCACGCCCATGCAGAACTCGCCGTTGATTTCGCCGGAGCCCTCGCCCCGCATGGTCTGCTGCTTGCGGCAGGTACATTGACCTACCGAATATTTGTCGTACTTTTTCAGCCAGTGGGAAATGTGTTCCACGGAAGCAGTCCTGTTTACGTGCTCGATGGCCTTTTCCACAGGGATAACGTGCATGCCGACGCCCGCGCCGCCGGGGGGAATCATGGGCGTGACGCCTTCCAGCGGCATTTGGGTCATCAAATTGAAAAAGGTGGCGAGATTGGGATGCTGGGCGGTGAGCTCGTCGTTCATCATCATGAACTCGGCGGAACCGGGAACGAAGATGGGCACGTTGTAGTGCTTTTTCTTATCCTTTCCCTCCCGGGTCATTTCGATCATACCGACCCAGCAGAGATGGTCGATCATCTTCTGACAGTCAGCCACGGACATGCCGTTCATTTGCGCCAGCGTTTCCACGTCATAGGGGACCCGGGTTTTCTTGAAGTTGAGCAGAAATTGGGCTTCCTCCTTGGTCAGGACTTCGTCCAGCGCCCAATATTCCGGGTCGTCATATTTCATGGTTTTCGTGTATTTGACCAGGTAGCGGTCTGTGATCATGGAGCCCAGCTTCAAAATCAGCTTGGCCTTTTCCGGGTCGGCAGGCTTGTATTTGGGATTCATTCGGAAATCCTGCTTGTTTACCATGCGGTTTTTTTGTTCCTTCATCGCACAATCGCTCCTTTTCGTCAGATTTGCTTCCATTCGGTCAGACTGCTTCTGATCCAGCGCTCCAATGCTTCCATTCCTGCCCCGGTTTTCGCGCTGACCGGGAAGATTTTGATTTCCGGATGGAGCTTCCGGGCACGGGATTCACATTTGCCAAGGTCAAAATCGAAATAATCCAGGGAATCGATTTTTGTAATGACCAGCGCGTCGCTTTGCCGAAACATCAACGGATATTTCAGCGGCTTGTCGTCGCCCTCCGGGACGGAGAGCAGCATGACGTTGATTCCCGCGCCGGTGTCATATTCCGCAGGACAGATGAGATTTCCTACGTTCTCCAGAAAAATTAAATCAAAAGCGGAACAGAACCCTCCGCCAGCCTCACGGCCGGTCCCCCTCCCCTGCGAGCAGGGAAGCTTTTGCCCCAGCGCCTCCAGGGCGGCGGCGGTCATGCCGGCGTCCATGTGGCACATGCCGGAGGTATGAACCTGGATGGATGCTGCGCCAAGTTCCTCGATCCGTTTCGCGTCAACGTCAGAGGCGATGTCGGCCTCCATCACGGCAATTTTCACATCCCGCAGATCCTGAATCAGGCGGGACAGCAGGGTGGTCTTTCCGGCCCCGGGGCTGCTCATCACGTTAATCAGTAAGCTTCCGGTTTCCCGCATTTGCGCGCGAAGCGCGTCCGCGTCCCGCCGGTTGGAGGCAGTTACGGTGGCGTTCAGCTGAATCGTTTTCATCTTTTCGGCCTCCGTTTCCGGCACAGCGCCAGAATCAGGTCCGCAATCGCGTCAAAGCCTTCCCCCGTCTTTGCCGACACGGGATAGATTTTGAGCTTTGGGTTCAGAGCGAGAGCCCTGCGGGAGGCGGCTTCCAGATCAAAGTCAAAGATCGGGGTCGTGTCAATTTTGTTCACCAGCATAACGTCGCTGACCGTAAACATCAGGGGATATTTCAGCGGTTTGTCGTCTCCCTCCGGGACGGAGAGAATCATCATCCGCAGATCTGCCCCAACGTCAAATTCGGCGGGGCAGACCAGGTTTCCCACGTTTTCCAGGAAGATTAAATCAAAGTCGGAAGCACCCCCTCCACCGGTCTCACGGCTGGTCCCAATCCCCTGCGAGCCGGGGAGATTCAGGCCGAGGGCCTCTAAGCCCTGGGCAGTCATTCCCGCGTCCATGTGACACAGACCGCCGGTGTGGAGCTGTATGACCTTTGCGCCGGCGGCGGAAACCGCTTTGGCGTCCACGTCGGAGTCAACGTCTGCTTCCATGACGCCGACGCGAAGCTCGTCCTTGAGCCGACTGATCAGCTGTAACAGGGAAGAGGTCTTCCCGGCACCAGGCGAGCCCATAAGATTGACCAGGAACACGCCGCTTTCCGACAATTGCCTTCGGGTTGACGCCGCAGTTCTGTCATTGTCGGCAAGAAGCTGTTCCTTGACCTCAATGATTTGGTAGTTCATCGTTGATCCACTCTCCAGTCCAGATCGAAAAAGAACGCTTTTACGGGTTCGCCCGCTCTTTGCAGAGATCAATCAGATAATCCCGAAAACGCTTGATTTCCGGCCGTTTCAGGTTGCTTTGCAGGCAGATAAACTGCAAACTGACCCAGGTTTCCGGCTCCAGGGGAATTGCCGAGACCCGGAAATAGTCCGCGAAGGAGGCGGGGCCGAAGGAGAGGCCTTTTCCCTCCCGCACCAGCCGCATACTGGTCTCAATGCCGTCGGAACGATAGATCCGGTTGACGGTGATGTGGTGCTTTCGGATGGCCGAACGCATGGAGCGGTCTTCGGCGGAGTCCTCCAGACCGGAGATCATCGTACAGCCCTGTAAATCTTTGATGGACAGCGCGGAGCGCTTGGTCAGCGGGTCCCGGGCCCCCATCAGCACACACTGCCGCTCCCGAATCAGCGGAGAGGCGTAGAGATCGCCGCTGTCCGGGATCGCGTCGTCCAGGGGAAGCCGGTCCAGCGCGAGATCCAACTCGCCCTTGCGCAGAGCTTCCACCACGTCAACGCCGGCCTCCGTAAAGAACGTGACTTCGATTTCCGGCCGAGCGTCAAAATATTCAATCACATTCGAGAACAGATCGTTGGAATACACCCGGGAACCAATGCCCAGCCGGAGCCGAAGCTGTTCGCTCTTGTGCCGTTTTTGTACAGATTTGCAGAACTCGCTCCACCGATCTGCCACCGGAGCGGCCTGGTCGCAAAAACGCTGTCCCTCCGGCGTCAGCTGCAGCCCGTTGGCCGTGCGGGCAAACAGGGAATAGCCAAGCTCCTCTTCCAGCCGCCGAAGCTGCTGGGATAGGGCGGACTGGGAAAGATAGAGCTTCTGCGCCGCCTGGGAGACGCTGGATCTGGACGCGATTTCAAGAACGTATAAGACCTGTTGGATTGTCATAAGTAAAACCTCTAATCGGGCAAAATTGGCCAATAAAATAAGTAAATCTAATACTGCTATTATAAGTTTAATCTTTACAGTTTGCAAGTATTATTTTATAATATTTTTGTTCGTAATCTACAATTCTTCGTTTCGTATACTGCAAATCATGCATATAATTCAGAAAGGTGGTCATTAACATTGGATCGACAACTGCTTTCCGGCAATGAGGCCATTGCCAGAGGCGCCTATGAAGCCGGCGTCAAGGTCTGCTCCGCCTACCCCGGAACACCCAGCACCGAGATCTTCGAGAACCTTCCCAAGTATAAGGACGCGCTCTACTGCGAGTGGGCGCCCAACGAGAAGGTCGCCACAGAAGTCGCATACGGCGCAAGCATCGCCGGTGTGCGAAGCCTTTGCGCCATGAAGCACGTTGGTGTCAACGTGGCAGCCGACCCCATTTTCACCGCAGCCTACAACGGTGTCAGCGGCGGCTTTGTCATCGTTTCTGCCGATGACCCCAGCATGCATTCCTCTCAGAACGAGCAGGACAACCGCTACTATGCCAAGTCTGCCAAGATCGCCATGGTGGAGCCCTCTGACTCCCAGGAGTGCCTGGACTTCATGAAGGCCGCCTATGAGATTTCCGAGCAGTTCGACATGCCCGTCATGTTCCGCACCACCACCCGCGTGGCGCACTCCAAGAGCATTGTGACCTTTGGCGAGCGCGTGGAGCGTGAGGTTCCCGCCTATGTGCGCAACACCCGCAAGTACATCTCCGCGCCTGCCAACGCCTACCGCAATCACCCCAAGCTGGAGGAAAATCTCAAGAAGCTTGAGGCCTACGGCAAGACTTCGCCGCTGAACAAGATGGAGCTGGGCGACGGCAAGATCGGCGTCGTGACAGCTTCTATTGCGTACTACTATGCCAAGGACGCCTTCCCGGAGGGCACCTCTTTCCTGAAGCTGGGCCTGACGAACCCCATGCCCATGGACCTGATTCGGGAATTTGCCTCCAAGGTGGAAAAGCTCTACGTCATCGAAGAGCTGGACGGCTTCATGGAGGACCAGATCAAGGCCGCCGGCATTCCCTGCCAGGGCAAGGACCTGATCGGCAAGCTGTACGAGCTCAATCCGCAGATCGTCCGGGAGCGTATTTTCGGCGAGGCCGCCCCCGTGACCGACGTGGGCGTGCAGGCGGTTTCCCGTCCCCCCGCACTTTGCCCCGGCTGCCCGCACAGAGGCTTCTTCTACACCATGTCCAAGCACAAGGACTTTGTCATTGCCGGCGATATCGGCTGCTACACCCTGGGCGGCTCCGCGCCCCTGAACGCGCTGGACAGCGTGGTCTGCATGGGCGGCGGCTTCTCCGTTGCCATGGGTATGGCCAAGGCCTTTGAGGCTGCCGGCGTCACGGACAAGAAGGTTTTCGGCGTCCTGGGCGACTCCACCTTCTTCCACAGCGGCATGACCGGCGCCGCCGAGATCATCTACAACAAGGGCAACCTGATCCCCGTGGTTCTGGACAACTCCATCACCGGCATGACCGGCCATCAGGACAATCCCGGCACCGGCTTCAACCTGCAGGGGGAGATTGCCGAGGCCCTGAAAATTGAAGATATTCTCACCGCCTACGGCTACAAGAACGTGATCATCGTGGACCCGCAGGATCTGAAAGCCATGGAGCAGGCCATTCAGGATGCCCTGGCATCCCAGGTTCCCGCGGCAATCATTGCCCGCCGTCCCTGCCTGCTGATCAAGCGCATCAAGCACGACATCGGCAAGTGCGTGGTTGACACCGAGAAGTGCATCGGCTGCAAGCGCTGCCTGGGTGTGGGCTGCCCCGCCGTTCTCGTGGAAAACAAGAAGGCCCGGATCGATCATAACCAGTGCGTCGGCTGCACCGTCTGCGCGCAGGTTTGCCCGATGGGCGCCATCACCAGAGAGGAGAAATAAGCCATGACGAAAACGAAAAGCGCGCTGCTGGTCGGCGTTGGCGGCCAGGGCGCTATCCTCACCGCGAAGGTATTGGTCAACGGTCTCATGCGGGCCGGTTATGACGTCAAGATGTCCGAGGTTCACGGCATGAGCCAGCGCGGCGGCTCTGTCTCCACCCAGGTTCACTGGGGTGAGAAGGTCAATTCTCCCGTCATCGGCAAGGGCGCCGCAGACATCATCGTCGCATTCGAGAAAATGGAAGCGGTCCGCTATGCCGATTATCTGAAGCCCAACGGCATCGCTGTCATCAACGACTACGAAATGGCTTCCTCCAGCATTGCCGCAGGCCTTGCGGAGTATCCGGAAGGCTGCATTGAGGCCATGCAGAAGAACTTCACCTGCCACGTGCTCAAGGCCGGCGAGATTGCCGAGTCCATTGGCAGCGCCAAGTGCATGAACATCGTTCTCTTCGGCTCCATGGTCAAGGCCCTGGGCATGGACGACGTGGTGGACTGGGAAGACGTGATTGCTTCCACCGTTCCCCCCAAGTTCAAGGAGCTGAACCTGAACGCCTATCGTGCCGGTCATGACGCGGTCAAGGCCTGAGAGGGAAGACTATGCTGAGAGATTTTAACGCGCTGCGGGAGCTGGTGGGGGCAGGAGAGCCCAGAACCGTGGCTGTGGCCTGCGCCCATGACGCCCATACCCTGGAGGCCGTGCTCCACGCGGCCTCCGAGGGTATCCTGAAATACGTTCTGGTAGGCCATCGGGAGGAAATTCTGCGGATTGGCCGGGAGCTTGGTCATGAGATCGCCCCCGAGACCATCGTGGACGCCGAGACCGACGAGGACGCCGCCCGGCTTGCCGTGGAGCTGATTCGGGAGGACAAGGCCGATTTCCTCCAGAAGGGCTATATGCAGACCTCCACCATCCTGAAAGCGGTGGTGAATAAGCAGACCGGCATTGGTACCGGCGGGATCATTTCCCACACCGCCTTTATCGAGATTCCCGGCTACCACAAGCTGCTGGGCGTTGCCGACGGCGGCATGGTGCCCCATCCGGACCTGGAGCAGAAGAAGGGTATTGTGAAGAACGCCGTGGAGGCCTTCCGGAGCCTGGGCTATGACAGGCCTCTGGTGGCCGCCGTCTGCGCCGCCGAAACCGTCAGTCCCAAGATTATTGAGACGGTGGACGCCGCTGCCTTAAAGGAAGCTGCCCTGGCCGGTGAGTTCGGTGACTGCTATGTGGAAGGCCCCATTTCCTTGGACCTTGCCATGGACCGGGCCTCCTGCGAGATCAAGAAGTACGACAGCCCTGTCAGCGGCAACACGGACATCCTGCTTGTCCCTTATATGGCGGTGGGCAATATTTTTGTAAAGGGCCTGCTGCTTTATGCCGGCGCTCGCATGGTTGGCGTTGTAACCGGCGCCAAGTGCCCCATTGCCCTCAATTCCCGCAGTGCCAGCTTTGAGGAGAAGTACTATTCTCTCATGGCCTGCGCCGCTATCTGCCGATAACCCGCAGGGCGGCCAGACTTCCGGCCGCCGTTCTCCCAGGTCTGTGCGCGGCGGCCTGGGGTCAGGCCGCCCTGCAAAACCTGTAGGGGGCGGCGCCCTCGACGCCCCGTGCCCACGAGATGACACGGAGCTCCGAATTTTCAGAGAGCCGCCCATACATAAAAGGAGTTACTATGTCCCAAAAACAACTCATCATCAACCCCGGCTCCACCAGCACCAAGCTGGCCCTCTATGACGGGGAGCAGAAGGTCCTGCAAACCAGCATCGGCCACAAGCCCGAGGAGCTGCTGGCCTTTGAGAAGATTGGGGATCAGGTGCCCTTCCGTCTGGCATTGATTCAGGATTTCATGGCGCAGAACGGCGTCAAGGGCGGGGAGCTCTCCGCGGTAATCGGGCGAGGCGGTCTGGTATTCGGTCTCAAAATGGGCGGCTACGAGGTCAACGACGAGCTCTGCGAAGCTCTGGTCAACCACGACTACAGCCAGCCTCACGCCTCCAATCTGGGGGGCCTGCTGGCCCGGGCTATTGCCTCGAAGTATCACATTCCCGCCTACATCTATGACGCCGTTACCTCCGGCGAATTGAGCCCCGTGGCGCGGATCACCGGTATGCCGGAGATTCAGCGGGCTTCTTTCAGTCACGTCCTGAACAGTCATGCCCAGGCAATCCGCTACGCGGAATCCATCGGGAAAAAATACGAGGATCTGAATTTGATCGTGTTTCATCTGGGGGGCGGCACCTCTGCCAGCGTCCATCAGCACGGGGTCATGATCGATTCCGTAGGCGACGACGACGGACAGTTCTCCCCGGAGCGCGCCGGCTGCTTCCCGTCTCTTGCGCTGGTAAAGCTCTGCTACTCCGGCAAGTACACCAAGGCGGAGATGGACAAAAAGATCCGGGGCAAGGGCGGCATGTACGCCTACCTGGGCACCAGCGACGCCCGGGAGATTGAGAAGATGATTCAAAACGGCGACGAGAAGGCGGACATGATCTACCAGGCCCAGGCCTATCAGATCGCCAAGACCATCGGCCTGCTCTCCGTTTCCCTGAAAGGCCACTGTGACGCCATCATCCTCACCGGCGGACTGGCTTATTCCAAGCTGCTGACGGACCGCATCACCGAATACGCCGGGTTCCTGGCCCCCGTGGTGGTTATGCCCGGGGAAAACGAAATGGAAGCCCTGGCCCAGGGCGGTCTTCGAATCCTAAATGGACAGGAATGTGCAAATATTTATCATTTACCGGAAAGGAAGGAACTTTAATGGTCGTAGAAAAATTCCATCAGATGGGTATTGCCAAGAGCCGCATTCGTGTTCTGTTTGAGTACGGCATGGAGCAGGCCGCCAAGGTCGGCAAGGAAAACGTGTTTGATTTTTCCATCGGCAATCCCTCCGTCCCCGCCCCTGAGGCTGTGGCCGACACCGTACGCGAGCTTTTGACGATGGATCCCATTGCGCTGCACGGTTATACGCCGGCCGGCGGCTGCGCCGAGGCCCGGGAAGCAATCGCGGCTGACCTTACCAAGCGCACCGGTACGAAGATTCGCCCGGAAAACATCTTCTTCACCTGCGGCGCGGCCCCTGCCATGACCTCCTGTATGCAGGCCCTGGCCGTGGAGAACGCGGAGTTTCTGCTGATTGCGCCGTATTTCTCCGAGTATCCCGCCTATTGCGCCTCCACCGGCGCGAAGTGCGTGGTGGTTCCTCCCGATACGGAGCACTTCCAGATCCGCTTTGACGAGCTGGAGAAGCGGATTTCCGTGAATACCCAGGCCATCATCGTCAACTCTCCCAACAACCCCTCCGGCGTCATCTACAGCGTCGAGACCCTGAAGACCCTGGCGGAGCTGCTGACCCGGAAAAGCAAGGAGATCGGCCATCCCATTTACATCTTCTCCGACGAGCCCTACCGGGAACTGACCTATGACGGACTGGATGCCGCCTATATTCCCGCCATCTATCCCAATACCATCATCTGCTACTCTTATTCCAAGATTCTGTCCATGCCCGGTGAGCGTATCGGTTACGTCTGCGTGCCGGATTGCTGTGAGGACAGCGAGGCAGTCTATGCGGCCATTGCCGGTGCGGCCCGTGCCCTGGGCCATGTCTGTGCCCCCTCTCTGTGGCAGCGTGTCGTGGCCCGGAATACCCATCTGCGCCCGGATCTTGCCACCTACGACAATAACCGGAAAACTCTTTACGCGGAACTGACCAAGTTGGGTTTCCGCTGTGTCAAGCCCCAAGGCGCTTTCTACATGATGGTCGCCGCTCCCGATGGCAATTCCGAGGGCTTCTCCGACCGCGCCAAGGAACTGAACATCCTGGGCGTACCCTGTGACGGCTTTGGCTGCCCGGGTTTTGTCCGATTCAGCACCTGTGTCAGCCCGGCCATGATTCAGCGCAGCCTGCCCAGCTTCAAGAAGCTGGCGGAATCCTACGGACTGTAGACAGGGAAGAGGGAAGAAGTAAGAATTAGATCGGTTATCGTTTCATTTACCTCTTAATTCTTACCTTTTACTTCTTATCCCTTACCTCTTACATTTACATTTTTACCTCATGGAGGAATTAATGATGAGCAATGAGTATCCCCTGAATGTCAAGACCCCGCGCAGCTTTACCTACGTCACCCGCAACATCCCCGAGGTCACCGTGGAGCAGCGGGAACGGGCCCTGAAGGCCACTCATTATAACGAATTTGCTTTCCCTGCCGGCATGCTGACCATTGATATGCTCTCCGACTCCGGCACCACCGCCATGACCGACGTTCAGTGGTCCACCATGTTCCTGGGCGACGAGTCCTATGGCCGCAACAAGGGCTACTACGTCCTGCTGGAGGCCTTCCGCGACATCTTTGAGCGCGGCGGCGAGAAAAATTGGAAGAAGTCCATCGACCTCATCCGCACCGACTGCAAGGACATCGAAAAGCTGATGAACGAGCTCTACCTCTGCGAGTATGAGGGCGGCCTCTTCAACGGCGGCGCGGCGCAGCTGGAACGCCCCAACGCTTTCCTGATCCAGCAGGGAAGAGCGGCCGAATCCGTTCTGTTCGAGATGGTCAAGAAGATCATGGGCGCCCGGCATCCCGGCAAGGTCTTCACCATCCCCTCCAACGGCCACTTTGACACCACCGAGGGCAACATCAAGCAGATGGGCTCCATCCCCCGCAACCTCTACAACAAGGAGCTGCTCTACGAAGTCCCCGAAGGCGGCAAGTACGAGAAGAACCCGTTTAAGGGCGATATGGACGTGAAGAAGCTGGAGGAGCTGATTCAGACCGTCGGTCCCGAGAACGTCCCCCTGATTTATACCACCATCACCAACAACACCGTTTGCGGCCAGGCTGTGTCCATGAAGTCCATCCGGGAGACCGCCAAGATCGCTGAGAAGTACGACATCCCCTTCATGTTCGACGTGGCCCGCTGGGCGGAGAACTGCTACTTCATCAAGGTCAACGAAGAGGGTTATGCCGATAAGTCCATTGCTGAAATCGCTACCGAGATGTTCTCCTACTGCGACGGCTTCACCATGTCCGCCAAGAAGAACGGCCACGCCAATATGGGCGGCATGCTGGCCTTCCGGGACAAGGGCCGCTTCTGGAGAAAGTTCTCCGACTTCAACCCCGACGGCACCGTCAAGACCGACGTGGGCGTCCTGCTCAAGGTCAAGCAGATTTCCTGCTACGGCAACGACTCCTACGGCGGCATGTCCGGCCGTGACATTATGGCCCTGGCCGCGGGCCTCTATGAGGAGTGCAACTTCAACTATCAGGAAGCCCGCGTGCAGCAGTGCGAATACCTGGCCCAGGGTCTCTACAAGGCCGGTGTCAAGGGCGTCATCCTGCCCGCCGGCGGCCACGGCGTCTACATCAACATGACGGAGTTCTTCGACGGCAAGCGCGACCATGAGAAGTTTGCCGGACAGGGCTTCTCTATCGAGTTGATTCGGCGCTACGGCATCCGTACCGCGGAGCTGGGCGACTACTCCATGGAGTACGACCTCAAGACCCCCGAGCAGCAGGAAGAGGTCTGCAACGTGGTCCGCTTTGCAATCAACCGCAGCATGTTCAGCCAGGAGCACATGGATTACGTCATCGCTGCGGTCAAGGCTCTCTACGAGGACCGGGAGTCCATCCCCAACGTCCGCATCGTCAAGGGCAAGAACCTGCCCATGCGTCACTTCCACGCCTTCCTGGAGACCTATCCCAACGAGTAATCAGGGATCAGGGATCAAGGATCAGGGAGCGTAGGGACGGCACTCTGCCGTCCGCGACACGCACCGGCCCCTGCGCGTGCGTCAACGCCCGTAGGGACAAGCATTGCTTGTCCGCCTGCTTCCTGGTTTTGAGCGGTGACCCGAGGACGGGGGAAGCGGATTCTTCGCTTCGCTCAGAATGACACGAAAGAACAAACGCCCTCCGGCCAATGGCCGGGGGGCGTCTCATAGGATGAAAACATGGTACATTTTGACGTATATCCCATCAACGAGCATATTACGGGATTCTTGGGCCGCTTCCATGAGCGGATGTATCTGGTCCGTGGCACGGAGCGTTCAGCGCTGATCGACACCGGCTGCGGCTTCGGCTCTCTCAAGGCCGAGGTGGACAAGGTCAACGGGGACAAGCCGCTGATCGTCCTGTTGACTCACGGCCACCAGGACCACGCCATGGGGGCAGTGGAATTTGACGAGGTCTATCTGAACCCGGAGGAGGAAGAGGTCTACACCCGCCAGACGGACCGGGACTACCGGCTCTGGGGGCTGAAGATATCCCGGGACGCGGTCAACGTCACCCCGGACGACCTGCTGACGCCTGCGCCGTTCAGCCATTTTCGCCCCCTGCGGGAGGGCGACGTCTTCGACCTGGGCGGTATCACTCTGGAGGCCTTTTCCTGCCCTGGGCACACCCGGGGGAATCTTGTGATTTTGGACCGGGAGGACCGCATGCTCTTTTCCGGCGACGCCGTGAGCCGGGCCAGCTTCCTGCTGGGCCGGGAATCGACTTCCGTGGAGGAATTCCGGGACGGCCTGATTCGGTTAAAGGGCCTGCTGGAGGGACGTGTGGACCGGATTTTGGAGGGTCACGGCAACGGGGAACTGCCGTTTGCGATTTTTGACGCGGTGATCCAGGTCTGCAATGAGGTTCTGGAAGGGAATACCGACCGGATTCCTTATGACCTGCGGGGTTACGTTGGCTTCACCGCCAAGGCCCGAAAGCCCCACTCCCTGGATCGGGTGGACGGCGGCTACGGCAATTTGATCTACCGGGAGGACAAGCTCTGGAAAAGCCAGATGCAGTGACCGATTTCTGTTGCAATCCTTCGTCGATTTTGATAAAATGATTCCATCATATAATTGGGAGGAATTTCTATGATTCGCCGCAAACTGAGTTTGTCCGAATGCGCCGCTCTGGCGGCGGAAACGCTGCCCAAGGGCATTTTACTGACCTCCGCCGCTGGAGACAAGGTGAATTCCATGGTGATCGGCTGGGGAACCGTGGGCGTCAACTGGGGTCGCCCTGTTTTTGCTGCCTACGTCCGCACCGGCCGTTTTACCAGGGATCTGCTGGATCAGAACCCGGAATTCACAGTCAATATCCCCCTCGGTGACCCGGATAAAGACGCTATCGCGGTCTGCGGCGGCAAGAGCGGCAGAGATATGGATAAGCTTGCCGCCTGCGGCCTGCACACCGTCCCCGGCGAAAGCGTCACCGTTCCTGCCATTCGGGAATTCCCGGTGACAATGGAGTGCAAAATCATTTATCGCCAGGTTCAGGACCCCGGCCTGCTGCCGGAAGAGCTTGCCTCTCGATACTATCCACAGGAAAAGGAAAGCAGCTTCTCCGGCTCCAACCGGGACGCTCACGTGACCTATTTCGGCGAGATCGTAAACGCATACGTGCTGGAGCCCGAGGCAGGGGAGAACTGAAGCATGAAAAAGCCCATCATCGGCGTACTGCCCCTCTATGACAGGGAGAAGGATTCCTACTGGATGCTTCCCGCCTATTTTCAGGGCTTGGAGCATGCGGGAGCCCTGCCTGTGATGCTGCCGTTGGACGGCGCGGAGCACTGCGAACAGCTGTTGGAGCTCTGTGACGGCCTTCTCTTTACCGGCGGGCAGGACGTGGACCCGGCCCTTTATGGGGAAGAGGTTCTGGACTGCTGCGGGGAATTATGCCTCGCTCGGGATCAACTGGAGGCAGCTCTTCTGCAATCTGCAATCAAGCGAAATAAACCAATTCTTGGCATTTGCCGCGGCCTGCAGCTAATCAACGCCGCCTTGGGCGGAACGCTTTGGCAGGACTTGCCCAGTCAACGCCCGGACAGTCGGAATCACCGCATGGAGCGACCCTACGATCGGGCAGAGCATCCGGTGACGCTCTCCGGTCCGCTGGAGGCCCTATACGCATCGAAAACGCTCGGGGTCAACTCCTGTCACCATCAGGGAATTAAAACGCTGGCCCCCGGCCTGGAGCCTATGGCCATTGCTGACGACGGCCTCATCGAAGCCGTTTTCCACCCCGATCATCCCTTTCTCTGGGCTGTCCAGTGGCACCCGGAGTTCTTCGATCCTGCCAAGGGGCCTGGAACGGTTCTTTTCCGGGCCTTTGCGGAAGCGGCTGTGAAATAGACAGAAAAAGGAGTCGTACTATGATACGCATTCTTCATGCGCTTGACTGGGTTGCGCCTTTTCTTGCAGACCTTAACCAGGACCCGGATTATTCCGATCCGCATCTTCTTACGGAGGAGCAGATACAACTCAATCTGTGTAACGCGATAGAGAAACAGAGTGATCTGGTCCTTGGCGTCTATGACGGCGACCAGATTACCGGCCTGTTTGTGTTCCTGGTGCTGCCAGAGGAACGCTATCTGGAGATGATTGTGGGCCTGTCCCGGTCGTCTGCTGCCTATCGGGAAATTCTGAATTTTCTGCGGGCCTGTTATCCGGGGTTCCAGGCGGATTTCGTATTCAATCCCCGCAACGAGCTGCTGAAAAAGCTTCTGGAAGATCGGAACGCGGCCTTCGACCCGGTGCAGCGCAGAATGAATTTGGACGATTATATACAGGAACATGATACCCTGGGCATCGTGCCGCTTTCCGAGGGATACCTTTCGGAATACTGTGCCATGCACAGCAAGGACGTCTATTGGACCGGAGAAAAGGTTTACCGGGCCACAGACCGATTCCGCGTTTTTCTGGCTATCGAGGACGGACACGTGGCTGGGTATGTGGACGTGACCCATAAATTTGAGGAGAATGAGGTCTACGACCTTCTGGTCAGGGAAGCGTCCAGACAGCGTGGATGGGGCAGAAAGCTGATGGCAAAGGCGCTTGCCGAGAACCGTCCTAATGGAATGCTGTTGTTTGTGGACGCGGATAATGATCCCGCGATCCGCCTCTATCAATCCCTCGGCTTTGAATTTGTCCCAAAAGGGGACAACCAGACCGCTTTCTGGAAGATTCCGTGCTGAGCGAGACGTATACTTGTGTACTGAAAAAGCCTCCGTCAGGGTTGACGGAGGCTTTTCCTGTCAAATCTTTTCCACACGAATAAGGAATCGTAAAAGGTAATCTTCAGTTACAGGGTAGCTGAACTCCGGGGCGGTACGAGGCCCACAGGAGCCGGTGCCGATGCCCTGCTGGAAGGCCTGAATCGTGACGTAAGTGCCGGTTCGGACCTCGTCTTCCCGGTGCCGCATCCGCAGCAGGGCCTTATCTGAATAGGGCTTGATCCCCAGCTCAAAGGGCCGGTCAACAGCCTCAAATCGAACAGAAACTGCGCCGTCAGAGACGGAAGCCCAGCTGCAGTCACAGCGGTTGCCGCTTTCCTGGGGCCGGATGTTGGGCTCCGTCATATCTGCGACCTTGCAGGAAACGGTGCTGATGGGGAACTGCTCCTTCATGTCGCAGTAGCTCTCACCGGTTCTGCCCCGGTAGCATACCTCATCAAACCGGCGATTCAGCCGGAAAGCCTTGCCGAAGCGAGGAATCGTCCCACTGCCCCGCAGGCAGTGCAGGCGGCTTGTGACAAGAATTCCGTCCGCAATCCCCTCATAAATGTCTGTAAGCTCAAACTGCCCTTCCAAACCGGTCAGAACGGTCCTGACTTCGATCCGGTTATTCAAGGTGCGGATATTCTGAACGGTCTCCTTCATCCCATACCAGTGCCGCATGCTGTCCCGGGACATGGGATCCCGGTCGTTGTCAGTGGCGGCCCGCCACAGGATTGTGAAGGGATCGGAGGCAATCAGCTTATGTCCGTCCGGAAGCTCCAGACAGAACTGCCCATTCGGGAAGCAAAGTCCCACAGGCTTCCCGGTGGCTTTCGGCGTCGGAAGCGTCGGCTCTTCCAAAACAAGCTGTTCCGTGGAGACGGTATTGCCTGTTTGTGTGTCTGTGACATACACCGTCAAAATCCGCCCCTCTGCCGTGGCCGTTCCGGTGTGGAGCCGAACCCGAATGGAAGAAAGCGGCGCAGCCTTGGGCCGCAGCATGGTTCTTGTTCCGTCGTTCCAGCAGAACAGAAGAGCATATCGCTCCCCGGGCGTAAATCCGGTGGTATTGAATATCTCAAATGTTTCGTCTGCAATGTGCCGTACGCGGATGGGACGGTAGATGTGACGAATCAGCTTTGCTCCGGTCGAGGGCGAACGATCGGGGTAGAACAGGCCGTCCACGCAGAAGTTTCCGTCGTGTTCCCATTCCCCGTGGTCACCGCCGTAGGTATAACTGCCGTCCGGGTGCAGGACGGCGTGATCCACCATTTCCCAGACGCAGCCGCCCATCAGATTATCATGTTCGTAAATGATCTTCCAATAGGCTTCCGCGTTGCCGGGTCCTACACCCATGGCGTGCGCGTACTCACAGAGGAAGTAGGGGCGCTCATTCAGGCGCTGTTCCTTCCGGCAATGCTCTCCCACCTCCAGAACCTTGGCGGGCTCCGGGTACATTTCGCTGCCCACGTCGTAGCAGGTCCGTTTGCAGTGAATCACAGACTCATAGTGTATCGGCAGGGGAGTCCGCTCCTTGAGCCAGCGATACATGGCGTCGGTGTTGCAGGTGCCGCCGGATTCATTGCCCAGTGACCACAGGATCACACAGGTGCTGCCACGGAGCTTATCCCGCCCGTAGAGCCTGGAAATTCGGTCAAGGTATCGGGGCTCCCAACTGGGATCGTCGGAGATCAGATCATAGCTGGGCGGAAGGCGATGCGCCCAGGTACCGTGGGTTTCCAGGTCGTTTTCGTCGATGATGTAGAGGCCCAATTCGTTGGCCAGCTCCAGCAGCAGAGGATCCGGGGGATAGTGGGAGGTCCGAATCGTGTCAATGTTGTATTTTTTGCACAGACGAAGATCCTGCCTGATTTCCTTCGGCGTCATGGTATAGCCGTTGGCAGGGGAGCTGTCGTGATGGTTGACGCCGTGCAGCTTAATCTTCCGGCCGTTGAGCAGGAACACGTCGCCCCGGATTTCAACCGTCCGAAACCCAAGCCGCTCCCTGACGCAGCAGGAATCCGTCTCATAGTAGACGCTGTATAGGGTCGGGTATTCGGCATTCCATTCCGTCACATCCAGATCCTTGAAGCAAACCGCGGCTTTTCCCTTGACGACCCTTGCGGAGGCAGTGCGAGTCAGCCCGTTTCCCTCCAGACTGAAGCGAATCTCAGTGCCCTCGGCGGCCTCAGCGGAAAGCGTCAGCGCGTACAGATCGCCGTGTTTTTCCGTCCTGGCATCGATATCCCACAGGTCTTTCGGCTCGGAGACCCGAAGCAAAACGTCCCGAAAAATGCCGTTGTTGCGGAACATATCCTGGCATTCCAGATAGCTTCCGGTGCACCAGCGGCGCACCAGAACCAGCAGCTCGTTTTCACCGGAGTGCAGATACTGTGTCAGATCAAACTCCGCGGTATTATGGGCTCCCTCGGAGTAGCCCACGAACTGTCCGTTGACATACAGATCCAGGCAGCTCGCCACGCCCAGGAAAGAGATCACGTACTGCTTCTCCCCCGGCTCCACGCAGAGCATACGGCGATATATTCCGGCAAAGTTGTATTCGTCCTTTGGCGTCTTCCACCGGGGCTTGACGCCCTGATCTCCGCCGATCCAGGAGAAGACCCGGCCAACAGGGTCCATTGTCGGAATGGCCGGAGGATCAAAGGGAAACTGATAGCGCACGTTCAAATAAAAGGGCCGATCGATCCATCGAAACTGCCAGCAGGCCGGAACGTCCATCTGTTCAAATTGAATCTGATCCGTATCGATCTCCACAGGAAGCTCCGCCGGTCTGGGGAAAAATATAAAATCCCAGGATCCGTTCAGGCATTGGACCTTCGCAGAGCAATAACGCTTCTCCAGAAGCTTTGCCGCATCAGCGGCAGACCGGTCCGGAAAGGGGATAAAGTAGCTTCTGGGGGGCAGCTTGTTGATTTCGAATACACGGAAATCCGCGTAATTGCTGTGATTGAGCGTGTATTTCATGAAAGCGCCTCATTCTTTCGTATCGCAGATCGTCTTGCTGACCGTGTAGATGTCACCGGCGCCGACGGTCAGAATGACGTCGCCGGGCTTGGCGATGGAGCGCAGATAATCGGAAACCTCCGGAAGCGTATCGAAACAAACCGCGCCGGGAATTTTCGCTGCCAGGTCGCTGGAATGGATGTTGACGGTGTTCCGCTCCCGCGCCGCGTATATTTCCGACAGCACCAGCACGTCCGGGGCCTGGAGCACCTCCACGAACAGGTCAAACAGGGCTTTTGTCCGGGTGTAGGTGTGGGGCTGGAAGGCCAAGATCACCCGCTCATAGCCCATGGAGCGAACAGCCTTTAACAGAGAGCTGACCTCGTGGGGGTGGTGTGCGTAATCATCATAGACGTCCGCCCCGTTGCAGCGTCCTTTGAATTCCAAGCGGCGTCCCGCGCCGTGGAATTCAGCAAGCGCCCGGGAAACGCATTCACCCGGGATGCCCATGTCATGGGCCACAGCGCAGGCGCCCATGGCGTTGACCAGATTGTATTCTCCGAAAACGCCAAGGGAGAGCTCACAGTAGGGAAGACCGTCACAGATTACGGTGCAGTTCCGCCAGTCCGCAGAGACGTTTTCCGGGTGGACGTCGTTCTGCTTTCCCAGGCCGAAGCTCCGGTAGGAGAGACCCTGCAGGGCGTCAGCGGTATTCTTGTCGTCTCCGTTCGCAAGGATCATTCCGTTTTCCGGAACCAATTGGGCAAAGTATCGAAAAGAGGCCTTGATTTCCTCCAGATCCTTGAAAAAGTCCAGATGGTCCTCTTCAATGTTATTGATTACCGCGACGGTAGGGGAGAAGTTGTGGAAGGAGTTGCAGTATTCGCAGCTCTCCGCAATGATCGTGTCGCCGTTGCCTACCCGATGCCCTGCGTGCAGCAGGGGAAGAAAGCCGCCGATCATCACGGTGGGGTCCTTTCCGGCCTCCATAAAAATGTGGGTAATCATGGAGGTAGTAGTGGTTTTTCCGTGGGTCCCGGCGACGCAGATCGCGTTGGGATATTCCTGCATCAGCACGCCCCAGGCCTCTGCCCGCTCAAACACCGGAATGCCCGCGGCTCTGGCGGCGGCGATTTCGGGATTATCATTATGGGCCGCTGCGGTGCGGATCACGCAGTCCGCGCCCCGGACGTTTTCAGCGCTGTGTCCGATATAAACAGTAATTCCGTGGGATTTCAGCTCTTCGGTGGAGACCGAAGCGTTCATGTCCGATCCGGTGATTTCCATACCGCGATCCCGGAGTACAATGGCAAGCGGCCGCATGGACACGCCGCCGATTCCGACCAAATGGATCCGCTTTCCCGGCTGAAAACACGCGCGGATTTGTTTCACGGTTTTTGATTGCATGGATGATTCCTCCTGATTTGGAATGCGCTATTTTCAATACTATTATATCATTATATTATGAAGCAGACAAATGCGCAAGAGTTTTTTCATGATTGGGATTTGGATTTCATATTCTTTCCCGAAAGACATTTTTGGGGTAATGCTCGATTCAAATAGGGGGGACCTGCTTGGAGAACCTGCTGCTGCGGCTGGAACGCGCAATCTGGGGATGGCCGCTTCTCACACTGCTTCTGGGAACCGGCTTATACCTGCTTTTTCGTCTTCGGTTTTATCCGCTCCGCATGCTTCCGAGGGCAATTCAGCTGGTGCTTCGTGCTGGAAACAAAAGGACCGGAGGCGTCAGCGCCTTCGGCGCCCTGTGTACGTCTCTTTCCGCAACCATCGGAACGGGAAATATGGTCGGCGTCGCAACAGCCCTCTCTCTGGGCGGTCCGGGAGCGCTGCTCTGGATGGAAATCAGCGCCCTGACCGGGCTGTCATTAAAATTCGCGGAGGGTTTGCTTGCGGTTGCTTATCGCAAGCGGTCTGCGGAAGGCAGATGGTACGGCGGTCCCTTTGCCTATATCCCCATGGGACTTGGCCCTGGATTTCGGGTGCTTGGGAAAGCGTTTTCTGTATTTGGCGCACTGGCCGGACTCTGCGGCGTCGGCACCTTCGTGCAGGTTGGAAGCGTGACTTCCTGTCTGACTGCGTTTGTTTCTGAAGCTTCTCACAGGCTCCATATTGTTTGGCTTCCCTGGGGCGGGGCAGTCCCGGCTGCCGGAATTGCCGCCGGAATCATCCTTTCTGTTCTGGCAGTTCGGTTCCTGTTTGGCGGCATTGAACAGGTCAGCCGATTTTCTGCTCGCGTTGTACCGCTTATGTGCGGGTTCTATCTATTTTGCTGTCTTTGGATTCTGATCCGAAACGCAGATCAGCTGCCTTCCGCCCTTCGCTCTGTTTTTGCCGGTGTACTGGACCCGGAGAGCTTTGGCGCGGGTTTTCTTGGCGCAGTCATGGCAGGCGTCAGCCGCGGCGTGTTTTCCAATGAGGCGGGGCTTGGAACAGCTCCCATTGCCGCTGCTTCGGCGGAAGGCGTGACCCCCGTGGAGCAGGGGCTGATCTCCATGACCGCAACGGTATTTGACACGTTTCTGATCTGCACCCTGACCGGCCTCGCTATCCTTGTCACCGGAAGCTCCGGCGCAGGCGTCGGCGCGACGATGATCGCCTTTGCCAAGGGTCTGCCCTTGCCAGGTCTTGTTTCCAAATTGATAGTGTTTCTGATTCTTTCAATGTTTGCCTTTACCACGGTAATCGGCTGGAGCTGCTACGGTACTGCTTGCCTGGATGATTTGACCGGCGGTTCCACCCGGATTCGAAACATATATCTGCTTCTGTACGCAATTACAATTGGCCTTGCGCCGTTTTGCTCTGTGCAGGGAATCTGGACTGCCGCCAATATCTGCAACGGACTGATGGCAGTTCCAAACGTAATCGCCATTCTTATGCTTTCCAACAGAATTGCGGATTCAACCAGAAAAGCAAAGCGTATTGATTCAATACGCAAGCCTTGTTACTCTGCCGGGCAGAGGACAGAGAGACTTTTTCGGAGGCAACAAGCATTTACAAAACACAGAACAAAATGAAGAAACCGCGCGTTTTCTCTCGAAAACGCGCGATTTTTGGAGCTGTTACCCGGATTTGAACCGGGGACCTCATCCTTACCAAGGATGCGCTCTACCGGCTGAGCTATAACAGCGTTTCGCAGTCAGCTTCGTTATTATAGCAAAAAATCCGAAAATGTCAAGCCCTATTTTTCGAAAATGAAAAGAAAATACCGAGAATACAGGTTAATCTTGTTCCTGCTGAGATTTAGCCTTGCTTTTTCAGACGGGCGCCCTTGGGAAGGCCGAATTTCGGGATAAAGCGATCCCATCCGGTAAAGGTAAGAATCAGGATCGTGCCGATCATGATAAAGCTGGTATAGTTCCGGCTGATAATATCAATCGGCGTAAAGCGGTTGTCAATATAGGTCCCGTCCGCCGCCAGGGGATAGACAACAGAGGCGATGCTTGCGAAGAACACGGGGAAGCAGTGCCAGGGGATCAACTCAGAGCCGTAAATACCCATGGAGGACGTAAAGGTTGCCAGCTTGACCCGGAGGCCATACTCGTCCGCCTCCGTATCGCATTCCGTGTTGTTTTCGACGATATCCCGCACGATCGGGGACATGGTAGCCACCTGGGCGGATTCGTCCGCAAGGGCGACATTTCCGATCAGGCAGAGCACAGAACACCACCCCATCAGGTGGTGAATATTGCGGGACATACGGATCACAACTCGTTTCAGGGGGGCAAAGGCGTCCATGGCATTCATAATTCCGCCAAAAACAGACACCCACATCATCATCACGACGACCCAGCCTCCGGCGCTGCTGAAGCCGGTGAAGATCGGGCCGGACTCAGCAAACCACTGAGGGAAGGAGATGGTGCCTGCAAAAATGCCCAGCAGCAGGGAAGAGAGGACGCCGGCCCCAAGGCAAAGCAGGGTATGGCAGTTGAGGAAGCTCATGCCTATCACAACGACCACGGGGAAAATCATGTAGAATGGAACACCGTCACGAACCTGGTGCAGCAGGTCTACGGCAGAAGGCCGCTCCTGCTCCAGCGCAGTCATGACAGAGTCGGGGATGGTTTCAAAAATCTGCGAAGGATCCCCGGCGGTAGGGGAAAGTCCAAGTCCGGCCACAAAAAACACAACCAAAGCCACCAGCAGACAGCCCAGAGACCAGAAGAGCTGGTGCTTGACGCGGTCGATGATTTTTACGTTCTGCATGCCGCAGCTCAGAACGGTCACGTCGGAGATCATTCCGATGTTGTCGCCGAAGCAGGAGCCGCCCGCAATGGCGCAAACGGTCAAGCCGGCGTCTCCGCCGACAATGTGGCTCAGCCAGAGAAAGATCGGCGCGCAGGCTGCGAAGGTGCCCCAGGAGGAGCCGGTGGCCACTGATAGCAGGCAGGTTACAATCAGAGATACAGCGGCGACGCTTTGACCGGTGACGCCGAGCTTCAGCGCGAGATTAATCATGGAGGCGCCGACGCCGGTTGCCATAAAGCACTCGGCCACAGCATAGGCGAACATCAGGATGAAGAAAATCAGTGCGATCTTCTTCATGGCCTCCATGCCATGCTCAAACGCGTCGCCGAAGCGGACCTTTGCGGTCAACATATATATAATGATAGCAGCAAAGGTGGCAAGGGGCGCTGCCATCAAAAGATCAAATTTCAGGAAAAGGACCAATCCCGCGAAGAGCAGCAGGGGAAAGAATTTGAGAATCGCAATCAGCGGATGGTCCGGTTTTCGGCTTTCTGTTTTCTGTTTGTTTTTCTGTTCCATGGGTCAATAATCGCAGCCTTTCTCTGAGAATCTTTGGAAATTATCTCAAAATGTCCAACACTATAATCATATCAGAAGCGTCCGCAAAAGTAAACCTTTATTTTGGATATTTTAATTCTGCTGTTTTTGAATGAGTTCACACGATATTCAATATAATCGTCCAAATTGCACAAAAGTTTTAAGAAATTTTTATCTACCTATTGCAATTCTACTACATGTTGTGCTATAATGCTCGAAGAACCAAAATAAGGAGGTTGTTCTATGAAAAGATTTCTCGCGCTTCTCTTAACCCTCGTAATGCTCCTCTCCCTTATGCCCACGGCGATTGCCGCTGCCCCTGCGGAGAAAGAGCGCGATATCTGGGACGTGATCTCAGAGATCGAAGCAAACGCTGCAAGAAGAAATAAGGCAAACACTGCAGAAACACTTGAAGCCACTTACAACAACGCTGTTGACGAGATCATTGATGCCGTCACTTCTTCCTCCAGCTACGTCCCCGGCACGCTTGAGCGTCACGGCAACTTCTTCTTCTGGGTCGACAAGAACGGCGATCCCAACGGCTATTCTCCCAGCTACCGTGCGAAGAGAGAGGCCGGCAGAATTCCGGGCGCAAACGCTGAGGATTTTGCTGCCACCGAAGTCGTGAACTACAACCCCAAGGGCGGCTCTGCCGCATCTATGGATGTTGCTGCTTTCCAGCCCTACATCGGCATTGACGGCTCCTTTACCGCGCAGTATGAGAATCGCTGCAATGCTGTTGCCCAGGCCACTGGCGGCACCGGCACCACCTACAAGACCAACGATGCCAACGTCAATAATCTGGGCCTTGCGCTTTCCACTTGCGGCGTCGTGATTTTTGACTCCCATGGCACCACTGACTATGACAACGGCTCCTGGAGCAACCCGGATTACACTTCCCGCGCGAACGATTCCTACCTCTGCCTGACCACCGGTACCGGCCTCACCACCGAGGACAAGTCTTCCGCGCAGGGCGAGTTCGGCACCTACTACCACGCTTTCAGCCTGGGCGGCGGCGATTGGGCCGTTGACGGCACCGCGATTGCCAATCACATGAACGGCACCGCCCCCAACAGCATTATCTGGATGGCCATCTGCCTTGGCATGGCTACCGAAGGTATGGAAGCCCCCTTCCGCGCCAACGGCGCTGAGGTTGTCTATGGCTACTCTCAGTCCGTCACCTTCACCGGCGACTACAAGTACGAAGGCTTCTTCTGGCCCTATTTCTGCCAGGATCACACCGTGGCAGAAGCGTGTGCTTACATGAAGGAAAAGTCCAACTGCGATTGGGACCCTGCGTACTCCTCCTACTCCTACAGCCAGGCGGTTGCGAACCATGTTGCGTTCCCCATCGTTGCTTCCTCCGAGGATCCCTATCCCGGTCACGGCAATGTGGACGTCATTCAGGTTCCCACCTCCACTTATACCCTGTTCACCCAGTTCAATATTTCCGCTGTTTCCAACAACAACGCTTGGGGCACAGTTGCGGTTTCCGGCCGTCAGATCACCGCTACCCCCAACACCGGCTATGAAGTTGCCGGCTATGAAGTTCTGGAAGGCACCTGCACCGTCACCCAGAACGGCAACGTCTTCCAGGTGAACGCGGAAACCGACTGCACCGTCCAGATCAACTTTGCCGCCAGAGTTCCCGCCACCGTCGTCTTCAACGTTCCCGAAGGCGTGAGCTGCGACAACTTCAACGGCTATGTGGGCGATACCATCACCCTGCCGACTCCCACCGGAACCCCCACTGCCAACGCGCACAACTATGCCTTCCGCGGCTGGACGACTGCTCCCATTGAGGATGACGTTACCGAAGTTCCCACCTTCGTGAAGGCAGGCACTGAGCTGACTGTCACCGATCCCAGCGTTACCTACTATGCACTGTATTCCTACTTCATCGCGGATGAAGGCTTCGGCGAAGGCGAATTCAACCTGGTGACCTCCGCTCGGAACAACTGGTCCGGTGAGTACGTCATCACTTATCAGGGCGAGAAGGTCCTGGACGCTTCCGGCGACGTTACCGGCAGCACCATTTCCTCCGCTGTGGCGGAAATGAGCGAGATTGGCGGCGTTCTGACCGGCGAAAGCCTTTCTAATATTGACGACGATTACATCTTCGTGGTTGAGGAAGTCAGCAGCGGCGTCTACTCCATCAAGATGAAGGAGCCTGACGTTTGGCTTGCTCTGACCAGCAACAGCAACAGCCTTAATACCGCCACTTCAGATTCTGCCGATGCTGCCCGCTGGACCTTCTCCTATGGCAGCGACGGTGTGAAGATTACCAGCGTGAAGTACACGGAGAGAAGCCTCCGCTACAACAACCAGGCAAACGTCTTCCGCTGCTACAAGCAGGGCCAGCAGCCTATCTCCCTGTATGCTTCCGCGCCCGGCACCAAGTATTACACCACCGTTCCCAAGGACGGCTCCGGCTGCGATCATGTCTTTGGCGATTGGACTACCGTGACTGAGCCCACCTGCACCACTGCCGGTCAGGAGAAGCGCGTCTGCACCCTCTGCGGCTATACGCAGACCCACACGCTGGATGCCCTGGGCCACGATTATAATGCGGTTGTGACCGAGCCCACCTGCACCGAGGCCGGTTACACCACCCATACCTGCTCCCGCTGCAACGATACCTACACCGACAGCGAGACCGCCGCTCTGGGCCACAACTTCGGCGACTGGACTCAGACTTCTGCTCCCACCTGCACCGAGGCCGGTGAGGAGACCCGCACCTGCACCCGCTGCAACACCGTTGAGACTCGCACCGTGGAAGCACTGGGCCACGATTATCAGACTACCGTTACCTCTGCCACCTGCACCGAGGGCGGCTTCACCACCTATACCTGCTCCCGCTGCAACGACACTTATACTGCTGACGAGACCGATCCTCTGGGCCACGATTACACCGCTGTTGTGACCGAGCCCACCTGTACCGAGGGCGGCTTCACCACCTACACCTGCTCCCGCTGCAACGACACTTATACTGCTGACGAGACCGATCCTCTGGGCCACGATTACACCGCTGTTGTGACTGAGCCCACCTGCACCGAGGCCGGCTTCACCACCTACACCTGCTCCCGCTGCAATGACAGTTACACCGCCGACGAGACCGAGGCCCTTGGCCACGACTGGGGTGAGCCCGTTGTGATCGTGGAGCCTAACCATCAGGCACCCGGCCAGCAGACCTTCACCTGTGCCCGCTGCGGCGAGACCAAGACCGTGGAGATCCCCCGGCTGGCCAACCCCTTCGAGGATGTCCACGACGAGGACTTCTTCTTCAATCCCGTGATGTGGGCTCTGGATGAGACCGTCACCGGCGGCGTGGACGATACCCACTTCGCGCCGGAGCGGACCGTCATGCGCGCCGACTCCATGGTGTTCTTCTGGGCCGCCAAC
>JAEEKA010000089.1 GCA_016282135.1 Oscillospiraceae bacterium
CGTCGCCGGCAGCCCAGTAGCTGTCAACGACGGAGGATCCGCTCTCGTGCTGCTTCATTCGCCAGATTCCGGTAAAACTCACCAATTGGAATCCGTCAGGGGCCTTGACCTCCCGCACCCGCATGATTCCGACCGGGATCTGATTTGTCGGGAATAACTCGTCGGAGGTATAGCCACTCGCCAAATACTGCTGACTCAAAGTGAAGAATCCGTTAGCGTTGGTTTGGAAATACCAGGTGCGCTCCAGCTTGGTCGAATCGAACCAGCCTGCGCTGAAATACTCCACCTTGAAGATCGCACCGGACAACGGAACATTCGAGGGATCAGTTTTCTGCAGCGTGAAGGGCTTGCCGTATACCTCCGTGTTTTCAGCGGTCAATTTGGTCTTGTCCGCGTCATTTTGGATTAGATAAATATCCTTCGGATTGTCAGAACTCAGAGGATCGGCGGAGCCGTTGCCCCAGTAGGCGCCGGCTGGCTTGCCCATCTGGGCGGTTTTTGTTCCACCCTGCCGGATGAACATAAACACTTTTGCTGCGTTGCCTGTCGGAAGAAGATAGCCGGAAGCAGTCTCGACTTCTGTAACCAAAACGCACCCAAGCGGAACCACAATAGTGCCGTTTAACGTGAACAGAGGATCGGACGCGTAACCCGAGGCTAAGAAGTTCTCCGTAAATCGCACGACACCGGAAGCGTTTGACTGGAAATACCACGTGCGCAGCAGTTTGGAAGAGTCAGCCCAGTTGGACGCGAAGAACTCAACCTTAAAGACTGCTCCTTCGATCCGTGTACCCTCTTTGCCAGTTTTTGTAATAACAAGGTTGTTGGGGTCGAAAGTGGGGGTGTCGGCGACGTTAAAGACGTTGCTCCCGGAAGAAACTGTCAGCTCAACGGGCGTCGTGTTGAGCAGGTAGCCGGACGGCGCGGTTTTCTCCACGGCATAGAGCTTGGTGCCGAGGGTGTACTTCCTCGTTCCGACCGCTTCGCCGTTGGCGTTGGTGGTCAGCGTTTCGACCACGGTGCCGGTAGCGGAGCCCTGGTGGATCTCGTACACGGCTCCCTGCAGCGTATAAAGCGGATTGTCCTGAATACACGCCGCGACGCTGGAGGAGTTCTGCGTGGTCTTCTTAAGGCTGATTGTGCTGCCGCTGTCGAAGGTGATTTCATTGGTAGCGTAGATATAGATCTGGTTGCCGTTCGACTGGCTCTTGTTGATCTGGAAATATCCCATCGCGGTGGAGGTTGCAGTACCGGATAATACATACCAGCCGGTCGTGTCCGTCGCGGTATAGCCTTTCGCCTTCAGGGCGGCGACAGTGTTGTCGCCGGTGAAGCTGCCTGTCAGGCCTTTCTCTTTGGAGTAAACCTCACAGCGCACGAGGATCTCCAGCATCTGGGTGTTCACGTAGGAGCTGTTGGTCAGGATCGGTTTGCCGTGAAACAGCTTGTCAGAGCCCAGGCCGATATTACCGAACACCACGTTGGAGATCAGCGTACTGGCCGCAGCGGTGATATTCGTATTGCCGGATTCCACCATACCGCCCATGCCCCGGGCAACGCCGTAGATAAGGTTGATCTGCGTCCAGGTAGCCGCCGAGTAATTGGGGACCATTTTAGTATACAGCGATTCAGACTTGTAAGTCGGAACACCGGTGGATCTGGTGGTATAGCTGCCGTAGCCGCTGACGTCCATACTCCAGCCGGATTCCTGGCTCGGCCGGATCGGAATCGCCAGGACGCCGCTTTCGGTTTTGTAGTGGCTCGGACCGTCGTTGCAGTACAACATGTCCGTTCTCACACGCTTATTGGTATACGGAGAGAGTACGCCGGTGGAATAGGGCCACCATTGGTTGTTTCCGTAGACCCAACTGTCATAGAGACCGCCGCTTTTGATGTAGCTTCCGTTCAGATCGGAGCCGTGAGCCCCCAGCACATCTGAGTAATAGATGCTTGAGGGGATGGCTCGGGTGCCGCCGGGGAGCTGGCTCATGTCATATTCGCCGGTGATCGGATTGTAGGGAACCAGTGTCCCGTCCACGAGCAGAAGCAATCCTGCGTCCATCCATGTCGGATCGTCGGGTTCTTCCTCCGAACTGACCGGCTCGGTGACCTCCGTTTCCTCGATCACTTCGCTGGGTTCCGGGACTTTCGTCTCCTGGACGGGATCTTCCACTGCGGTTTCCTGCTCGGTGGGCTCCGGCTCCTGCGTATCAACGGGAATCGGGGACTCCGTCTCGGCAGCTTCCGGCGTCTCTGCTGCCGCGGATCCGATCAGCCCGGTAAACGGGATGACGCTGATCAGCAGGGCGAAGAGCAGGAGCAGGGAAACCATTCTTGCAATACGTTTGCTTTTCATACTGTATCCTCCTGTATGATTTGATTGTGTGCCGCAGTTTGCGGCAGCAAAAAAGCACGATCCGTTGTTTCGGACCGTGCTTTCAAGCTCGATGATTATGGACTTGTTGTTGCCGGGTTACTTGATCGCGCCGCAGCGGGAACAGACGTCCTGGGCGGGCTTGTCGACTTGCCAAACTTCATGCAGTTCGTATCCTGCATGTGCATCCAGGTAGGCAAGATCGGAGCTTGCAGATGCGTGAGCCTCCCATTCATCTACTGAGCCGAATTGCGCACCGCAGTAGCAGGTGACCAGCGCCTGCCAGTGGCCCTCTTCCTCGTGATGCACCCAATTGTGGCCAAGCGCCGGAATGCTCTCTTTCGTTCCGCAAACCGTGCAGGTCTTTTTGCCCTCCTGTGTGCAGGATGGAGCGGTTTCCCGCCAGGAATGCTTCCCGGTCGCGGCGACGGATCTGGTTTCCGCGGCACCGCAGCCTGTGCAGGTTCGCGTTTCCTCCCCGGCAGCAGCACAGGTCGGAGCCTTCGTCTGCTTCCAGTCGCTCCAGCTGTGAACGTGTGGTGCCTCTGTGGGAGGCGGTGCCGGCTCGGTCGGTTTCGGCTCCGTTGGCACCGGTTCCGTGGGACGCGGCTCTGTCGGTTTGGGTTCTGTCGGCTGGGGCGTCGGCTCTGTCGGTTTTGCGGGCTCGGTCGGCGCAGGCGCTGTCGCTGGTTCAGATGACTGCGGAACGGTCGTGTCCGGCTCCAGAAGCTCGGTTGCCTCTGTCGGAACCTCGGCGAACTCGGTCGGCGCTGCAGTGCTGTCTGCAGCATTGGATTCCAAATCGATATCACTCACGTGCACCGTATCCGACGTTATTTCCGTCTCAGTCTGAGGGACGGACTCTGAA
>JAEEKA010000090.1 GCA_016282135.1 Oscillospiraceae bacterium
ATGGCAACGCCGAACATCCGGTCGGAGGCGGAGCAGATCTCATAGGCGTTGAGGATGCCCTTGGGGCTCTCCAACGCGGCCATGAGCAGGGTCCGGCCTTCCTCCACGCCGAACTCGCGCTCGGCGGCCAGTACATGCTCCTCCACAGTCTTGACGTCCTGGGCGCTCTCGCACTTGGCGATACGGATGCCGTCGGCGCCGCCGGCGACACAGACCCGGATGTCCTCCTGCCAGTGGGGGGTATCCAGACCGTTGATCCGGACGATCACTTCGGTATCGCCGTAGTCAATGGTCTTCAGGGCGTGATAGAGGGAGAAGCGGGCGGCGTCCTTCTGGTTCTCCGCCACGGCGTCCTCCAGGTCCAGCATGATAGAGTCCACACCGTAGATGTAGGCGTCCTTGATCAGGCCGGGCTTCTGGGAGCTCATGAAAATCATGGTTCTGCGCAGGCGGAACCGTTCAGGCTTCGGACGAGGAATCATCTGATTACACCTCCCCAGGGAATGTTGGCCTGCGACTTGTCGCAGCTGCGGAGCACAGCGCACTCCACGCGGGCCTTGATGGTGCAGTCCAGAGCGCCCTTGTCTACGATGGTGACCTTGGCGTCCTTGACCTCCAGCCGGTCCAGGGTTTCCAGAACGGTCTTTTTGATCTGACGGCCATACTGATTCATGACGCTGCTGGTGAGAGACAGCTCAATACCGTCGTTGCCCGGCTCCAGTGTGACCATCAGATCGCTGGATTCCAGGGTGCCCGCCGTGGCAGGCTTCAGAATTTGCATAGAAAAAACGCCTCCTTTATCAAATTCCGTAGAGCATTGTACCACAGGAAACCGGTTCTGACAAGGGCATTTTTGTGATTTTTGTTCGTGTTTTTTGTGATTTGGGCCAACACTTTTTGTGATTTTAGATAATTGCGGGGGGTTTTCACATTATTTAGAAGAAGAATTGCAATTTTGCAAAAATGTGGTATAATAGTACGAATGAAACCGTAAAGGACGGGGGAGGAACCCATGCCCACGAAACGCACCTTTCGTAATTTCCGGCCCGGCGATTTGTCCGGGCTGGAGCGCGCGCTGAATGAGATGTCCGCCGCCGGGTGGCAGCCGGTGAAGCCGGGGCGCCTGATCCAGACCTACCGGCAGGAGCCGGGGGCATACGTCCACCGCTTCGGCTACTGCGCCCACCGGCCCGGCAGCGCCGACGAGATCACCTGGCTGGCTGCCCAGGAGCGGGCGGGCTGGGAGCCTGCCGTCCGGGAAAAAGGCTGGATCCTCTTCCGCAAGCCCGCCGAGGCGGCGGCCCCCGACGATACCCTGGCGGGCCACCGGGAGACGGTGGAGACCCTCTTCAAGGCCAAAATTGCCCGGCTGGACAGTCTGCGCCGGATTCTGCTGTTGCTGGGCACCCTCATCCTGCTGGCGGGCTATTTCACCTCTCTGCTGCCTGTGATGTACGCCTCGGGCCTTCCTCTGCTGGGGGTGGCCTGGGCCACCTACCGGATCAAGTACCTGGAGGAGGGCCCGCATAAATGACGGATTATCTGAACGCCACCCTGAACGCGGAGCAGCTTTCCACCGTTTCGGAACTGGCCCTGGCCCATGTGGGAGACGCCGTATTCGAGCTGCTGACCCGGACGGAGCTGATCTGCGCCGGGAGCCGCCGGAAGGTCCATGAGCTCCATGCCCAGACCGTAGCCCGGGTCACGGCCCCGGCTCAGGCGGCCTTTGTGGAGGCGGTTCTGCCCCTGTTGACCCAGGAGGAAACGGCTGTCTACAAGCGGGGCCGCAACGCCCACTCACACCCGGCTCCCAAGTCCGCCACCCCCGGCCAGTACGCCCGGGCCACCGGTCTGGAAGCCCTCTTCGGCTGGCTGTGGCTGACGGGGCAGAAGGCTCGGGTCAGCGAGCTGTACGCCATTGGAAGGGATCAAGGGTCAAGGATCAAGGATCAGGGAGAATAAGGAGAAGAAACTACAAATCATGCCATTAGACGCAATCTTTCTCTCCGCTCTGACGGCGGAGCTCAATGAAACCCTGCCGGGGGCCCGGATCGACAAGATCCAGCAGCCGGAGCGGGACACGGTGCTGCTGCACCTTCGGAGTCCCGCTGCGGGAAACCGGAAGCTTCTGATTTCCGCATCCCCAAACCACCCCCGGCTCCACTATACCGACGCCCGGTGGGAGAATCCCGCCCAGCCTCCCATGTTCTGTATGCTCCTGCGGAAGCACCTGGCCGGCGGCCGGGTGATTTCCCTGCGGCAGCTCCCCCTGGAGCGGGCCGTGGACCTCTGCGTGGAAAGCGCCGACGAGCTGGGAGAGCTCAGCGAAAAGCACCTCTGCCTGGAGCTCATGGGCCGCAATTCCAATCTGATTCTCACCGGCCCGGACGGCCGGATCATCGACTGCCTGCGCCGGGTGGACTTTGAAATGTCCGAGAAGCGCCAGGTTCTGCCTGGCCTCTTCTACCGGGAGCCTCCCGCCCAGGGGAAGCTGGACTTCCGGGACGAGACCGGGGAAAGCCTCCGGGCAGCCCTGGAGGCGGTGAATCATCCCACTGCCCTGGACCGCTGGCTGATGGACCGGTACGCGGGGATTTCCCCGCTGATTGCCCGGGAGCTGGCCCTGCTTGCCGCGGGCCGGGTGGACCCGGACGTTACGAGCCTGGACCGGCCCGCCCTGGCGGCTGCGCTGGACCGGGAATTTCGCGGGCTCACCGGGGGCTTCGTCCCCACCTGCCTGTATCTGAACGGCGAGCGGAAGGACTTCTCCTTCCGGCCCATCCGCCAATACGCGGGCTATATGAGTCAGGAGCGCTTCCCCGGCTTCTCGGAGCTGCTGGACGACTTTTACACCGGCAGAGCCATGAACGAGCGGATGCGGGCCAGAACCCAGGCCATCCATAAGACTCTGACCAACCAGCTTTCCCGGATTCGCCGGAAGCTGGCCAACCAGGAAAAGGAGCTGGAGGCCACCTACGACCGGGAGCGGCTGCGGCAGCTGGGGGACATTGTCACCGCCAACCTCCATCTGATCCAGCGGGGGCAGGCCCGGCTCAGCGCCGTGGATTTCTACGATCCGGAGATGCGGGAAATCGAAATCCCGCTGAACGTGACCCTCTCCCCCCAGCAGAACGCCGCCAAATACTACAAGGACTACACCAAGGCCAAGCACGCGGAGAAATTCCTGACGGAGCAGATCGGACTGGGCAGGACGGAAGAATCCTACCTGGCCTCCGTGCTGGAGGCCCTGGACCGGGCGGAGACCGAGGCGGACGTTTCCGACATCCGCGCCGAGCTCACCGAGGGGGGCTACCTCCGGCAGACTGACCGGAAGAAGCAGATGAAGGCCCCCGCCTCCAAGCCCATGCAGTTTCAATCCTCTGACGGGATTCAGATTCTGGTGGGCCGAAACAACCGGCAGAACGATATGCTCACCACGAAAATGGCTTATAAGACCGACCTCTGGCTCCACGTGCAGAAGGCCCACGGCAGCCACGTCATCATCGCCTGCGCCGGCGCCCCCGTGCCGGATCAGACCGTCACCGAGGCGGCGGAGCTGGCCGCCTGGTTTTCCCAGGCCCGCCAAGGCCACAACGTCCCCGTGGACCTCTGCCCGGTGCGCCAGGTGAAAAAGCCCGCCGGCGCCAAGCCCGGCATGGTGGTCTATGAGAATTACCGGACGGTGTACGTGACGCCACATGAGCCAAAGCTGTAATGAAAAGTAAGAATTGAGAAGCGAGAATTGAGAAGTATTGGAGTTTCGCAAATTGCAATTTGCGAAACACATCCATTTTCAACAACGCTCAATTCTCCGTTCAAAAAAGGAGGTACCTTCCATGCAAGAGTTCACTCCCATTGAGAAATTGACCCTTGGCATTCCCGGCGCCGGACGGCGCACCCTGCTGGCCGCCTTGTCGGCGGATCTGTGCTGCCCGGAAAATCTCCGGCTCTGCGTCCTGGACGCTTCCCGGATGGATGCCCCGGCCCAAATTGCCCTGCTGGATGAGCTGGCGGCCCAGCCCGGTATAGAGATTTTCTTTGCCCTGAACAAGGCTGACCGGCCCAGCGCCACCCAAAACGCGGTGAACAGCGCCCTGGCCCTCTTGCGGGAGCGGGGCTTTGCCCAGCCCCGACTTTGGCCCGTCTGCGCTTCCGCGGCCCGCCTCTTTTCCCTGCCCCCCGAGGACCGAGACCTGCCTCCCAGAAAAATCGCCGCCCAGGCGGAATTTTTCCAGCGCTTTGCCCCGGGCAGGAACAGCCTTTCCGCTCTTTCCGTCACCGACGATGAGGATGTTTGCCTCCTGGATGGCCGTCAGGTCAGCAGGGAGCAGCTCCGGCTGGCGCTGATTAACACCGGCGTCCCCGCGCTGGAAGCGGCCCTCCGCGTTTTGGAATTCGAGGATTGGGGCTCGGAAATCCGGGAGCAGGGATCAGAGATTAAGGAGCAGGGAGCGGAGATTGCAGGGGCGGCAGAATCTCCCCTGTCAAGGGGAGAGGACGCGCCGCGAAACGGCGCGGAGGAGGGCTGCCCGCCTGCGGCGGATGCCTCCGAAGAAGCCCCCGCGCCTGCCCAGGACAAGGCTCCAGCCGATTCCCTGGAAAACGCCATTGACAACATTCTGGACGTGCTGGACGAGGGCGAGGCGGAAAAGCAGGATCCCGTGGTGGACCTGGCCCCGCTGGAGGCGCTCATTGAGAAGGCCGACTGCGCCGTCCTGGTGGAAATGGCCCGGAACATTCAAAACGGCAGCGACCCCGCACCCTACCGGGAAAAGGCTTTGGACGCCCTCCACGCCGCCTATCAGGCCAGGGAGAAGGAGGAGCTGGACGCGCTTACCCAAGACGTAGACAAGCTGGAGCTCCCTGCCCTGCGGGCCTTGGCGGAGCGGATCAACACCGGGGCCTATACCGTCCAGGCCCGGACGCCCTACGCCCAGCGGGTCAACCGCCGGATCGACGGGCTCATGAACGAGACCCTGGCTGAGCTCTGCACCGGCGTAGAGGAGGCGGACGCCCAGACCCTGGCGAAGATTCGCCAGAACGTGGACCGCACCGACTGCGCCGACGTTCTGAAAACGGACTTCTATCGGCGGATCGAGGAGCGGCAGGAGCAGCTGGACCTGGAGAACCTGGAACGGATTACCGCCGGGGTCGAGACCATGTCTGAGAAGGAGCTTCGGACCGTGGCCGTCACCCTGGAGGCCAGCAACTGGAACCCCAAGTTTGTGACGGCCTACCGCCAGAAGGTGAACCTCTGCCGGGAGAACGTGATTTTCCGGGAGCTTGAGCAGGAGCTGGAGGAACTGAACGACATGGAGCGCCGGGAGGTGCTGGCCCTCCGGGAGCGGATCGGCGGCAAGGAGCTGGCCTCCCGTTTTACCGCGGCCCCCCTGGCCCAGATCGACGAGCGGCTGTACCGGATGGACATGCTTCGTCTGATGGCTCTGAACAACGATTTTGACCTGCTGGACTTCGACGGTCTGGACAAGCTTCGCACTCAGGTGGGCCGAGGTGACTTTACTGACCGGGCCCGGGCGGAATACCTGGGTCGGCTGCGGGAGCGGGAAGAAGCCCTGGTGGTGGAGAGCACCGACGCCCGGGCGCAGCTGGTCCGGCAGCTCATCGGCCAGCACAAGCTCCGCATGGCGGATTTCGTCTTCGCAGGCCGGACCGACGCCTACTGGCAGCGGCTGAACGCCTATTGGGGCGGCAGCGGCATGGAGCAGCCCCGGGACATTCCCGTATTTCTTTTTGACAACGGCAGCGACTATGCCCTCACTGGCGAACGCTTCTACTATAAGGTGGGCAAGGAGCTGGCCTTCCTGCCCATCGGCGACATTGAACGCTTCCAAACCATGCGGCAACACATGAGCCTGCTGCTGCAGGTGGTCCGAAAGAACAACACCTATCTGCTCACCAGCGCCAGAATCAGTCGGAGCGGTTCGGAACGCACCCTGGACTTCCTCAACGACTGCGTACGCCGCTGGAACGAGCCGGGAATGGTGGGCGCCCGCTCGTCCAACCCCATCCGCACCCGCCGCTTCGAGACCTCGGACTATACCGAGCCCGTGGAGGCCCGTCTGCCGGATGCCGCCATGGCCCTGGAGCTCTTCCGCCGCCGCTATGAGGGCGAGCGGATTCGGGAGGGCACCCTCTTCCGGCCCGGCGAGGAATGGGAGCAGCGCAGTGCCCGCCTGCTGGCAGGCTTCGGCCTGCCGGAGACCACCCTGCTGGTCTGGTTTACCAGCTCCGGCCTGCTGGGGTCCATCCGGGAGGGCGTGGCCGTCGGACCCAAGGCCATCTACTGGAAGGACAGCAAGCAGTCTCTGCAGGTCTTCCCCTTGGAGGAGATCTACGCTTTGGAGCGGACCGGAAAACAGGTGACACTGACGAACCTCCGGGGGCAGAGCTTCCATCCGGAAATGCCCGCCGTCATGGTCCCCGTGGTGGAGGACTATGTAAAGACGATCCAGCTGGGGAACTACCTGCGGAGCCGGGAGAACAGAGCATGAGCAAAAACCGCGTTCCCGCCACTGATGAAAAAACGCCCCGGGCCGTTTCCCGGCCCGGGGAAAAGCTTCGCCTGCCCCGCTGGCGGCTGATTCTGATTCTGCTGTGTCTGCTGGGCTTTCTGGCATTTTGCACCCCGCTGGCGGGCGGGATCCTGAACATTGCCAACGTGGCCGCCATGAGCGGGTTTCTGCTGCTGGCCGCAGCCTTCTGCTGGTGGCCGGGCTTTCTCCGGCTTCTGGGCAGGATTTGGGCCAAGCCCCTGGGCAAGGTCCTGCTGCTGGTGGTGGGCGTGGGCTCCGCCGCGGTGATTCTCACCCTGGCTGTGCTCTTCTGCCTGGTGGCGACCAAGCTTTGGGCCTCTCCCCAGGAGCCCTGCCCCACGGTGATCGTCCTGGGCTGCCAGGTAAAGGGCCGGAACCCCTCTCTGCTGCTGAGCTTTCGGATTGAGGCGGCGGTGGACTATCTGGAAGCCAATCCTGACGCTGTCGCCATACTGACCGGCGGCATGGGCCCGGGGGAGGACATCACGGAGGCCTCCTGTATGTACGAGGCTTTGACTGCCAGGGGCATCGACCCGGCCCGTCTTTACCTGGAGGAGGAAGCCCGGAACACCCGGGAGAACCTGCAATATTCCAAGGCACTGATGGAGCGGGAGGGCCTGCGGGGCCCGGCGGCGATCATCAGCAATGACTTCCACATTTACCGTGCCTTGCAGGTAGCCGGGGAAATGGATCTGCCGGCCTGGGGCCTTGCAGCCCGGTCCAACTGGTACAGCCGCCCCACCTATATGCTCCGGGAGGCCATGGCCCTGGTGCGGGATGCGCTCACGGACTGAAGGATCGGGGATCGACGATTCAAAAATCCTGAGCCCTAAGCCATGAGCGGCGATCCATCCATAATCCTTTTTGTAAAGGAAAGCATACAATGAAAAAAATACTCTCACTCTTTCATACCGTGGGCGAAAAAACCTGGCTTCGTCGGACGCTCCAGGTCCTGACGGTGCTGGCGGTCAGCTTTTTGCAGGCCTTCCAGCTCCATTACAGCCTGGCCAGTGGTTTCGGGGCCTTCTTCCGCCTTGGCCCGGCGCTGCTTCTGCTGAACACGGCCATCCTGCTTTGGCTGAACCTGGGGGCAAAGCTGCTGTTTCAGAAATGGCACGTTTCCACGGCCGTCACCGCTGTGTTGGTTACGGCCTGGAGCATTGCCAACTTCTATGTGGTGAAGTTCCACGGCAGCCCGCTGCTGTTCAGCGAATTTGCCAATTTTGGGACCGCCATGAACGTCATCGGCGGCTACACCCTTGCCTGGGAGCGTCGGCTGACCTGGATGGTGCTGCTGGGACTGGCAGAGCTGGCTGCTGCCGGACTGCTGGCCCTGTGCCGGAAGCGGGGAATCAGATTCTGGAACTGGCGGGAGATTCTGTTCTCTCTGGCCGCTTTCGGGGGCGTGACGCTCCTGCTCTGGCTCTGCCTCTTTGTCTGGCAGAAGCCCAAGCCTCGGGAGACCATCGCTTGGACCTGGCGGGAGGGCGTGGAGGGCTACGGCTACCCCGCTGTCATCGTGGAGGACGTGGACCGATCTATCCACTATCTGCGCCTGCCCCAGGACTACAGCCCGGACCATCTGGATGGGATTCAGCCTGCCTCCGCCCAGGCCCCGGCGAGCTGCCCGGACATTATTCTGATTATCAACGAGACTTTCTTCGATCCGGCGGACTATATGGACCTGACCACCGACGTGGACTATATGGCGGATTATTACGGGATCGAAGGCGCGGTCTACGGCCGGGCAGTGATTCCCAGCGTCGGGGGTGGCACCAACAACACGGAGTTCGAGGTGCTGACGGGAAATTCCATGGCGCTGCTGACCCGATATGCCCCCTTCAATTATGTGAGTCTGAACAGCGATGAGACCTGCGCCCCCCGCTATCTCAAGGCCCTGGGCTATCGCTCCGCGGCTCTGCACTGTGAGCCCGCCTCCAACTACTCCCGCAACCGGGCCTATCCTGCCATGGGCTTTGATACCGTGGTGATGGGCAATGAAAACTTCCTCTGCCGGAACTACGGCAAGCGTCGGAACCTGGACGAGGACAACTACCGGGATATGCTGCGGGTGGGGGAGAGCCTGGGAGAAGGCCCCCGTTTCCTCTACCTGCTGACCTTCCAGAACCACGGCGGCTGGGAGACCAACGACGAGAGCTTCGACACCGTTCATGTGGGGGAGGATTACGGCGATCTAACCGACGACCTCAATGAATTTCTGACCAGCATTCAGATGTCCGGCACAGCGTTCCGGGGGCTGACGGAGCAGTTGGCCGCTTCCGACCGCCCCACGGTGGTCTGCATGCTGGGAGACCACGCGCCCTCCTTTATCGGGAGTCTGACTGCCCGTTCCGACTATTCCGACACGGAGAAGCAGATTCGTCAGCGGATGGTTCCCTATGTGATCTGGTCCAACTTCGACTTGAACTTGCCGGAGCAGACCGACTTCGCCAGCGCTGTGGATCTGATGGCTATGGTGTACCGGGCAGCAAGCCTGCCCACCTCCGCCTATCAGGATGAGATTCTGAAGCTCCACGACTTGGTTCCGCTCCGCACGCCCAACGGCTATTACCGGGACGCCGCCGGAGAAATTGGGTCCATCCAGGGCAGCCCCTACGAGCAGGCAGTCCGGACCTACTACGAGTTGGAGTACAACGCTTTGTACCGAGGCTCCGACTTCCGCAGGGAACTGTTCGTGTGCCCGGAGACGCAATGACGAAAGGCAGAAAAACGACCCGCTTTCCGGTTTGGAAAGCGGGTCGTTTTACGGTTCCCTTACTTGTCCTCGGGAGCCTGGGTGGTGATGGCAGGGGTGTTATCGGTGGTGGTGCTCTTGGCGGGGGCCTTAACAGAGCTGACCAGGATGACGGTCATCAGACTCAGCACCACGAAGCACACGCCGATCCACTTGGTGACCTTTGCCAGCTTGGCATCCAATGTCGAGCTGCCGCCCTTCGCCATGAAGGAATCGGAGGAGCCGGCGATGGCGCCGGACAGACCGCCGGACTTGCCGGACTGGAAAAGAATGGTCAGCGTGAGCAGAACGGCGCAGATCAGATCCAGCACCAGAACGATGTTCTTCAGGGTATTCATATTCAAACCTCCAATGCCGTACTTTTCATACAAAGCGTTGATTATATTATCATGCCGCAGAGGAAAATGCAAGACATTTTTTGATTTTTCAAATGATTATTTGAAAAAAACCGCAGTTTTTTGTTCCGCGTTTTCCCTTTTTTTCTTATTGTCCCTTTCCCGCCCAGTTGCCGGTAGCGGCGGCGGTCAGATAGGCGTTGATAAAGCCGTCGATATTGCCGTCCATGACGGCGTTGATGTTGGTGTTCTCAAAGCCTGTTCTGGCGTCCTTGGCCAGGGTGTAGGGCATGAAGACGTAGTTCCGGATCTGGGAGCCCCATTCGATCTTCTGCTGCACACCCTTGATGTCGGAGATTTTGTCGTAGTGCTCCCGTTCTTTGATCTCCACCAGCTTGGATTTCAGCATCCGCATACAGGTCTCCCGGTTCTGGAACTGGCTCCGCTCCTGCTGACAGGCTACCACGATGCCCGTGGGCTTGTGGATCAGTCGGACGGCGGAGGAGGTCTTGTTGATGTGCTGACCGCCGGCGCCGGAGGAGCGGTAGACCTGCATTTCAATGTCCTCGGGCCGGATCTCCACGTCCACGTCGTCGGTGATCTCGGGAATCACCTCCACGGCGGAGAAGGAGGTGTGCCGCCGGGCGTTGGCGTCGAAGGGGGAGATGCGCACCAGCCGGTGTACCCCGTGCTCCGATTTCAGGAAGCCGTAGGCGTTGGGTCCCTCCACCAGAATATCGGCGGATTTCAGCCCGGCCTCGTCGCCTTCGATATAGTCCAGAATCTTATAGGTGAAGCCGTGGCGCTCCGCCCAGCGGGTGTACATCCGGTAGAGCATCTGGCACCAGTCCTGGGCCTCGGTGCCGCCGGCGCCCGCGTGGAAGCTCATCAGGGCGTTGTTGCTGTCGTAGGCTCCGGTCAGCAGGGTTTCCAGCCGAGCGTCCTCCATCTCGGCCTCCAGCTCGTCGAAGCCCTGGGTCAGCTCCGGCAGCATGGACTCGTCGTTTTCCTCCAGGGCCATTTCACAGATGGTGTAGAGGTCCTCCCACTGGGTCTGCATTTTTTTGAAGCGGGCGCACTTGCCCTCCAGCTGCTTGGTCTTCACCATGATCTTCTGGGACTTCTCGGGGTCATCCCAGAAGCCGGGGGCCTCGGCCATGGCGTGGAGCCGTTCCAGCTCCTCGGTGGCCCCGTCAATGTTCAGGGAAGCGCGCAGCTCGCCCAGCTTGGGCTCCAGGTCGTTCAGCTTCACCTTGTATTCTTCAAATTCAATCATTGCAATCATTCTCCGTGTTAAATTTCCCATACATTATAAGGGATGAAAGCTGGTTTGTAAAGGGGTATTTTTTGTTCAGGGGTATCTGTTCAGCCGCCCCTTTTCTGCGTAGGGCGGCCAGACCTCTGGCCGCCGAAAACGCGGCAGAATGAGGCAGCGCGGCGGCCTGGGGTCGGGCCGCACTACGGTGCGCCTGAACAGATACGATCAGAGTTCAGGGTTCAGAGTTCAGGGTCGGTAGGGACGGCACTCTGCCGTCCGCGCCCCCCTGGGGACTCTGATGAAAAAACCTCTTGACAAACTGTGCGCTGTGTGTTATAACTGTATCACAACAGTTAATACAGATAGCACAGTTCGTACAGAAAGGAGCGTGATTGCTTGATCAGCCTGAACTATCGGGACCCCCGGCCCATCTATGAGCAGCTGGAAGAAAAGCTCCGGCGGCTGATTCTTTCCGGGGCCATCGCCGAGGGGGAGAAGCTGCCCTCGGTGCGGGAGCTGGCCAGCCAGCTTGCCATCAACCCCAACACCATCCAGCGGGCCTATCGGGAGCTGGAGCAAAACGGCTTCATCTACTCGGTTCCCGGCAAGGGCTCCTTTGCCGGGAAGCTCTCCGGGGTGGATGAAAGCCGCCGGGCCGAGCTGCGGGAAAAGCTGCTGGCCATCTGGACGGAGCTGCTGCAATTGGGGGAAGACCCGGAAGAATTGCGAGCGTTTTTAGGAGGAAAGAGGAAATGATTGAAGTACGAAATCTGCGGAAGACCTTTGACGGCTTCGTGGCCCTGGACGATCTGAGTCTGACGGTTCCCGACGGCGCGGTCTACGGCCTGGTGGGACCCAACGGCGCGGGCAAATCCACGGTCATCCGCCACATCACCGGCATCTTCCGGCCGGACAGCGGCAGCGTCACCGTGGGCGGCCAGCCGGTCTATGAGAACCCTGCCGTGAAATCCGGCATTGCCTACATCCCCGACGATATTTTCTATTTTCCCTCCGCCAATCTGACGGATATGGCGAAATTCTACAAGGGCATTTACGAGAACTTTGATTGGAATCTCTGCGAAGAACTCCGCAAGAGCTTCAACCTGGACCCCAAAACCCAGCTTCGGCGCTTCTCCAAGGGCATGCAGAAGCAGGCGGCCTTCCTGCTGGCCATTGCCTGCCGCCCAAAGGTCCTGGTGCTGGATGAGCCGGTGGACGGCCTGGACCCGGTGATGCGCCGTCAGGTCTGGGGTCTGATGCTTCAGGACGTGGCCCAGCGGGGGACCACCGTGCTGGTCAGCTCCCACAATCTGCGGGAGCTGGAGGACGTCTGCGACCACGTGGGTATCCTCCACAAAGGCAAGATGCTTCTGGAGCGGACCCTGGACGAGCTGCAGGACAACGTGGTCAAGGCGCAGATCGTCTTCCGCGAGGGCAGCGATCTGCCGGAGAGCCTCAAGGTCCTCCACCGCTCCCACGTGGGCAAGGTGGAGACCGCCATCATCCGGGGCAGCCAGGAGAGCGTCAGCGCGGCCCTGAGCGCCATCAACCCGATTTTCTTCGACCTGGTCCCGCTGACGCTGGAGGAGGTCTTCGTCTACGAGCTGGGAGGTGTGGACTATGAAGTCAAAAATGTCATTCTTTAATCCGACCCTGCTGAAAAAGAACATAGGCCGCTTTGCCCCGGCCTGGGCGCTCCTGCTGGTGGTGCTGTTTTTGTCTGTGTCGCAGTTTCTGGTCTTTGAGTTCACTGAGACACCGCCCATTACGCTGGGTGGAATGAGGAGCTTTGGAGCCATCGCTGCCTTTGTCTGTGCGATCGTCTTTGCCACGCTGCTTTTCCGGTATCTGCACAATACCGGCGCAGGCTATGCGATGCACGCCTTCCCGATGACCCGAAGCTGCCTCTTCGTTACCAATTTGATTTCCGGTCTCCTGTTTTACCTGGTGCCGGTCTTTGTGACATTTCTCAGCTATGTGGGGATTACGGGAGCCGAGGAGAGCTTTGCCTATACCGGCTTGATCCTCTCTTTGATGCTGGAATGGGCTTTGCAGTACCTCTGCTTCTACGGAATTGCGGTGTTTGTCATGTTTTTGACGGGCAGAACGGTCATTGCTGTGCTGAGCTATTTTGCGCTGAATTTCCTCTTTTTTGTTCTGCCGCTCCTGACGCTTTCCCTGGTGGGAAATTTCTTCCTGGGATTCTATTGTCATGTGAATTCCAGCGTCAAAGCTTTGTCTCCGCTTTTGGGTATGCTTGCGAGCAGAGCCGAAGCATTTTCCGTTTCGGTCTGGATCTATGCGGCCATTGGCCTGCTTCTTCTGCCCCTGTCCTGGCTTCTTTATCGGCACCGCCATGTGGAGCGGGCCGGAGACGCGATGGCTTACGGCTGGGCCCAGGCGGCCTTCCGGGTGATTTTTACGGTTTCCGTTGCGCTGTGCTTGGGGTGGGCATTGACAGAGCTCTCCGATAAAAGATTTACCCTGCTCTATGTGCTGTTTGGCTGCTTCCTGGGCTGGTTTGGCGCCGCCCTGATGGTGGAGCGTGTGATAAAGGTTTTCAAGCATAAAAAGACCTGGCTGGGATTCGTTGTCTTTGCGGCGGTTCTGGTGCTTCCCATCATCGGCCTGAAACTCGATCTGCTTGGTACGCAGCGCCGGGTTCCGGAGACGGCAAAGGTGGAGTCTGTGGACATTTGGACTCACGATTACGTTACAGAGGTTTTCTATATTCCGTCGGAATCTGACCGGATCACCCTCACAGCCCCGGCCGACATTGATCTGATCCGGGGCGTTCATCAGAACATTCTGGAGAACAACGGTGTGGGCAACGGCGATGAGAATCTGGTCAGGTTCGAAGAGGACGACTTCGAGGCCTACTACTACGGCAAAGACACCATCTATATCCGCTACCATCTGGCCGGCGGCGGCACCCTGACCCGTGCTTATTCCGGGCAGCAAGTTCCCGATGAGGAGGTCCGGAAGCTGACGGCCCTGTACCGCCGCCCGGATGTGCTCCAGGCCTGGTACGCCAACGCTCTGCCCACGGAGTACGAGGAGGTCAGCTTGGTATACTATGAGGTGAAGGACGTGCCGGACATAGATTCGGAGGAGGCGGAGAGCCTGCGGGAAGAAGACGGCTGGTATCTGGAATCTATCAATGAAGGCCGAATGGTGTACAAAAAGCGTGTGTCCCTGACCTGCAAGAACCCCGCTGCCCTGCGCGGCGCGATTCTGGCGGATGCCGCCGCCGGCCATACGTTTGTTGCGATGGGAAGCAATTTGACCGGGAATGTATGGGATGTTGATTCAGCCGATAGAATGCAATTGTGGTTCAAGAAGAAAGGTAAATTCGATGAGGATTCCTACGAATCCCCCTATGTTATCTTTTATGTGGACAAAGACGCCGAGGATATTTTTGCCTGCTTCCGATAGCCTGATTTCGACTGCAAGCGCGAATCGAATACATTATAATAAGCGCACATGGGTTCGTCCCATGTGCGTTTATTGTTTACAAAGGAGTGATCCCAAATGACCTACACAAGTCTCTTGCAGGACAAGCGGCTGACCATTCTGCTGTCGGGGGAGATCGACCACCACTCCGCCCGGCAGACCATGGAGGCTGTTACGTCCAAGATCGACGTCTATCTGCCGCGCTGCTGCGTGCTGGACTTCGGCGCCGTGAGCTTCATGGATTCCAGCGGCATCGCCATCGTGATCCACACCCTCCGGGCCATGGAGGAGCTGGGGGGAGAGGTCTGGCTGGCCAATATCCCGCCCCAGCCCATGAAGGTCCTCCGGGCCGCCGGAATTGAAAAGCTGGTGCGCCTTGGCGCGGAAAGGAGCCCCGCATGAAGCAGGAAAACGAAGCCCTGATCCAGTTCCCGTCCCTGTCCGCCAACGAGGCCCTGGCCCGGCAGATTGCCGCGGCCTTTGCCGCCCAGATGGACCCCACTCTGGACGAGCTGGGGGACGTAAAAACCGCCGTCTCCGAGGCGGTCACCAACGCCATTGTCCACGCCTACCCGGACCGAATCGGCCCCGTGAGCCTCCGGCTTCGCCGCCTGCCGGGAAACGTCCTGGAGATCACCGTCAAGGACCGGGGCTGCGGCATCCCGGACGTGGCCAAGGCCCGGGAGCCCATGTTCACCACCGGCGGCGCGGAGCGCTCCGGCATGGGCTTCACCATCATGGAGAGCTTCATGAACAGCTTTGCCCTCCGCTCCGTCCCCGGCAAAGGCACCACCGTCCGGATGCGGAAGAAGCTCACCGGCCGCGTGAACGGGGAGTAAATGCAGAGTGCAGGATGCAAAATGCAAAATGCAAAATGAGGCGAGTTCAGAGTCTGTAGGGACAAACATTGCTTGTCCGCAGCCTGCAGAGTTCACCAGGGATCAGGGATCAAGGATCAAGGATCAGGGTGTCGCACCGGTGTGCGCCGCTACGGAGCCCGCAGGGGCGCGCAGGGACGGCACCCTGCCGTCCGCGTTCCCCGCAGGGGCGGCCACCGGCCGCCCGCAGCCCGCAGAGACTTCCCCTGCCTGTCATTCTGAGCAAAGCGAAGAATCCGTATCCCCCGTTTCCCCAAGCCTTCTCCTCAAGGGGAAGGGTGAAGGATGCGCCGCTGCAGAGGCGCGGGTCGATGACGGGGCCCCGCAAACGATGGCCTTAATCGCCCGGGCCCAGGCCGGGGACAAGGCCGCTCTGGAACAGCTTTTGACGGAAAACACCGGCCTGATCCGGGCGGTGGCCCGGCGGTACTGGGGCCGGGGCGTGGAGGCGGAGGATCTGTTTCAACTGGGGAGCCTGGGCTTTTTGAAGGCGGTGGCGGGCTTCGATCTGGGCTTCGGCACCCGGTTTTCCACCTATGCCGTGCCGAAAATCGCCGGGGAGATTCGCCGTTTTCTCCGGGACGACGGTACAGTCAAGGTGAGCCGCACCCTGAAGGAGCGGGCCGTCGCAATTCACCAGGCCCGGGATCGGCTGGGCAAGACCCTGGGCCGGGAGCCCGTCCTGTCGGAGCTGGCAGAGGCCCTGGATCTGACGGCGGAGGAGATTGCCGAGGCGGAGACTGCCGCCGACCCCGTGGCATCCATCCAGCAGCCGGCGGGGGAGGGGGGCCTGACCCTGGAAGCCGTTCTCTCCGACAGCCCCATGGAGGAGCGGCTGGTGGAGCGTCTGGCCCTGCACCAGGCCCTGGACCGCCTCCCGGAGCGGGACGCGAAGGTCATCGCTCTGCGGTACTTTCACGGCCTCACCCAGGAGCGCACCGCCAGAATCATCGGCGTCTCCCAGGTGCAGGTGAGCCGGATCGAGAAGAAAGCCTTGGCCCATTTGCGGGAGCTGCTCGAATAACGAAAAGCGCTGTGCCGCGGCACAGCGCTTTTTCAAAAACATTACACGTTAAACAGGAAATTCACAATGTCTCCGTCCTGCATAACGTACTCCTTGCCCTCCAGCCGGAACAGGCCCTTGGCCTTGGCGTTGGCCATGGTGCCGCAGGCCTTCAGATCCTCAAAGGCTACCACCTCGGCCCGGATGAAGCCTCGCTCGATGTCGGAGTGAATCTTGCCGGCGGCCCGGGGGGCCTTCGTGCCCCGGGTGATGGTCCAGGCGTGGACGTCGTCGGGGCCGGCGGTGAGGAAGGAGATATAGCCCAGCAGCTCGTAGGAGGTCTTGATGAGCCGGTCCAGGCCCCGCTCTGTGAGCCCCAGCTCCTCCATGAACATCTGGGCGTCCTCAGGCTCCATGTCCATGATGTCCTCCTCGAACTTGGCGGCCACGGGCAGCACAGCGGCTCCCTGCTCGGCGGCCAGAGCGGAGAGGGCCTGGAACTGGGCGTTGTTCCGGTAGTCGGCCATGCCGTCCTCGTCCAGGTTGGCGGCGTAAATCACGGGCTTGGTGGAGAGCAGTCCGCCGTCCTGGAGCATTTCCGCGTCCTCGTCCGTAAAGGCGAAGGTCCGGGCGGGCTGGCCCTCGGAGAGATGGGCCAGCAGGGCCTCGCAGGTGTCGGCCTCGTGCTTGTACTTTTTGTCGCCGCCCTTGAGGTTCTTTTTGGCCTTGTCCAGACGGCGCTCCACCACCTCGATGTCCGCCAGAATCAGCTCCAGCTCCAGGGTCTCGGCGTCAGAGCGGGCGTCGGCGGGCTCGGGGAAGAGATTGTCGTTGTTGAAGCAGCGGACCACGTGAACCAGCGCGTCTGTCTGCCGGATGTTTTGCAGCACGGAGTTGCCCCGGCCCTGGCCCTTGCTGACGCCGGCTACGTCCACAAAGTCGATGCTGGCGGGGGAGTACTTCTTGGGCTTGTAGTATTCTGCCAGCCAGTCCAGCCGCTCGTCCGGCACCTTGGCCTGGCCGATGTTCGCCTTGTTGGAGGCTCCGTACCCGCCGGTCTCCGCCTTGGAGCCGGTCAGCGCGTTATACAGCGTCGTCTTGCCCACGCCGGGCAGACCCACGATTCCTAATTTCATTTTTCCTTACATCTCCTTAAAAATCCAGTATTTTCAAGGGTTTCCGGGCTACCCCCTGGTTTGCGTTTACGCACTTTTTACGCACTTTTGCGCTTTGGGGACGGAAACCGAAATCTGACAAATCTCGAACTGCTGAATCGCCTTGTCCAGAGATTCGTCAGTAACATAAACACACCTGTCCATCGTTGTTTGAATGCTTGCGTGGCCAAGAAGCTTTTGCAGCACCTTGGGCTGCGTTCCGCTTTCTAAGGTGTTGCCGTGCTTGTCTTTGTACTTGGCTTCTTCAAGCCAATTTCGCGCTTCCGGAAGCGTCTTGAAGTATTTCCACATGACTTGCCAGACCGATCATGATATCTGGCGTGGAATGTACCGTCTTTTCGTTGATAAATGCCCTTTCCGCATTCCTTACCTTTCAGGTTTTTGCCCATTTTGAGCCCCTTTCTCGGAACGAGAAAACGACCCTGCTGTAACGCTGATAGTGTAGCACAGCAGGGGCGTTTTTTCAAGACTGCGTTTTTAAATTACCGGTTTCTTGCTGATAAAGGCCTCAAATTCCTTTCGCTTGATCAGCTTTTTGGTTCCCACAAAAAGGACGAACGTACATCCGGGGGTGCGCAGCATGTTGTCAATCCGATTGATCCCGATGTTGCTGTACTCAGCGGCTTCCCGGATCGTTAAACTCCGTAACATCGGTTACCCATTTCTGATTTGGCTTCTTTGCATTGAAGTCTCTTTCCAACAGATTAGGAGCGATCTCTCCAACCTCACCCTTGTAAGAATGATACTTCTTCATCCGCACTTTACTGCTGACGCCCATTTGCTTCATCAGTTTCATCACAAGTTTGTGATTGTAGTAAAAGCCTCGGTTTTTCAGCTCCTGCGTGACTCTCCTGTAACCGTATCTTCCCTTGTTCTCAGCCACAATCGATTGAATTTTCTCTTTCAAATTGGCGTACTTGTCCGGTTCTTTCTGCTTCTTGGTATAGTAATAGTACATGCTGCGAGGGAGGCCGGCAACATCCAGCAACAGCGACAGCTTGTGATCATGCCTCAGTTCCCATATTACTTTCGCTTTTTCTCTTGCCGTACCCTCTCGGCAACCAAGGCATTCAATTTTTTTAGGTAGGCATTCTCCGCTCTCAGCCGCTGTACCTCTGCCAACAGGTCTTCCTCCACCTCTGGCTTGAGCCGCTTCGGCGGTCGTCCTTTGCTGCCGCGGCCTCGTCGCTCTATGTACAGTCCTTCTGCCCCTTCCTCAAGGTAGATGCGTTCCCATGTTGCTACTCGCTTGTCGTCTCCAACTTCAAATTGCCGTGCAGCTTCTTTATAACTAAGTTTCTCTTGCATCATCGTCTCTACGACTTTTTGCTTGAACTCTCCCGTGTATCTCTTGTTTGGTTTCCCTTTTGGCATAAAACATCACCCCACTTGTTAGTAGTATATCATACTTGATCATACTTGTCTAACAAATGGGGTGCTGTTCAAAGCGCCCGACGGTTCTTTTTTTTATTTCTTTGCTTTCCGATAGGGGGTGTCCTCCAGCGGGAGCTGCTGGCGGAAACGGCCGTCCCAGCGGTAGTAGGCGTGGGCGCAGGCGGGGGCAGTTGGGATCATGCACAGCTCGCCGCAGCCCTTGGCGCCGAGAGAGACCGGCAGCTTGTCCTTTTCCTCCGGCTGGCAGAGGATGACCTCCAGCTCCGGGGCGGCGTCGGCCCGCATAAATCCGATGGTGCCGATTTTGCTCTTGGGGTAGCCGTCCACGCATTCGAATTTCTCGGTGACGCCGTAGCCGATGCCCATGACCATGCCGCCCTCGATCTGGCCCTCCACGGACTGGACGTTCACCGGGGTACCCACGTCGAAGGCGGAGATGGCCTTGGTGATCCTGCCCTCGTCGTTCAGGATGATGACCTGGGTGCCGTAGGAGTAGGAAATGTGACTGACCGGGTTTTCCTTGATGGCGCCCAGGGGGTCGGTCTTGGCGGAAAACTCGCCGAAGAACTCCTGCCCCTCAAGATCGGCAATCGTTTTGCCCCCATCCAGCGCCATTTTCAGCTTCTCGCCGACGCGCCGGGCCGCCTCGCCGGTCATGACTGTCTGGCGGGAGGCTGTGGAGGTGCCTGCGTCCGGGGTACGAACGGTGTCGGAGGGCTCGAAGACGAACAGCGCCGGGTCCAGCTCCGTCACATGACAGATTTCGGTCAGGACCATCTGACCGATGCCCTGGCCCATACAGGCGGCGGAGGTACGGATGTGGATCCTGCCGTCTTCCACCGAGAGCAGCACCCTGCCGATGTCCTTTTTGCCCATGCCGGTGCCGGAGTTCTTGAAGCCGCAGGCGATGCCCGCGTAGGGATGGGCGTAGTACTCCTCCTTCACCGCGTCCAGGCAGGCGGCCATGTTGGTGTTGGGGTCGGCGGTCTGTCCGTTGGGCAGAATGTCACCGGGCTTGATGGCGTTGCGGCGGCGGAACTCCCAGGGGTCGATGCCAACCATCTCCGCCAGCAGGTTGATGTTCATCTCGGTGGCGAAGCAGCTCTGGGTGACGCCGAAGCCCCGGAAGGCGCCGGAGACCACGTTGTTCGTATAGACCGACATGCCGAAGATATCGATGTTCTGGTAGTTATAGGGACCTGCCGCGTGAGTACAGGCACGGTGCAGCACCGGCCCGCCCAGACTGGCATAGGCGCCGGTGTCGGCGATGATGACGCCCTTCATGGCGGTGAGGATGCCATTCTCGTCGCAGGCGGTGGTGAACTCCATCTCCATGGGGTGGCGCTTGACGTGGTAGTCCAGGGACTCCTGCCGGCTGTATTTCACCTTCACCGGGCGTTTGGTATACCAGGCCATCAGCGCGGCGTAGGGCTGAACGCTCATGTCCTCCTTGCCGCCGAAGCCGCCGCCTACCAGGGGGGCCCGGACGTGGACCTTCTCCGGCGGAAGCCCCAGCATCTGGGCGCACTCCCGCTGCACATCGTAGATGGACTGGCTGGAGGTGTAGATCAGAAGCCCGTCCTCTCCCTCCGGGATGGCAACCGCGCACTCCGGCTCCATAAAGCCGTGTTCCTGCCAGGAGGTTTTGTACTTGCGGGTCACCACGTATTTCGAGTTCTTGATGGCTTCGTCGGCGTTTCCCCGCACCAGATTCGCCCGGCTCATGACATTGCCGTCGGGATGGATCAGCGGAGCATCGCCTTTCAGCGCCTCGTAGGGGCTGGAAAGGGGCGTCAGCTCGGTATAATCCACCTGGATCAGGTCGCAAATCTCCTGCAGAGATTCCTGCTTCGTGGCGGCAACCACGGCCAGCACGTTGCCCACATACTTCGTGATGTCACCCACCCCCATCATGACGTCCCAGTCCTGCTTGATGTGGCCGATTTTGTTGCAGGGCACGGCGTCCTTGGTGAGGATCTCCACGCAGTCCGGATGCTGCAGCGCCTTGGACACATCGATGGCGTTGATCCTTGCCCGGGGATATCTGGAGTACAGCCCCTTGGCGTAGATCATGCCCTCCGGGTAGAGATCGTCTGCAAACAGGCCCGTGCCGTTGACCTTCTCCTTCGCGTCGATGCGCTGGGCGTGCTCATTCATGTGCAGGCTCTTGGGCTGCGGGGGGATTTCGGTTTTTTCCCGGAAGAAATCCGCCGCCATCAAAATGGCGTCCTCGATCTTCTTATAGCCGGTGCAGCGGCAGAGGTTGCCCCGGATCGCCTTCTTCACGTCGGCGCGGGTGGGGTTCAGATTCACATCCAGCAGGCTCTTGGCAGAAAGAATCATGCCCGGAATACAGAAGCCGCACTGCACCGCGCCGGCCTCGGCAAAGCAGTGCTCGTAGACCTTGATTTCCTCCGGGTCGATGCCCTCGACGGTGAGGACCTTTTTGCCTGCCAGCTTGCTCAGTGAGGTGACGCAGGCCTTGACCTTCTGTCCGTCCACCAACACGGTGCAGGTGCCGCACGCGCCCTCGGAGCAGCCGTCCTTGGCGGCGGTCAGGCGCAGATCGTCCCGCAGAAAGCGAAGCAGCTTTTTATCATGGGCGGACTCATAGTCCTTGCCGTTCACGTTGACAATGTACATAGCGTTCTCCTTTTTACAAACCAGCCGCAGGGTGGGGGGCCCCGCGGCTGTGAAAATCAGATGCCGAACTTCGCCAGGAACTCGCCCAGCAGATTCATGCAGACGGCCTTGCGGTATTCCGCGCTGACCCGGCCCCGGGTGAGGGTCATGTGCGCTTCATAGGCCTTCAGATAGTCGGCCTTAAGGGCCCTGGCCTCCGCAAGCGTCTTGCCGATCAGCATTTGCTCGACTTCCTTCCAGCGCAGGACGGTGTCGGCCACCGCGCCGAAGGCAGCGGCGATATTGGTGATTTTGCCGTCCTGTTCAGCAAAGACGCCGGCAAAGGATACCCGGGAGATGGCCAGCGCGTTTCTGCCGCCCACCTTCTCGTAGTAATAGTTCTCCAGGCCGCGCTTGGGCAGCAGGACCTCCGCGATCAGCTCATCGGAAGCCAGGTCCAGCTTCTTGCGGCCCAGATAGAATTTGTCCACGTCCACCAGGCGTTCTCCCCGCACGGACACCAGCCGCAGCTTGGCGTCGGCAACGAACTCAATCAGCACGGAGTCGGCCTTGGCGGAGCCGTTGCCCAGGTTGCCGCCAAAGGTGCCCGCGTTGCGAATGGCAGGCGCGGCGATCCGGGAGACCGCCTCCTTCATGAGGGGCGGCACCAGGTCGCTTGCCAATGCTTCGGTGAAGGTTACGGCGGCGCCGATGCGGACATATTCCCCGTCCACAGTGATTTGCCGCAGCTCAGGCAGCTTGCCAAGGAACAGGTAGCTGACGTTTTCGCGGTTTTCCACCATAAGGTCCGTGCCGCCGGCATAGGGGACCAGGTCCCGGGTCGCGCGGAGCTCCAGGGCCTCCTGCAGCGTCTTGGGTACGAATCCGTTTACCATAGTCCGTTTGCCTCCTTTGCAGCGTTGTTCACAGCGTTCACAATGGCGTTATAGCCGGTGCAGCGGCACAGGTTGCCGGACAGACCCTCACGGATCTCCGCCTCGCTGGGGTGGGGATTCTTCGCCAGAACGGATTCCGCCGCCAGCACCATGCCGGGAATGCAGAAGCCGCACTGCACTGCAGAGAGCTCGCTGAAGGCCTTGCTCAGGGCCGCGAAGCGTTCGGTCTCCCGGTAGCCCTCCAAAGTGAGGACGCTCGCGCCCTCCACCGCGCCCATGGCGACGCAGCAGGAGTTGATCAGCCTGCCGTCGATCAGCACGGAGCAGGCGCCGCACTCGCCCTCCTTGCAGCCGCACTTGACGCTCTTGCAGCCAAAGCAGTCCCGCAGAACGTCCAGCAGTCGGTCTGTGGCGGCGCCCTCATAGGCAACCTCCCCGCCGTTGAGAATGAACTTGATCGCATCCATCTTAGTTGCCCTCCTTCGTCAGTTCTTTTACGGTGTCCTCCGCGGTGAACGGGGCGTGGCGCAGAGGATGCTTCCCCGCGCCCAGGGCCTGCTCGACAGCCGCCACGTAGGCAGCAGTCGCGCCCACCAGAGGCAGCTCGCCCGCGCCCTTGGCGCCATAGGGCCCGTAGGGGTACTTCTCCACATGGAGCATGGCCGTCAGGTTCGGCACGTCCTTGGTCGTGGGGATCAGATAGTCGGAGAAGGAATTGTTGCGAATGCGGCCCTTGGCGTCGTAGTCCATCTTCTCGATGGAGGCGTAGCCGATGCCCTGGAGGAAGCCGCCCTCCATCTGGCCGACGACGATGTTATAGTCGATGGGCGTGCCCACATCAAAGTTGCCCACGGCGTTGAGCACCCTGGTGACGCCGGTGAAGGTGTCCACCTCCACCTCGATGGCGTCAACGCCCCAGGCATAGGTGGGGTAGGCGTCTCCCTGGAATTTGTCCAGATAGAAGGGAATCATGAAGTCCGGCTCTTGGAAGCGCTCCTCCACCTCCTGCTCCTGGCCCTCCACCCAGACTGTACGCAGCTTGATCGCCGCCCGGCGCAGCAGCTCGCCCACCACCATCAGGGAGCGGGAGGCCACCGTCGGGCCGGAGTCCGGCACCCGGGCGGTGTCGGGATGGTCGTAATAGACCTTGTCCAGCGGCAGGTTCAGCTCATTGGCCACGATCTTGGGGAAGGTGGTACGCACGCCCTGGCCAATGTCGCCGTTGGAGGCCAGAATCTCCACGGTCCCGTCGGCATACTTGCGCAGTTTCGCCACGGCCTTAATGAGATCCCGCTCTCCGGAGCCGGTAAAGCCCGCGCCGTGGAAATAGGCGGACATGCCGATGCCTCTGCGGAAGCGGCCGGTCTGGCGCTTTTTGTATTCCTCGTGTTTGCGCTTGAGCTGGCACTTGGCGTCCACCTCGTCGATCATCGCCTGCAGGGGCACCGGGAAGTGGTACCTGCCCTGGGTGGAGGTCATGTCGCCCTGTTTGACCAGATGCGCTTCCTTGAAGGCGATCTCGTCCACGCCCAGGTCCTGAGCCACGTGATCCATCATGCGCTCCATGGCAAAGAAGGTCTGAGGGCCGCCAAAGCCGCGGTACGCGCCGCAGGGGGTGGTGTTGGTTTTGACCGCTCTGCCGCGTACGTGGACGTTGGGAATGTTGTAGACGCCGGGCGCGGCGATAATGCCCCGCTGCAGGACCACGGCGGAAAGCGTGGAATACGCGCCGGCATTGAAGATGACGTCGCAATCCACCGCGATGACGCGGCCGTCCTTGACCGCCATTTTGTAGCGGCACAGAGAGGGATGGCGCTTGGAGGTGTATTCCAGGTCTTCCCGCCGGTCAAACACGCAGCGCACGGGCGCTTTGGCCTTGCAGGCCGCCACCGCCACCTGGGCACCGAGAATTGACGGGAATGCCTCCTTGCCGCCGAAGCCGCCGCCGGTCACGTCCTGCAAAACATGGACGCCGGTGGGGCCGCAGCCCAGCACACGCATGACCGCGCCGTGAATGTAGTAGGCGCACTGGCTCGAGCCGTGGACGAACATTCTGCCGTCCGCCTCAGGCTCCGCCATCATGCCCTGGGTCTCCAGATAGGTCTGATCCTGATAGCCGGTCTCAAATTCCTCCTCGTAGACCTTGTCCGCCTCCCGGAAGGCCTGTTCCACGTCACCGTGACCGAACTCATAGTCGAAGAAGGCTTCTTCCGCGGCACGCAGATCCAGAATGGGCTCCAGCTCCTCATAGTTGACCTTGATCCCGGAAAGGATGCGTTGGACTTCCTTCTCGTCGGGACCGACCACCATGCCGATTGGCTCGCCGATATACTCCACGGTTTCACGGCAGTAGACCGGGGTATCGTCCAGCACGATGTTGACGTTGTTGTCGCCGGGCACATCCTTCGCGTCTACGTAGAAGTAGCCCGCGGGGAGCTCCGGCACCTGGACGGACAACACCCTGGCCCGGGCGACCTTGGCATGCAGCAGCTTGCCTGTCAGAATGGGTCTGCCGTCCCGGGCTGTGACGTAGTCACCGACGTAGACGCTTCTGCCCTCAATCTTCGGGGCATGGTCCTTTTTGACGACAGACTGACTGATTTTATCCATATCAGCAAATACCTCCTAACCAGATTCGTATTTTGTTTTGCAGTTGTTATATTGCTCCCGTGTGTCGAGGTCGATCCAGACCCCGGCGTCGTCCACGGGAAGCTCCGTGACCGCTTCCTCATGGAGCCTCCACAGGCCGCGCAGCCCTCCCTCCCCGGAGAAGGATAAGATATCCGGAATGAAGCGGCTGTCGATCAGCGGCGGATGCTTGCGGTAGCCGGAGAGCGTGGGGAAGATGATGCGCTTTTCCCCGTCCCGTTTTTCCAGCAGAGCCCGAAAGGTTTCCGCCCGGATCACCGGCATATCCCCCGGCAGCAGGAAAAAGGCGTCGCAGGCGGGCAGAGCCCGGCAGCCCACGCGGATAGATTCCATCATATCTGTAGTCAGGTATGCCTCGTTTCTCACACAGAGCACCCTTTCTCCGTATTGACGCTGCAGCAGGGGCTCCACCTCGGCCGCCCGGAAGCCCGTGACGACCACAGCAAAGGCCGCGCCGCCGGAGAGGGCGCTGTCCACGGTATTTTCGATCAGGGTCCTGCCCCGCAGCGGCAGCAGCGGCTTAAAGTCCCGCATCCTGGAGGACATGCCCGCGGCCAGAACCAATGCGCCTGTGGTTTCGATGGACAACACCCCGCCTTCAATCTGATTGATTTGCAGAATTTTATTTCGGCTAAACCAAAACATTGCCTGTTTCATCAAAAAAGTATTATAAAAATACAACGGCACACTTACATTATAAAGTGTGCCGTGCGCAATAGCAAAGTACTCCTCAGGGGAACTCGCAGAATTTCATTGTTCGCTTTTTGTACAAAAAGGCAAGAATCACCGGGAGAACTCCCGCTGAAATTCCTCTTGGGCGAATTGGTAGACCCGGGCCTCGAAGCGCGTAAAGCGCAGATAGAGATCCATGCCAGCGGGGGTCAGGCGGGTGCTTCCGCCGCTGGCGCCGCCCCGTGCCCGTTCCACGATCTGACAGCCCAGCGTTTGCTCCAGCTTGTTAATCATGTCCCAGGCCTTGCTGCGGGCAATCCCGGAATGGAGGCAGGATACGTGCATGTTCTGGGTATCAGCCAGCAGGAACAGCAGCAGCTTCAGCCGATCGGAGAAGAACGGCAGCTCCCGCTCCAGCCGCATGTGCAGCACCGGGTGCAGAATCGCGTCATTGTGCTCCCGGAGACAGGCGGACAGCTCCTCCTCGTTGTAAACGTTCGTCAAAACGCCCCGGTCCGCCACATTGACCCAAACGCGGTTCGCGCCGCAGGCGTTCATCGCCCCCCGCAGCCCGTCGGGACCGTCGTAATCCAGAAGACGCGGAATTACGCGCTCTGAAATCAGCACTGGATGTCCGCCTTTGCCGCCGCAGGACGGCACCACCAGGTCTCCCTCCGTTTGCATCAGCGAGGTAACTGTCATCGGGGTGAACATGGGCACGTTGACCGGGGTAAAGGCTACCCGCTCGCACTTGCCGGAAAGATACCGCAGTCCGACGCGGACAGATTCCATCAGCTCCGGCTGCTCCGCCTGACCGATTCGCAAAAAAATCACGCCGTATTTGGTCAGCAGCTTTTTGACCTCTGTTTCCTCCGCCCCGGTGATAACCACAATGGGGAAAATGCCGGCCTGCTGATATGTGATGACGATCCGGCGAATGATAGAGATTTCTCCCACCTGCAAAAGCGGCTTTGCTACTTTCTTGTTCGCTGCGGCAATGATGCCGCCCACCTTGCTGAGTTTCATTCTGCCTTGCTCCTTTGTCAAATCACACGAAACTCCTGCGAAAACAATCTATAGTAACATAATGAAATAGATCCTTGCGCAAAATCGATCAATCCATTTTACTACTTAAGTATTATACAGATTTTTTGCCCAAAAAGCAACAAGCGGAAAAAATTTGCTTGGAAACCAGGGGAAAATGCTTGGAAAACGCTGATTCCATCATGTGCCAGAAAATCTTTTCGTTTTGTCTCGCACAGTCCCGCTGGATTTATCTTCCAAGGGTAAAGCATTCGGGAAAACCGATCAAAAACCTGATGTGGAAAGGTGGGAGATATGAGAACGGCATAAAACTCGCATATTTCCGAGAAAACGCGGGAATTTGTGGGATTTCCACCAAAAACATACAAAATCCAGACCTCCGAAGAAGTCTGGATGGTGGAAGGGCAGAGCAAAAAAGAGTCCATCTTTCAGAACTGCTTGGAAGTGATATTATCGGTGAGAGAGACCATATCACCTACCCATTCTTTTCTATCCTGACGGATCAGTGTGCAGCATCATTGCTCATCTGCACTTGAACCGGTATCCATATTCCCGAATCCTGCCGTACCCAAAACAACCGACCTGTGCCGAGGCTGTTACACCTCGGCATTTGCAAGGAATGTCTCGAAGGCTTCAGCAAAATCGTCGTTTACGTCAGAAGGAATCTACCAAAAGACTGGTGGATTCCTTCCGGTTGGGGCTAATATTCTTGATCTGAGTCTCGCTTTCGTGGAATCCTGTTGGCATCCAGCCAGGCGGTGACGTCATCCGACAGGGTGGAACCGCATGAATAGTGGACGGACAGACCTTCTCCCAGAACCGCCTCCGGGGCCAGCTTGGCGATGGCGGTCAGGCTCTGCCCGAAGCGGCCCCCGCCGTGGGAGCAGAATGGCACGATGGTCTTTCCGGAAAAATCGTAGAGCTCCAGGAAGGAGGCGATGGGCATGGGGATGGACGCCCACCAGTTGGGGTAGCCCAGGAGAATCACGTCGTAATCCGCAAGACTGGCGGGGGGATTCACCAGCTCCGGCCGGACCTGATTGTGCTGGTCCTCCTGAGCCTCCATGAGAACCGTATTATAGCTGGAGGAATAGGGCTTTACCGGGGAGATTTCAAAGAGTTCCGCTCCCGTCTGGGCCTGGATTTCCCGGGCGATGCCCCGGGTGTTGCCGCTCCAGGAGAAATAGGCGATCAAGACCCTGCTGCCAGACTGCTGCGCGGGAAGGATTTCCGCAGCGCTTACCATCTGCTGCAGGCCCGCTGACCCGTTTCGCACGAGTCTGACACCCAGGTTTGCCGATTTCAGATCGGACTGCCCGGCGGCCCGGTAGGCGCTGCGCATGTTTTTGCCGAAGTCATTCCAGCCGCCGCCCCGGTAAACGTGTCGGGTGCCGGCGGAAGGGCCTGCGGGATTGTCGGTGTGTTCCAAATCGTAAGCTCCGTAGTAGTCCCAGCACCATTCGTTCACATTGCCGTGCATATCGTACAAGCCCCATGGGTTGGCGTAGAAGCTTCCAACCTCCACAGTAGTCTGCCGATATAGGCCCGGGCGGGCCTCCAGGACCGCATCGTTGAAATAGTTTTCCTCGATCTCATAGGGATAGTGGCCGTAGAAGTTGGCCTGGTCCGCATCCAGGGAGTGCTGGGTGTTGAAGGGGGTCAAGGTCCCGGCTCGGCAGGCGTATTCCCATTCCGCCTCTGTGGGCAGACGGTAACCGTTGGCGGAGCGATCCCAGGTGACGCCGCTGTCACTGCGGGTATAGGCAGGAGTAAGGCCGGCCTCCAGGCTTTTGGCGTTGGCAAACGCGATAGCCTCCAGCCAGGAGAGGCTCTCCGCCGGAAGATTCTCCCCCTGGAAAGAACTGGGATTACTGCCCATGAGCCGGGCATACTCCGCTTGAGTGGTCTCATAGGGGTCGATATAGAAGGCGGACACCGTTACAGGATGCAGGGACTCGTCCTCGATGCGCCAGTTCTCGGCCTCCGGGCTGCCCATTCGGAAGCTGCCGCCGGAGAGCAGCACAAAGCCATCCTCCATATCTGCAGGCGCTGCCTGCGGGTCTGTCACTGCGGGAGCGTTGAATTCGGTAAGATCGGCCTGGCTGCATTCCGGGGCTGCTTTGCTTTCTGCGGCGGGCTGCTCCGCCTCGGGCTCGCCCCAGGATGGTGCAGGCTCCGTGCTGCTGCCGGTGCAAAGCGTCAGGGCGAATGCGATTCCAACGGAAAGCAGGGCAAGCATCAAAGGCGATAGGGCCTGGCGCTTCCGACCGTTCTTGCCGAGCGCCTTGCAGACCTTGGCGCAACAGGCCCCCGGAAGGGCAAAGGCAATCAGGATCGACAGGTTCTCGGCAAAGACCAGGGCCGCGGCCTTGTCGTAGTCCAGGAAGGCAAAGGGCGTGCGGAAGAACATGTAATCCGGCAGGCCGTTTTTTACAAACAGCCAGAAGCCCATGCCCGCGGCGACCGCACAGAGCAGCGCGAAAATGGCCTTGACTTTGCCGCTCCATTTCAGCCCCGCCGTCATGGCCGGAATGTGCAGACCCAGATGGAAGCCCATCAGCACGAAGGACCAGTAGGACAGGGCAAGGTGCGTCTGCCGGGCGAAGGAAATCGGCAGCAGGCCATAAAAAATCGGCACTGCGTGGGCGCTCATGGACATGCCGCAGAGGGCCGTGAGCGTGATGCACCCCAGAAGCAGAGTGTTCACGATCACCGTGACCACTCGGTAGGCGTTGTATCTGCCCTTGAACAGGCTTGCGTACCACCTGCGGTTCAGAATGTGGTGGACAATCAGCAGCAGGGTCATGAGGATGCCGCCCCATTCGTGCAAAACCTCCCCGGTGACCTGGTAGGCCATCAGCCCCAGCAGCACCATGGTTATGCACAAATCCACGATCCATTTCATGTTCCTTTTTTTCGTTCCACGCATCGCGGAATCCTCCTGTTCCGAGTATCGTTTCTGCAGCGGCGCACAGTGTGCGCCGCTGCATCGGGTTATTTGAGATTACTGATCCAATCCCGTAAATCTTCCTCTGAGGCGCCGGCGCCGAAGCGCTTGCCCTCCAGCCAGGTTCCGCTGCCGGCGTTTTCCTCCAGGTTTTTGCCGCTCCTGCCGATGCCGCTGCTGGAGGAGGTGCAGAAGGGGATTATGGTGATGCCGTCGAAGTCATAGGCCTCTGCGAAGGTATCCAGAATGCGCGGCTCTTCGCCCCACCAGATGGGGTAACCGATATAGATGGTGGTATAGCCGTCCAGAGAGATGGCCTCGCTGCCAATCTCAGGACGGGCGTTTTTATCGTTCTGTTCAATTGTAGAACGGCTGCTGCTGTCGTGCCAGTTCAGGTCCGCGTCAGTATATTCTTGGGCGGCCCTGATCTCATAGAGATCGGCGTCGGTAATGGCTGCGATCTTTTTCGCCACAGCCTTGGTGGTGCCGGTGGCGGAGAAGTAGACCACGAGTTTATCCTTCCCGGCGGGGGCAGGCTCTGCCGCGTCGGTTTCGGGTGCGGCCTGGGTGGAGGCGGGGGCTTCCGGCTGGGCGTCGGTTTGTACCTCTGTCGCATCGGAAGCAGGTACCTGCGTCTTGGCAGACGCTGCCGTGGTTTGCTCCGGCACCGTGACGGCAGCCGACTCGGTGCTGCCGCAGGCGGTAAGCGCCAGCAAAAGAAGCAATACAAAACTCATCAGAAAGAAATTGTTCCGACTATTCTTCATCGTTGTGATCCTCCGAAAAATCTAATTGTTGACATCGTGTCAGCAGTATTATACAGCATTGCTGACACCGTGTCAATCCCTTTTGAACAAATATTTTTTTCGCTCCTTTCCCTATTGACGCGGTGTCAGAAATGTGCTATGATCTAAACGCTGACACGATGTCAGTAATCGAAGAAAGAGGAGCACAACTATGATTAAGGGCACCCCGGAGCTGATCGCCACCCGGCGGGAGGAGATCATCAACGCCTGCCAGCGGCTGTATCAGACCATGAGCTTCAAGGAAATCACCCTCAAGGAGATCGGCGCGGAGACCTCCTTCTCCCGCCCCACCATATATAATTATTTCCAGACCAAGGAGGAAATCTTCCTGGCCCTTTATGAGCGGGAATACGACTACTGGAACCAGGAGCTGGAAGTGATCCTGTCGGAGCATGAGACCCTGACCCGGGCGGAGCTGACGGAGCTGCTGGCCCGCTCTCTGGAGAAGCGGGAGCAGCTTTTGAAGCTGTTGGCCATGAACAACTATGACATGGAGGCCAACAGCCGTCCTGAGCTGCTTGCCTCCTTCAAGGGCGCCTACGGAAAATCTCTGGAGAACATGGATCGGATTCTGCAACAGTTCTGTCCGGAAATGGATGCGGCTCAGCGGCTGAGCTTCCGCCTGGTCTTCTTCCCCTTCATGTTCGGCATCTACCCCTATGCCGCGGTGACGGAGAAGCAGAGGCTTGCCATGGAGCAGGCCGGGGTGGACTTCCATTATCTTTCCATCTATGAACTCACCCTGGCCTGTCTGCGAAGGCTTCTGGGGTAAACCTATAAGGTCGTCAACTGCGGGAAAAGAATTGAGGTTCCTATAAAATACACCAAACTCGGCAATTCAAATCTGACAGTATCCCGGATCTGCATGGGCTGTATGGGCTTCGGCGATCCCGGCAGAGGCCAGCACAACTGCTCACCTGGTCGATAAAAACAAGAAATCCGAACCCTTTGCCAACCGGCTTCAAGTTCGGATTTCTCCAATATGGAAGGGCAGAGCGAAAAAGATACGAACAAATCAGGCCCAAATCAGGGGCACAAACCAAATCAAAGAACAGTTCTGTGATTGAATTCAAGGCTTTGTCAATTAGCGGACCGTCACTCGATTGTTTTCTCGTCCCCTGTGTCTCTTGTTTTTGAGATTATCCGTCAATCAGAGAACCGTCCCCTGATTGACGTATGTAAGGGAACGATAAGGGAACAGCGGGATTTCAGCCGTTTTCTGCAGCCCATTCATTTTTGAGGCGGAGCCGCGATCACGGAGAAAAAGGCCGGATTATCCTGTGTAGACCTCGTTTTTTGCCGTAAATAGCAAGAACCCCTGGCCCTTTTCAGGGTCAGGGGTGAATGGTGGACGATGTAGGACTCGAACCTGCGACCTTCCGCACGTCAAGCGGATGCTCTACCAGCTGAGCTAATCGTCCGAACGCAAGGGTAATTATAGCGTGTGAATGGGAATTTGTCAAGATTTATTTTCCGATTTATCAACTTTTTCTGCTGTCGGTTTAAAAGGCAGGAGCCATTGAATGGCTCCTGCCTTTGTCGCCCGCAATGATGACGGCGCGCCAAGCGCGAATGCTGCGCCTTACAGCTCCGTCAAGACGGGGATGATCATGGGCTTCCGCTTTGTGACCTTGAAGAGGTAGGCGGACAGGTCGTTCCGGATGGCGGTCTTAATGGCACTGTGATCCTTGATGCGCCTGGAGCGGCAGTGCTCCAGGGTGTCGTTGACCACGTAGCGCAGGGCCTCCATCAAATCCTCCGCGTCCTTGACGTAGATAAAGCCCCGGGTGATGATGTCCGGGCCGGAGAGGACGGAGCCGTCGATCCCGGAGAGATTCACGCAGACCACCACCATGCCGTCTTCGGCCAGGTGTCTGCGATCCCGAAGGACTACGCTGCCCACGTCGCCCACGCCGGAGCCGTCTACCAAGATTTTGCCTGCGGGGACCGTCTCTCCGGTGAGCTTGCAGGTTTTGGCGGTCAGCTCAAAGACTTGGCCGATGTCTCCCACAAAGACCCGTTTGGGGCTCATGCCCATCTGGAGCGCCAGCTTCTCATGAACCCGGAGCATCCGCTGTTCCCCGTGGACGGGGATGAAGAACCGGGGCTTAATGAGAGCGTGAATGAGCTTCAACTCTTCCTGGCATGCGTGGCCGGAGACGTGGAGGCCCTCGGATTTGTCGTAAATGACCTCGGCGCCCATGCGGTAGAGTTCATTGATGATCTTGCCGATGGCCTTTTCGTTGCCGGGAATGGCGGAGGCGGAAATCAGCACCCGATCCAGGGCGTTGATGTTCACCTGCTTATGGTTGCCGAAGGCCATGCGGGAGAGCGCGGACATGTTCTCACCCTGGGAGCCGGTGGCTACGATGACCAGCCGGTTGGGAGCGATGTTCTTCACCTCGCTGATGTCCACCACCAGATCCTTGGCCACCTGGAGATAACCCAGTTCACCGGCAACCTTCAGGATGTTTTCCATGCTGCGGCCGGTGACGGCCACCTTGCGGCCGTGGCGCTTGGCGATGTTCAGAATGGACTGAATCCGGTACATGTTGGAGGCGAAGGTGGTAATAATGATGCGTTTGTCACAGCCCCGGAACTGCCGGTCGATGCCCTCGGTGACTACGGACTCTGAGGGGGTGTAGCCCTGGCGCTCCACATTGGTGGAGTCGCAGAGCAGAGCCAGGACGCCCTCCTTACCCAGCTCGCCCAGACGAGCCAGGTCGGCCATGCCCTCGGGAGAGGTGGGATCGATCTTAAAGTCGCCGGTCATGATGAGCTTGCCCACCGGCGTGTGGATGCAGAAGGCCACCGCATCGGCGATGGAGTGGTTCACGTGGATGAATTCCACCTGGAAGCAGCCGGCCTTGACGGTTTCGCCGGCCTTGTGGGTGATGAGCTTGACGGTCTCGGTGAGGCCGTGCTCCTCCAGCTTCAGCTTAATCAGGCCGTTGGTCAGGGGGGTACCGTGGACCGGGGCATTGACGGCCTGGAGCACATAGGGAATGGAGCCAATGTGATCTTCGTGGCCGTGGGTGATGAAGAAGCCTCGGAGCTTCTTCTGGTTGTTTACAAGATAAGTGACGTCGGGAATGACCAGATCCACGCCGTACATATCGTCCTCGGGAAAGCCCAGGCCGCAGTCCACGACGATCATATCTCTGCCGTATTCAATGGCGGTCATGTTTTTCCCGATCTCGTTCAACCCTCCGAGGGGGATGATTCTCAACTTTTCAGACAATTAAAATACTCCTTTTATGATGTAATAAAAATTTTTCGCTCTATTATAGCACAGAAATCAAAAAAATCAACACGAAAAAACGCCTCCCGCAGGTTCCGGGAAGACGTTTCAGGTTTTCTTGATGAATTTCTCGCTGCATTTTGGGCATTTGATGCAGATTTTGCCGCGGCCTCTGGGTACGCGGACGGTCTGCTTGCAGTTTGGACAGCGGTAATAGCGGTTCTGACGATCCTTGATCCGGGACACCCAGGCCAGATACTGCCGATTTTCCCGGATCCGCTTTTCCAGATTTCGGGAGAAAAACCGGAACAGATACCAGAGCAGGATCAGATAGGACAGCAGGTTGAGCACCACCGCCACAATGGCGAAAACACTGCCCAAGAAGGAAAGAAGCACGCTGACCACGCTGAGCACTATCACCGTGAAGAGCAGGAACATATTCAACTGATCCACGCCGCAGCGCCCGTACATCAAGCGGCGGATGGATTCGGAAAATCGCTGAAGCATACTTCGGAACACTGTTTCCACCACCTCGCGGAAAACGATTTCCGCCGGGATCTAACCCCGGCATCCTATATTATAGCCGCTTTTCCGACAAAATCAAGGAAGCCGTCGGAATATTTACGGAAAGTTAAAAAATCGCCCGCCCTCTCCCGAAAGGGAAAGGGCGGGCGCAGCTTTGCTTAGCGTCAGGGAAATTACAGCTGGGGACCTGCCGCCACCAGGGCCTTGCCGGCCTCGTTGGACTCGTACTTGACGAAGTTCTTGATGAAGCGGCCGGCCAGATCCTTGGCCTTTTCTTCCCAGACAGCGGGATCGGCATAGGTGTCTCTGGGATCCAGAATGGCGGGATCGACGCCGGGCAGCTGTGTGGGAACCTCCAGATTGAAGTAGGGGATCTTCTTGGTGGGGGCCTTCAGGATGGAGCCGTCCAGGATGCCGTCGATAATGCCGCGGGTGTCCTTGATGGAGATGCGCTTGCCGGTGCCGTTCCAACCGGTGTTGACCAGATAGGCTTTGGCGCCGCTGGCTTCCATGCGCTTCACCAGCTCCTCGCCGTACTTGGTGGGATGCAGCTCCAGGAAGGCCTGGCCGAAGCAGGCGGAGAAGGTGGGCGTGGGCTCGGTGATGCCCCGCTCGGTGCCGGCCAGCTTGGCGGTGAAGCCGGAGAGGAAGTAGTATTTGCACTGCTCCGGGGTCAGGATGGACACGGGAGGCAGAACGCCGAAGGCGTCGGCGGAGAGGAAGATCACGTTCCTGGCGGCGGGGCCGGCGGAGATGGGGCGGGCCTGCTTGACGAGCGTCTCGATGTGCTCGCTGGGGTAGCGCACGCGGGTGTGCTCGGTGACGGACTTGTCCTTGAAGTCGATCTTGCCGTTTTCGTCCACCGTGACGTTCTCCAGCAGGGCGTTGCGCTTGATGGCGTTGTAGATGTCGTGCTCAGAGTCCTTGTCCAGGTTGATGACCTTGGCGTAGCAGCCGCCCTCGAAGTTGAACACGCCG
>JAEEKA010000091.1 GCA_016282135.1 Oscillospiraceae bacterium
GAGGAAGCAGACCCGTTTACGGGTAGCAAGTAACAGTCTCCTCGCAAGTGCCAGACCGTATATGCGCCTTCAGGCGCAGCTAGTAAAAAAGGGCTATGCCCGAAAATGAAAAGCCCCCGGCTTAGCCGGGGGATAATTACTGTAATGATGTGCGCCCGCGTCTCCAAACCTTCACCTGTATTTGCCTGTCCTCGCTGTCTGTTCTTGTCTGCCGATTTTCATTGACAAGGGAGATGCCGCGTGCTATAATGCCACGGGAAAGGAGGTGGAAACGATGAAGAAAGCGATGTCTGTTATTTCCCTGATTCTGGTTCTTGTGATTGCTCTGAGCGTTTTCACTGCTTGCGACAGCGGCCCGAAGGACGCGGTTGCCGGTACCTGGAAGCAGACCGACAAGGTCGACGGCAACTGGACCTGGACCTTCGACGGCAAGGGCAAGTGCACCCTGGAAGGCGAAACTACCGGCTTCAAGGGCGAAGGCACCTATAAGCTGGACGAGACCGCCAAGACGCTGACCGTCAACATTGAAGGCTGGAGCGCGGAAAAGGTGTTCAACTACACCCTGACCGACACCAACCTGGATATGGAAGAGACCTATGCCAGCTACCACCTGGTCAAGCAGTAATCTGAACATACACAGCAAAAGGCACCCGGATTTTTCGGGTGCCTTTTGTCGTGAGGACAGAGCGGGCGGGGAACCGTCCCTTGTCCTTCTTCATTACCTCCAAATGGATCCCCACGAACAATATGTGACCCCGGGCATATCCGGAAACTCCACGGACAGGACATATGCACTATCACGATGTGCATAGGCAATAAAAGCCTCTTTGATGACCTCACAAATCTCCTCTTCGGGAACACAAATCAATTCCTGAGGGGCGAGGATACACGCAATATCAAATACCTCTCTTATGCCAACCGTATTGTTTCCAGAAACAAAGCAATCGGGGGACGGTTCTCTGATTGGAACTGATGTCTGTTTTGTCAATCAGAGAACCGTCCCCCTGATTGACGAATACGATACTGCGTAGGGGCGCACATTGTGCGCCCGCGTCCCCGTAGCGCGGGCTATTAGCCCGCCGCACCGCTGGCGGTGCGATTTGCCCCAGGCAAATCCACCACCGCTGCCCGCACCGCAAAACGAAACGCCGGCGGGCTGAATCCAGCCCACCGGTTGCGCTTATTTGGCTTGTTCCCCGGGAGGGCGATGGCCCTCCCGGGTGCTGTTTTTGCAGAGAAATTGACGGATTCTGCCGGAAAATCATCGGAGAGTCAGTCTACAGGGGTTAATACAGAGAACCCTCCCCTGTCCTCGCTCGTCCTCAAAGATTTGCTGACAGTTTATTCCCCGGAGCATGACATGATAGATTCCACTCTCCGCACGTGTCCGCGCTTTCCTTGGCATTTGTCATCACCTCACGAGCAGAATACCATGTGGAATCCTTTTTGTCAATCAGAGAACCGTCCCCTGATTGGACGGTCCTCATTTCGGGTATATCTTCTTTATCGCTTTCTGCGCCGCCATTCGAAGATTTTGATCGTCAGAAACAAGATATTTCTGAACATTCGCTATATTCTCTCTCGACGGGTAGTAGACAGAAGCGGCTATGGCAAAAAACAGCAGTTCCTTTCTCATAGATGACACTGGAGGAAAGAAATCTGCTGAATCCTCCGGAAGCCCAAATTCTTGCGCAGTAATTTTCGTCGGATTAAAATATCGACCTAATTGTGCTTCCACGGCAGAAGATTTCCAGGAAGCAAGCATCCTCATGGTGAAAGGAAGATAGATGACGTCCCTTGGATACGCAACGAATGATTCCAACTCCGTTTTTAACTTTTTGGGCTTTAGTTTTTTCAGCGCATTGTCATATCTTACGTAAATATATGCTGACGAAGGTTTATCTTTCCCGGAAATATATTCCGGAGAATTCTTAAAGCGGAGATATCCATTGAGGATGATTCTCGCGTCAGGGAAGTTTTTGTCATATAGTAATTGCGGAAGAAGAAACGCTCGCACGCCCTCTGAATGAAATCGGTCAAAGTATTCCAAAACAATCTTGCTTGCGTTGGGAGTCAAACGATTCGCTATTTCACAAAGATAATGATAGCTTGAACCACATTGATCGTTTATCTTTTCAAACATTTCTCGCAGCAGGCTTCCATCTATTTCATCATAAACATAATCAATTTTTGCGAGTTCTTTGTTGATTCGATCCTGAACCATTTTTGTGTACATATCTGCACCTCTACCAAACAATCAGGGGACGGTTCTCTGATTGACTGATTGTTCTCAGCTATTCGGCGTTCTGTATAACATAAAACGTCATTCCTGTTAGTCGACTGATCGGCCTTACCGACAAGCCAGATTTTTTTAGTTTGTGGACAGCAATCGGGGGACGGTTCTCTGATTGGAACTGATGTCTGTTTTGTCAATCACAGAACCGTCCCCCTGATTGACAAGAAACCGTTCCCAATCCTCATGTGCTTGATTCCGCGATAATTTCGACGGTTCACTGCCCCAAGTTTTCCATTTGCTGTTCATCGTAGAAGATTCTCAGCTCACAAAGTGTCATCAGCCAATTAATCTTATCGAGCGCATTTGCTTCCCGAATTTTTTCTTTCAAAAAGAGATGCAACTTGCTATCCGCTCTATATTCTTTCAAGCGTTCGAGAATTATCTCTGCCCCCGGCCAATTCATATCTTCTACCCACGAGAGTAAAAATGGAAGGTATGGTTGAAGTTCCCGATCAGACCGTTTTTCCAAAATCCTTGCACAGTTATCCCAAACATTTTTATTAAAATGTTCGCTTAACGGCTGAAGGAACACATTAATGCACTCGACATCTTTTGCAAGATCGCGTCCCTTTTCCTGCTCGGATTGAGGATTGTTCCAATCCAAAAGACGCATAATAGAATCGATATCTGCCATATTGCACCTCATTTCTATTTATACTTTATACATAACTTGATAAGTGCTTGCGTCCAAGGAGAATTAACGCCTTGACTAGCCCATGTATACGTATCTGTGCCGATTGGGTAGACACTAACGTGATTGGGCCCATCTATTTCGGCGTAAAACATTCCAGAACTGTTAAAGCAATCGGGGGACGGTTCTCAGATTGGAACTGATGTCTGTTTTGTCAATCACAGAACCGTCCCCTGATTGTGCCCTGATTGTGGTCAATCACAGAACCGTCCCCTGATTGTCTCCCTGATTGTCTGCCCAATTCCTGTAAAAATCATTCTCTGTTTCTCTCAAGTGCCTCTTGACTATTATTTTTCAGACTGTGTTTTTTCAGACTCAGTTCAGAGAATTGGATGATGATGTAGCTGTTCATAATCTTGCTTGAACGCTAAAAGCCAGTGAACCCATGACTTGTCATTTAATGCTTGCGATTGATTCAAGCTCACTTGAAAAGAATATGCGATCCTTTCTAATGGCATTTCTAACAAGCGGTTGTAGATAACCTCTGCACCAGGGTGATTCATGTCCTGAAGCCATTCAAACATTTTCAAAACATAACGCTCCAGAGTCTCGTCACTTTTGCTCGCAATTACTTTTGCGCAATTTTCCCAGACTGATTTACACTCCATTGGTTGAATTGGAATTGGTTGAAATAAAACAGACAGATATTTGATTTGTTGGGCTTCCATAATCCCTTCTTGTTGCGTTTTATCATCTCGATCCCATGATAACATCCAAAAAATTTGATCAATACTTGTCATTTTTTTATTCCCCAAACAATCAGGGGACGGTTCTCTGATTGACTGATTGTTCTCAGCTATTCGGCGTTCTGTATAACATAAAACGTCATTCCTGTTAGTCGACTGATCGGCCTTACCGACAAGCCAGATTTTTTTAGTTTGTGGATGTGGAACACAGGGGACGGTCCCCTGTGTTCCACATAGTCCCGGAATTTATTCCGGGGACGCTCCGGCAAGAAAGGCGCTCAGCCTTTCCCCGTGGTTCTGGCTGTGGATCAGTCTGCCGGCGTTGTGGGTCCGGAGATAGGAGACGGCGGGGCAGCGCATGACGGCCATCCGGCACAGGGGCTTTTGGGCCAACTGTTCCTCGCTCATCCAGATGATCTCCCGGTGGGGGCCCATGGCCTCCATGGCCAGCTCCAGGCGGAAGGTGAAGACCGGCTGGGCTTCCTCATAGCGGTAGAGGTAGGTGGCAGCGGCGTCGCCGGTTTCCAGTTCCACGGCGCAGCGCCCGGGGGCAAAGGCGGCGTTCCAGGACAGCTCCCGCTGGGTGGTTCGGAACAGGCCGGGGTGGGGGAAGTCCGGCTTGGAGCCGACGCAGGAAAGCAGGGCAGAACGCTCTTTTTTGGTTCTGCCCATGCACTGTATGGCCCGTTCCGCGAAGGGCTTGGTGTCATAGCCCATCCGGCCCACGGTGTAGACCGTGCCGTCGAAGAGGCTCAAGCGGATCAAATACCCGTCCAACAGGATTTGATCGGTAAAGCAGAGGGGAATCCGGACGGCAAAGCAGTTGGGGGGCAGGATTACCACCGCGTCGGGGTACAGCTCGATCTTTCCCCGCCCGCTGTCCCCGGGAAGCTGATATTCCCCCTCGCAGGACATCAGGGGAGCGCCCTCCACAAACAGGGCTTCCAGGCTTCGGGCGGCAAAGGCGCCGGAGAGCTCCTCCCAAAAGCCGTCATAGGAAAAGCCCAGCATGGAAATCTCGATCCGCTCGCCGGAGAGCAGGTCCGCAAGAACCCGATGATTCAGGGGAACCAGGGCCCGGAACTCTGCGTAGTCGATGAAGCGGCTGCCGATCCGCAGGCCCTCCCGTTCTACGGAGAGCTGGGTCTCGCCTCCCAGGGCGCAGCCTCGGTAGTTCATAGCTTCGTGCCGCACTGGCCGCAGAATTTCATTCCGGGCTCGTTTTCATAGCCGCAGCCGGGGCACTTGCCGCTCTTCTGCATGGGAGAGCCGCACTCGCCGCAGAATTTCAGCCCCAGGGCCACCTCTGCGCCGCAGTTGGGGCAGCGGTTGGTGCCGATGGGGGAGCCGCAGTAGTTGCAGAACTTTCCGCTGCCCGCGGGCTTGCCGCACTTGGGGCAGACGGTGGTGCGGGTCTCGATCTTGCCCTGCCAGACCGTGGCGGTCTCCGCCGCCTCGTCGATGTTCCGCTGCATGGCCTTGTTCCGGGCCTGGGCCACGTAGCTGGCCTCCCGGGGCGCGCAGTCGATGCACAGGCCGTCCTCCTCGTTCCAGCAGCTGGGGCAGACCCACTTGTTGCAGGAGGGGCAGCGGGTAAACTGGGAGCGGACCTCCGCCTGGGCCGCGTCGAAGGAGGTCTCATACTCCTTGCGCCATTCCGGGGACTGGCCGCTGAAGCGGTCGCCCACCAGGTCGCTGCCCCGCTCTACGGCCCAGCCCAATTCGCTGGCCTTTCCCCCCAGCAAATTGCCGAAGGTGGAGGCAAAACGGCCCAGACGCTGGGACTTCTGCCGCTGGTCGTAGGTGGAGGAGGGACGGAAGGTGCTGAGGAAGCCGTTGCCGCAGCAGTCGCAGTAGAACTCAAACTGGAAGCCTGCGTCCGTGGAGCGGTCGTTGTAGTTTCTGGTAAATGAATGAAGCATAATTATTTCCTCCCAATTTATTTGAATGGTTTGCGATTTCTTCTGAATATTATACAAAAGAACGGCGTTTTTGTCAATTCAATCTCTTCCAAACAAGCCGTTTTTATCTGCGATGTCAATTGATGTGAACCACGACTCAAAAAATGATAAGCGTCGGGGGAGGCTCCGGATGGGGTGTTCAAACCAGGCGGCGTTATGGTCGAAGCCCAGGTAGGGTGGGGCGAATGGGTTTCCGGATACGGAAAGGAAGAATCCCCGCTCGAAAAACGAGCGGGGGTTCTTCTTCTTTTCGGATATTGACCGCCACCCCTTCCCGGAGGGAAGGGGTGGCGGGAAGTGTGGGTTATGCCCACGCTGTTTTAGCTATATAATTGGGAATTATGTAATCAGCCCCAAGAAAGGGTGGTGGCGTTGGTGGACTGATCGTACACGATGGTGCAGGTGCCACCGCCAATGACGGTGCCGATAGCGGGAACATTGATGCCGCCGATGTCCTGAGCGCCGGACTGCCAGTCGTTCTGGGTCTGCTTCATCAGGACAACAGCCTGATACTTTCTGAAACCCTCGGACTCGCTGGGAACAGTGAAGGTGGTGGTGCTGTTGTTGTTCTTGGCAATGGTGGTCAGGTCGTCCTGCATCAGAGCAGCGGACTGGATGACAGCATAAGCGGAACGGATGTTGGCGGCGTCGGTAGCCTCCAATCTTTCTTCGAGCGCCTTCTCCGTTTCTTCACTCTTTTTCTCGTCCTCTATCTTTTTCAATTCACCTATTTCATTTTTCAGCTCACCAATATCATTTTTCATTTCCACAATCTCATTTTTGATTTCCAATAGCTCCTGTTGCAGTTCCTTGCTTGAATCGCAGGCGGTGAACAGGAGCGCGGAAAGGGAAACGGCAGCCGTCAGGGCAATCAGCCTGCGCTTTCGTGAAAGAGACCCGGAACGGCTTTGCTTTGCGGATCGATACATATAATGGGACAACTCCTTTTTGGTAGGTTTTTCAACAATACAATTATAGAAAATTCAAGTCTGCTTGTCAATGCTCAATTTTGGCAGAACTACGATAGCTTGTGTTTTTTTGCATTGTTGTTGGTAAAAACCGCAAAATGTTGATTTATAGCTTGCTTTTCCGCGAAAAATGCGATATGATAACACGAAAGCGTCCGGGCGTTTCCGGACGACTCCAATCCAAGCTGACCCTGCGCGGCAGGGAGGAAAGAAATAGATGAAGCAAGGAAAATTTGAAGCCAAGCGGGTCAAGCCGACCAACCCCGGCGAGGCCGCCGAGCCCCAGGCGGGGCAGGGGAGATTTGAGGCAAAGGCTCCCAGGTCTGCCGCTCCCGAACAGGCGGAATCGACGGAGCAGGGGAGATTTGAAGCAAAGGCCCCCAAGGCTGCCGCGTCTGGGCAGACGGAATCAGCAGGGCGCGGGAAATTTGAGGCCAAGGCGGCAAAGGCTGCGGAGCCGGTTCAGGGGGAGCGGCAGGCCAAGGGCCGGAAGCTGTCCCGCCGGCTGCTGATTACCCTGCTGGCCCTGCTGGTGCTCGGCCTGGGCGGGACGCAGCTGTATTGGTTTCTCCAGCCCGCCCCCGCGGACGAGTATCCCGGGGCTCTGACCAAGGAAGAGACCTTGGCACAGTACCGGAGCCTGGCCCAGGTTTTGGAAAATGAGGACATGAACCTGACCCTTTTTCCCAATGACCCCGCCTCCCAGGACGTGCCCATTCTGCTCACCCTGAGCCCTGCCCGGAGCCGGGTCCAGGTGGATCTGACAGGCCTGGAGCAGGATCTCAACGAGGGCGTGGGCAAGGTGGGCAGAGGCCGCTATCGAATGGATCCCGCCCGGTATATCTCCCTGGACCGTTCCGTCCTGCGGGAGCTGGCGGAACGGACGGAGCGGGAGTGGAATCAGGCCTATCTTCCGTCCTTTGCCTCGGTCTCCTCTTACAGGGAGGGCCAGAAGGAGGGGTACGTCCTGACGGTGAACATCGGCAGGCGCGGACGGGACATCTCCGCCGACGTGATCTTTGACGCCCTCCTGGCGGCCTATTTGACGGGCGACGTCGTCCCTACGCTGAGCTATGAGACCTACATTCCCAAGCCGCTGAACGTGGAGGAAATCTGCGACCGCTTCCGGACAGATCCGGTGGACGCGGTGTTGGATGAGACCACCTTTGAAATCACCCCGGAGGTCCCGGGGCTGGGGGTCAATTCCCAGGAGCTGACCCGGGTGCTGGACTACGCCCACGAGGGCATCGGCTACACGATTCCCCTGCGGACCCTGACGCCCAAGGTCACAACAGCGAAGATCGAAGCCAAGCTCTATGAGCACATCCTGGGAGAGGCTCATACCCCTCACACCCGGATCGACGACCGCACCACAAACCTGATCCTGGCCTGCGAGCAGATCGACGGCACCGTGGTCATGCCCGGGGAGATTTTCTCCTTCAACGAGACTGTGGGCGAGCGGACGGAGGAAAAGGGCTATCGGGAGGCTACCGCCTATATCGCCGGCAACTCCGTGCCGGAGATCGGCGGCGGCGTGTGTCAGGTCGCTTCCTCCATCTACTACGCCACGTTGCAGGCGGATCTGCCTTCCGTGGAACGCCACGCCCACACCTATCTGGTGACCTATGTGCCTCAGGGCATGGACGCGGCAATCTACTGGGAGCAGTTGGACTTCAAATTTGAGAACACCAGTCCCTATCCTATCAAGATCCGGGCCAGCGTCTCCGACGGCGAGGTCCATATTCTCCTGCGGGGCAGGGAATGGAAGGACTATACCGTGGAGCTCAGCTACAAGGTCCTGGACGAGACCCCCTGGGAGACCAAGGAGCAGGCGGTCTACGACGACAGCTACAAAACCGGAGATGTGATCGTTTCTCCCTATACGGGCTACCTGATTTCCACCTACAAGAGCCTCTATGATTTGGAGGGGAACCTGATCGAGACCGTGCAGATCGCCTACAGCCGCTACGCCAAGCGAGATAAGGTCGTGGCCGTGCGGATCTGGTCCCAGCCCCCCGCGGAGGATTAAGGAAAGGGCTGTTTCCGCGCCTGGAAGGGGAGGCCCGAAGGGTGGTTTATCCGGATTCCGCGCCGCGTCTCTGCGTAATCCGGAGGGCGCGGCGGCAGTGGCAGCCCCTATCCGCGGCTTCGGCAATCCCGCCCGGGGCGTAATCCCATTGCGCTTCCCCGGATGCACCGGACGCCGGGCACCCGGGACTGCGGCGCTGTCAATCTTCCGGCCCATCCTACACGAAAAGTCTCCGTCGACCGACCGGCCGACGGAGACTTTTTCCTAAGACGTAATTTGAAGTATTTCGATTAACTGGGGTAGCTCGCGTCCAGAATCACCCAGTTTTTGTTCTCGCCGCGAACCAGATAGAAGAATTGAATTACGTCGATTTTTGACCGAGGTGGATCTGACGATCTGAAATCCAGACTCAGTTCTATGCGGACTACGGCGGTGTTTTCCGGGTCTTCTTCCAAGCGCCTCAGGATTTCCGCGTTTAGTCCCCGCTGCGTCTGCACCGTCTTTGTGGTTTCAATTGCCGAGGCAAAGCGGCCGTCCGAATTGTCAATATAATACCCGGCCTCCAGCCTTTCGCTGCAGGATGCTTGAGCAGAGACATTCTTTTTTCCCCAGGCGGAAAGCATGTCGTGAATGGCGTTGGTGGGGTCCCGGCGGGGCGTAAAGGAAAGCAGCTCGTCATCCAGCAGGATCGCGTAATCTGTCGGTGTTTCAGTTTTTTCGGCAATGGCCAGCTCCCGGGGTTCGGAGACATCGAGAATTGTCCAGAATCCATCCTGACCGCGGGTCAGAAAATAATACTGCCCCATCAGGACGTCGGTTCCTTCCGCATTTGTTATCCAGTATTCCACGTTGACGGCAGCAACGTCCTGAGAACCCTGCTCCAGCAATTCCGCGATTTCAGCGCCGAAGCCCTCCCGCAAGACAGTGCCGCCGCGCAAATCCAGGGCCGATTGCGCCAGTACGCCCGGATCGTCCAGGGGCTCTGTGCCGAATAAGTCTGACACATGCAGGTCCGTAGCGCTCGGAGCTTTGTGCAATTGCCGCGCTGTCCCGTTCCAGGTACAAAGCGACGATTTTTCTGTCTTCCATCGTTTCAACTCCTCTGTGAAGGCCCTTCACCCTGATACACGACGTTTCACCGGCCTTCTTGCAGAAAACGGATTGCTTTTTTGATTATAGCACGCCCAACAGAAAATAGCCATGCCGTCAGCGGGTTTTTCCGCTGACGGCATGGCGGCGTTCGGCGCAAGAATGGGCCTATGGGGAAGGGCGGTCTGATACCGGGCTGCCGGTCTCCCTGAAGTTGACCCCGGTGATGAGAATGCAGGGGTGCTTTTCCGGGTCCAGCCATTGCAGGACGGCGCGCATGTCCTCCGGGAGCAGTCCTACGCAGCCGCCGGTGCCTCGTTCGCTGCAGTGCAGGAAGATGGCGCAGCCCCGGTCCGGGATCACGTCGGGGGGCCGGTTGTACTCGATCACGCAGGCCCAGGCGTACAGGGTGGGATAGTCCTCCAGGTGCTCCACGTCGTCGCCCCAGGGGATCAAGCCGGGATCGTCCCGCTCCTGCCAGGTGTTGAAGTAGGGGGAGGCTTCGTCGCAGACCCAATCGGAATTTGGGGTCACCTGCCGCCAGGGAAGCTTCAAGTTTTCGGGCGGCGCCTCGTTCCCAAAGGCCATACCAATGGCCCAGAGCCCGGCGGGGGAGGTGTAGGTGTTCCGCCGCCGGTTGTGCATGACGCCCCTTTTTCCCACAAAGCCGTGGAGCCGATCCAGCCCCGGAACCGGGACGTATTCACCTTCGTCGGATCGCGCATAACAGACGGTAATGGCTGCTACCCCGTCTGTGGGCTGGGCTGCGGTCAGAATCAGCTGGCGGCAGTTCCGCGCTTCCAGATCGGCGGGGGTCAGCCCTTCCACGGCCATCCATTTTTCCAGCAGCAGGGCCCCGTCACAGGCTTCGTCCGCCGGGTAGTCCTCCGCCAGTTCCGGCCTCCAGGTGGGGGTTGTGTCGCCGGGCTGCCAGGGGATGATCGAATCCGTCGGCGCCACCGGCTCCGTGGGCTTGTCCGTAACAGGAGATGAAGCTGCTGTCTCGGATTCGGCTTCTGTGGAGATGGCCTGCTCCGCCGGAATCGAAGGCAGCGTCGTCCCGGTCGGTATTGTAATCACCGGGGGCGGAACCGGCTCCGTCTTCGGCGGGGCGGCGTGGGAGGCACTGCATCCGCAGAGGCACAACAGCAGGGCCAGGAGCTGCAGCAGACGTTTCATAGTGTTTTTCCTCCCGCGGCTTTCCTACTGAATGACTTTGGCGGTTTCTGAGGAACCGTCGTAGAGCAGAATGCTTGTTACCACGCCTCCCTCTGTCTGCATAACGGCGATGTAGCCGCCGCTGGCAATATAGCAGGGGCAGGACACACCGTTTACGTCCGTCTCAAAGGCGGGCGCTCCATAGGCGGCGCGGATCTGGTTGAGATCCATTTTCATCAATTTCTCCGGCGTGGGGTCAATCAGCGGGAAGCCTACAGTGCTGTCATACAGCGTATGGTCCTCAAAGAATCTGCCATAGGACGTAATCTTTTCCTCCCCTGCGAAGACGCCCGCAATTACGTAGTGGCCCTTCTCCCGGAACATGGTGACCGTTCCGTCGGAGGAGGTGAAAATCTCCGCGTCCTTTGCCCGGACCGCCTCGATCAGCTTCTCCATCAGCGCGCCCACGGAATAGTTGAAATTCCAATCTGCGGCCAGGGCATAGGGGTTCGTCGCCGCGGGCAGAACGTCGGGGCCGAGACAGCCGTATTCCCAGAGCTCCAGGCCACGGCCCGGGTCTCCCGCGGCCAGGCCCTGCTCAAAGGCGGCCCGGTCGGTCAGGTGATAGATGCCTGCGTGGCCCGTTTCGTCGTAGAGCTGGACCACGGCGTCCGTGTGGAAGTCCAGCACCGCGATGGGGTCGGAGCCGTCGTAGTCCCAGGGCTCCGGCAGGGAGATCGCAAAGGCCATTTCCAGCGCCTTGGCCTCCGCGTCCCGGAAGGTCTTCCCCTGCCAGCCGCCGTCCTCCGGCAGCCAGACGGTGATTTCCCCGCTCTCAAAGCGGCGCTGTCTGGCCTGCTCCTCTGGGTCCGGCGTCTCGTACGGCGGCACCGGGTACAGAGTGCCCAGAGAAATGCAGTTTACATAATGCGGCCCATTCTCGGCTTGGTCGTCATAGTTCACGTCCAGCCGCAAGTGGCCGGGCTGACCGGTGTGGACGTCGGTGACCACTGCGCTGAGGCTGCCCTGCATGCTGCCTGTGCCGACGTTCATCCTGTTGCAGTCCTCTCGACGCTTGACGGCGTTCAGGATCGGGCTTTGGGCGAAGGCCGCCTCCGCCTCGTCGAAGGGCATCCCGATCTGAATGCCCAGGGGCATTTCTCCCTCCAGCCTTGCGGAGCAGATGATCTCGTCGACCACGAAGCCGTCCACCCCCGCGTCCACGAAGTCGACCAACAGGCATTCCCCGTCCCCGAAGTGATAAGTCCAGCGCTCCCACTTTGTCCCGTCGCTTCGCACAAAGTCGCTCGCGCCCCTGGTCTTTGGCTCTCCGTAGAGCGCTAGGACCTCCGCCTGGGGCTGGCCCAGGCAGAGCCCGCCGATTTTCAGATTCAACAGCGCCTGTTCCAATTCCGGGTCCGGGGTGATCTCCGCGTCGGTCGCGTCGTCCGGCGCCAAGGTCTCGGAGGGCCATACGAACTCGGTGTCGGTGGGCGTCACGTCGGATTCCGCTGTGGCGCTCTCCGGCCCGTGGCGAGGTGCGGAAAGCTGTTCGGTTCCGCCGGGCGTCGGGCCCGGTTTACGGATTGGAGCATGGAGCAGCAGAGCCCAGGCTGCCCCGCAGGCCAGCGCCAGAAGCAGAACCGCCGCCGCAGCGGCCCATGGGCGGCGCCGCCGCTGGCCGGAAAGGAGAATGGGTTCGGCGCTTCCTTCCGGCGCCGCCCCGTCCTGACCGCCTTTCTTCTCTGAGGCGGAATCCCGGAAATGTCCTCCGGCTATCCCTGCCTCCAGAATGTAGTTTTCGTCCGCCGATTCCAGGGCGGATACGATGTCTTTCTTTTTCACAGGAATCCCTCCTTTTGCAAATGCAGACGCAGTTTTTTCCTGGTACGGTGGAGCATGGATTTGACCTTGCTTTTGCTGAACCCGAAGCTGCGGCTGATCCAGGCGATGTCGTCAAAATACCAGTAGCGGCAGAGAAATACGTTTCGTTCCTCGGCGGGAAGACCTCCCAGGAAAGCGTTGATTCCCCGCTCCAGTTCCCGGCTCATGAGCTCCTCCTCCGGGCCGCCGCTGCTGTCGGCCCAGTCCGTCAGCTCCTCCAGCGTGGTTTCCACCCGGTCGCCCCGGCGCATTCCCGCGTGTTCGGCCCGCCATCGGTCAATGGCCTTGCCCCGAACGATTTTCGCCAGAAAAGCGGGGAGATTCCGGGGACGGTTTGGGGGAATGCTGTTCCATGCTGCCAGCCAGACGTCAGAGAGGCATTCCTCAGCGTCCTCCTCACTGTGCAGAATGTTTCTGGCAATAGAGCCGCAATAGCCGCCGTATTTCCGCTCCGCCTGGACAATAGCCGCTTCGTCCCTTGCCCAAAACAGGTCAACGATTTCATTGTCGTCCATCGTATCAACTCCTTTGTGAAGGCCCTTCACCCTGATAGACGGATTTTTTCGGCCCCGGTCGCAAAAAGAGAGATTTTTTTGAAAGATTTTTATAAATTTTGGGGCGGTTCCCAGGCCTTGCTTTGCAAGACAGGGAACCGCCCCGGGTTCAATTATTCCCAGCGGTAGACAGTTTCTATGGTTGTTTCATCCCGCATTTTGATGACGAAATTGCCCGGGAGCATGGTTTCCCCGGCCTCGGTCCGATACAGGAGGAAAAAGGTGGAGGTCAGAAAGCCGTTCCGGCAGCGGGCGTTGTAGACGTTCACATAGCCCAGCTCTGTGGGCCCTTCCAGGAGGATTTCATTCCGTTTCAGGGCGGTTTGGATGATGGCCTCGGTTTCGCCGTGGAAGGCGGCGATCGCCCGGGCTGCAGCTTCCGTCAGGGCTTCCTGTCCCGGGAAGCCTTCGGCGGCGGGCGGGACGTCCTGCAAAACCGTGAGAAGCGCAGGGCGTTGAGCAGGGGAGAAGTCGTAGACACCCGCGCTTTGCAGAGCGTGGATCATCAGCGCCCCGGTGTAGTAGCAGGAAATCCGGATGGGGAAGAGCCGCTCCGGCGCGGTCATTACGCCGCGCATTTGGGCTGTCAGCGCCTCCGCCTTTTCCGGGGCCAACTGCCGCAGCACCTGCCACTCCACGAAGTTGGCGGAGCCTTCGATCTCCTCGGTCTGAGTCTCATAGCCGAACTGGTAAGGAAAGCGTTCGCGCCGCAGCTTCCGCAGGGACAGCAGCTCCCGGAAGGCGTCGGCGTCAAAGCGGTCCAGCAGAGACAGCAGCAGCTGGTTTTCCCGGAGCTTACAAGACAGGTTTTCGGCGTCGTATTCGTACCGGAACAGGGCTTCGATTTCGTTGGGCCAGCAGGTCCAGCCCTGCTGGTGCTGGAAGCCGTGGAACATCTCGTGGACCAGCTTGGAGGCGAAAATGGGAGTTTCCAGCGCCTCCGCCGCCTTCCAGGTGGCGATCTGCTTCCCTTCGTAGACGATGGAGGTGTTGGCGCAGAAGGCGTCGGATTTTTCGACGTATTTGCCGTCGAAAAAGCATTTCTCGTCGTCAAACAAGGCAAAGGGCAGGGGGGAGAAGTCCGGCCAAATGGCCGCGAAATCCAGCTTCGATACGGCTTCAGAAATCTCTCGGTGCAGGGTCTCCAGGTCTTTCACAGTACAGCCCTCCTAAATCTTAAAACAGACGGCAGATCAGGTTGACGCAGTCCGGGGCGTCCTCGTCCAGGTAGCCGGAGTTCACGAACCCGTGCTTCTCATAGAGTCGGATCGCCGCCTCGTCCGCTTGCTTCACGCAGACTTCCACGTGCTCGTAACGGGCCTCCTTCCGCAGTTCCGCCAGAATCAGGTCCAGAGCGGCGGAGCCGTAGCCGCGCCCTTGATACCGCCCGTCAATCATAAACTGCTGTAAATCATAGCCCAGGGGCTCGTCGGTAAACTCCCGGACCAGGGCCAGGCCCACCGCGACGCCGTCGCTTTCCACGACAAAAACCCTGGCCCCGCAGTTGCGGTAGACGTAGCCCCGGGCCAGAATGCCGATGGCCGGGGCAAGAAACCCCTTCTGGCTGTCCTTCACCGTCAGAGCCGCTGCCTGCATCCAGTTTTCTTCCGTAAGGTCCGTCAGCTTTACCATGTTGTTCTCCTCCCGGGCTTATTCCGCCTCGGGCCGCAGCCGGGCGACGCCGCTTTCGATGGCGGCCCGCTTTACCGCCTCGGCCACCGCGGTACCCACCCGGGGGTCAAAGGCGGCGGGGATGATATAGTCCGGGCGCAGCTCCGCGTCGGAAATCAGCCCCGCAATGGCAAAGGAGGCGGCCCGCTTCATTTCTTCGTTGATGCGGCTTGCCCGCACGTCCAGGGCCCCCCGGAAGAGGCCGGGGAAGACCAGCACGTTGTTGATCTGGTTGGGCTGGTCGCTGCGGCCGGTGCCCACTACCGCCGCTCCGGCGGCACGGGCCTTCTCCGGGGCAATCTCGGGGACGGGATTTGCCATGGGGAAAACAATGGGGTTCTTTGCCATGGAGCGGATCATATCCTCCGAGACTACGTTGGGCGCGCTGACGCCCACGAACACGTCCGCCTCCCGCAGGGCGTCCGCCAGAGTGCCGCCCATGTGCTCCGGGTTGGTCCGCTCCGCCATTTCCCGCTGCGCGGGGTTCATATCCGCGCCATCGCAGAGGATGCCGCAGCGGTCCACCATTTTCAGGTGCCGGACGCCCAGGTTCAGCAGGTGCTTGCCGATGGCGATGCCCGCGGAGCCCGCGCCGTTGATGACGACCCTCACGTCCTCCATCTTCTTGCCCACGACTTTCAAAGCGTTCAGCAGGGCGGCCCCCACCACCACGGCGGTGCCGTGCTGGTCGTCGTGGAAGATGGGAATGTCGCAGAGTGCCTGGAGCTTCCGCTCGATCTCAAAGCAGCGGGGGGCGGCGATGTCCTCCAGGTTCACCCCGCCGAAGGAGCCGGAGAGCAGATAGACGGTGCGGACGATCTCATCCACGTCCTTGCTGCGAACGCAGAGGGGAATGGCGTCCACGCCGCCGAAGGCCTTGAACAGCACGCACTTTCCCTCCATGACCGGCATGCCGGCCTCCGGGCCGATGTCCCCCAGGCCCAGAATGGCGGTGCCGTCGGTGACCACGGCCACGGTGTTCCATCTTCTGGTGAGTTCAAAGCTCTTTTCGGGATGCCGCTGGATCTCCAGGCAGGGTTCCGCCACACCGGGGGTGTAGGCCAGGCTGAGGGCCTCTTTGGAATCGACCTTTGCCCGGGGCTGAATCTCCAGCTTGCCCCGCAGGGCGTAGTGCAGCTTCAGGGATTCTTTTGCATAGTCCATGAACGAGTCTCCTTCTTTACCGAATGTATCGTTGCCTTTTTTCGGCGTCACCCTATGGTATCACAGGCCGGGGAGATTTGCAAGAAAAAGTCCCGGAAAGAAAGACGCCTTTCCCGGAACGGAAAACCGAAAGAGGGAAAGGCGTCAGGCATTCAGGAAATCCAGCACGGCCCGGTTAAATGCCTCGGGGTGCTTGTTGGCGATGAAGTGGCTGCCGGGCAGGAATACGAGGCGTCTGTCCGGGATGGATTCGGCAATCAGCCGGGTGTGGTCTTCCCGGATCATGTCCTTCGTTCCGGCAATCACCAGGGTCTTCGCGGTGATTGCCGCCAGAGCCTCGGGCTCCAGGTTGGGCTCGTTCACCATCAGCCCCAGCATTTCCGCATTCGCCCTGGCGGAATCACTCTTGCCGGAGAAGCGCTTTGCCATCCGATACCCGATCTCTATGGGAATCTGGGCAGAGCGCTTGACGCCCGCGGCGTTCAGGTTCGCCCCGTTCAGGATCAGCCGATCCACCCGTTCGGGATGGGCCAGAGCAAAGACCAGGGCAATATTGCCCCCGTCGGAGAAGCCCAGCAGATGCGCCTTTTCAATTTGGTGGGCGTCCATAAATCCCAACAGATCGTCGGCAAACTGACGGATCGTAAAGGGCGCGTCGCCCCGGGGCGTCTTCCCATGGCCCCGGGTGTCCAGGGCGTAGACGTGGTACCGTTCGGCGAACACGTCAAGCTGTCCCCGGAAATATTCGCAGTTTTCCCCGTTCCCGTGGAGAAGAATCAACGGCGTCCCCCGGCCTTTTTCGAGAAAGAAATGTTCAATATCCATTTTTTGCCCCTTCGAGGCGCCTTATGGCGCAAGTGATGCTGCGCCTGCGGCACAGTGATGTTTTGCGGCTCTGCCGCAGAGTGACGTGACCTGTTCCGCTTTTGACGCACAAAGCGCACATCGCTTGGCGCAGCCAAACATCACGCCTGAAAGACGCTTCACGTCCCGCAAAACCGGGACACATCGTTGAAAAAGGTCTTATTTGTCGGGTGGACAAATAAGACCTTATCTGGCAGGGGCACAAGGACTTGAACCCTGAGCCTACGGTTTTGGAGACCGCCGCTCTACCAATTGAGCTATACCCCTATGTGGTGGGCCTTCGGGGACTCGAACCCAGGACCGACCGGTTATGAGCCGGTTGCTCTGACCGACTGAGCTAAAGGCCCGCAGACCGTTCCGAAGCGGAACATGGGTATTATATACGATGCATCGAAAAAAATCAACTGTTTTTTTTCAAAACCGGAAAGTTTTTGAAAGAAGCTGTGTGCTTTTTCCGTTGACGAAAGCTGAAATCTGTGGTATATTATACACACTATAAGGAGGAGAGGGGGAATTTGAGATGCTTCGCAGGGACAGCAAGTACTTCCGGTTGGGCCGGACGCTGCTTACCGTCATCGTGCTCAGCGCACTGTTTATCGTGACGCTGATTAACGTGGGCACGGTCTTTGCCTCCATCAAGAAGATTATCTCGGTTTTCTCCTTCGTCTTCTACGGCATCGCCTTTGCCTACCTGATGAACCCCATGCTGAAGCGGGTGGAGAAGTTGATGCTGCGGGTCCTCGGCAGAAGTAATCTCACCGAGCGGGGCGCCCGCAAGCTGAGCCGGATCGTGGGCGTGCTGGTTTCCCTGCTGGTATTCCTGGCCCTGATCTACGGCCTGTTTGCCCTGGTGATCCCCCAGTTGGTGGAGTCCGTCAAGGACACCTTCAGCCAGGAGAACCTGCAAAGCTATTACGACAAAATCACCACCTGGCTGAACGACGTGCTCAAGGGCACCCCGTTGGAGAGCTGGATCCACGACAACGATCCCGTCAAGGCTCTCCAGGACTGGGTCACCAAGGGACTGGATATTTTTGCCACGCTGGAAAGCGCCTTTACCGGGGTCTACGGCATTGTGAAGGTCATCTTCAACATGCTTATCGGCGTGGTGGTGGCAGTCTATCTGCTGATCTCCAAGGAGCGCTTTATCTCCCAGAGCAAGAAAATTGTTGTTGCCACTTTCAGCCCGCGCATTGCGGACCGGATTTTTGAGATCGGCCGGTTGACCAATAAGAGCTTCGGCGGCTTTATGGTGGGCAAGCTGATCGACTCGCTGATTATCGGCCTGATTTCGTACGTGGGCATGCTGATCTTCGGTCTGCCCTACGCCCTGTTCTCCTCGGTCATGGTGGGTGTGTTCAACATCATTCCCTTCTTTGGCCCCTTTATCGGCATCGCTATCGGCGCCCTGCTGATTATCCTGCAAAGCCCCATCCAATGCCTCTACTTCCTGATTTTCGAGATCATTCTCCAGCAGGTGGACGGCAACATCATCGGGCCCAAGATCCTGGGCGGCAGGCTGGGTATCTCCGACTTCTGGATTCTGGTCTCCATTACGGTGTTCGGCAACTTATTTGGCTTCGGCGGTATGATTCTGGGTGTCCCGGTCTTCACCGTGATCTACACCCTGGTCTCCCAGGCAGTCAACAACGCCCTGCGGAAGAAAAAGCGGACCCAAGCTACAGAGAATTACTACTCCATCCTCACGGTGGAGGACCTGAATCAATACGATCAGGACTTCGGGGAGCCCACTGTATTCTACAGCGGCGACACCTTTGAGACCGAGTACGACCCGGACGACGATTTCGAGTTCGACGATTCGGAATCCTGATTCGGACAAGCCGGCGGCCGTTCGGCCGCCGGTTTTGCCGTATTACGTACAGGAGTAAACTATGGATATTTTTCTTGATTTTTTCCGAGGCGCGGAGGGCTTTACCGCGCTTTCCATCTACCAAGGCGCTCTGCGGCTGAGCCTGCCCATTCTGGCCCTGCTGATCGTGATTCGCAGCGCTAGGTCTCTGCTGGGCTTCCGCCGGGAGCCGGAGGTATGGGCCTGGCTGCGGCTGGCCACCGGCGAGCTGCTGCCCGTGACCCACTGGGAGAACCTTCTGGGCCGTAAAAAGAGCGCGGACATCGTCCTGGACTTTGCCACCGTCTCCAAGAACCACGCGGTTCTGACCCGTCAGGACGACGGCGCCTGGACGGTCACCGACATCGGCGCCAGGGGCAGGGTGGAGGTAAACGGCACCCAGGTCATATCCGGCCGGGTAGAGTACGGGGACACCGTCAGCCTGGGGGGCCTGGAAATGGTTCTGGAGCCGGTCTCCAAGGAGGAGGCCCGCCTGCAGGCCAGCTCCCGCACCAAGGCGGGCAAGGGCCACAGCCCCGGTTTGACCCTGCTGCTGCTCACGGTCTTCCAGCTTTTGGAGCTCATGCAGTTTTTCTTCAACCGGCCCGAGGACCGGATGCAGATTCTTACCGCCTTCGGCATCCTGCTGGGGGTGGAGTGGGCCATGTTCATCGGGCAGAAGCTGATCAAACGCTCCGGCTTTGAGGTGGAGACCATCGCGTTCTTTCTGATGAGCATCGGCCTGGGGGTCTGTGCCTCCGCCGACCCGGGAGAGCTGATGAAGCAGCTCATCGCCATGGGCATCGGCATCGTCATCTTCCTGTTTCTGGGCCTCTTCCTGCGGGACCTGGAGAAAGCCAAGAAGCTGCGCTACGTGGCCGCCGCCGCAGGTATTCTCCTCTTCCTGGCCAACTTTGCCCTGGGCAGGGAAATCAACGGCTCCCGGAGCTGGATCTCTCTGGGAAGCTTCTCCTTTCAGCCCTCGGAGATGGTGAAGATCTGCTTCATTTTGGCGGGCACCTCCACCATGAATCGAATCGTCACCCGGCGAAACCTCTGGGGCTTTGTAATCTACGCAGCCTTTTGCGTCGGCTGCCTGGTTGTGCTAAAAGACTTCGGCGTGGCGGCCATCTTCTTTATGGGCTTCCTGGCGATCGCCCTGCTCCGTTCCAGTTCCTATCCCAACATTATTCTGATCCTGGTGGGCGTAGGGCTGCTGGCTGTCATTCTTGTGGCGGCTGCCTGGGCAATGAAACACTTTCCCCATGTGGCAAGGCGCTTTTCCAGCTATGGCCATATCTGGGAGGACCCCTTTGACAAAGGCTATCAGCAGACCCGATCCCTGATGTGCATCGCCTCGGGCGGACTGTTCGGCCTTGGGCTGGGCAACGGCTGGATGCAGTATATGGCAGGGGAGGGTGCCTCCGATACGGACCTGGTTTTCGCTTACGTCAGCGAGGAGTGGGGATTGCTGATGGCGGTGATGATGATCTTCGCCCTGGCCATGCTGGGCCTGTTTGTGGTCCGCTCTGCCAAGGTGGCCCGTTCCAGCTTTTACACCATCGGAGCCTCGGCAGCCATGTCCATCTTTATGACCCAGGCGATCCTGAACGTGTTTGGTACCGTGGATTTCCTGCCGCTGACCGGCGTGACCTTCCCCTTCGTCTCCAACGGCGGTTCCAGCATGATGGCCTGCTGGGGGCTGCTGGCCTTCCTGAAGGCCTGCGATACCCGCCAGAATGCCAGCTTTGCCGTACGGCTTACGGAGAAAGGAGGCAGGCAGTCATGAAGAGTATTGCGAAACGTACCGGCTTTGCCCTGATTTTGGCCTGTGTCCTCCTCTTTGGCGTGCTGGCCTTCGCCATCCGCTATTTTCTCTTCGCCGACCGTTGGGTTTCCTTCACCGGCAATCCCCACGTCTATACCAACGGCAAGCTGAATACCGGCGAGATTCTGGACCGGAGCGGGGAGGTGCTCTACACCTCTGCTTCCGATCAGACCTATTCGAACAGCACTTCTCTGCGAAAAGCTACCCTCCACCTGATCGGGGACAAGGCGGGAAATATCCCGCCCCGGATTCTCCGGGCCTATGCCTCCAAGCTCTTTGGCTATGATAAGCTCAACGGCACCGCCGCCATGGAGACCGGCGGGGGAGAACTGCGGCTCACGATTTCCGCCCAGGCCCAGGCAGTCGCCATGCAGGCCATGAATGGCCGCAAGGGGGCCGTGGGCGTGTACAACTACCGCACCGGCGAGATCCTCTGCGCCGTTTCCAGCCCCAGCTTCGACCCCCTGGACCCGCCGAATCTGGAGAAAGACAACCGGGACGGCCGCTATGACGGCGTGTATATCTACCGGTTCTTCCACGCCTCCTACACCCCGGGTTCCATCTTCAAGCTCACCACCCTGGCCGCCGCCCTGGACGCGGTTCCGGGCCTTGCGGACGAGAGCTTCACCTGTACGGGCGAACGAATCGTCAACGGCGAGAAAATCACCTGCCCCAAGGCCCACGGCCAGTTGACCCTCCGAGACGCCCTGGCCCAGTCCTGCAACTGCACCTTTGCGGAGATTGCCCTCCGTACGGGCAAGAGCGCCCTGAAGGGCCAGGCAGAGGCGGAACGGCTGACGGAGAACATCGAAATCGACGGCATTACCACGATCCGGGGCCATTTTGACCTCTCCGACGCCTCGGACAACGACCTGGCCTGGGCCGGCATCGGCCAGTACACCGACCTGGTGAATCCATGCCAGTACATGGTTTACATGGGAGCCATCGCCGGGGGCGGCACCGCCGCGGAGCCCTGTCTGGTGGCCTCCGCCCGCAGCGGGGGCCGGGAGACCTACGCCGCCCGGACGGAGCAGACGCCCCGGATGCTTTCAGAGTCCGCCGCCAGGACCCTGCGGGAATTCATGCGCTACAACGTCACCAAGATGTACAGCGGGGTGGATATTCCCGGCGTGGAGGTCTGCGCCAAATCCGGCACCGCCGAGGTGGGCTCCGATTACAACACGGCTACCTTTGCGGGCTTCATCGCGGATTCCGACTACCCCCTGGCCTTCATCGTGGTGGTGGAGGAGGGCGGAGCCGGCAGCTCCACCTGCGCTCCCATCGCCAAGACGGTGCTGCAGGCCTGCATGAACGTGCTGGACGGGGAGAGGTAATTGAGAGTTGAGAATTGAGAATTCTGCATCCCTTCGTTGGGGGCGGCAGTCTGCCGTTCCGACCGTCCCGCTGCCGAGAATGTGACGATTAAAAACTCAGCCCACAGAGTTGTACAATCAGGAGTTTGTTATGCTGCATCGATTTGACCGCTTTTCCCAGCTTGACGCCGGAAAGCTCATGGGCGTCTACGCGGAGAGCAACCTTGAAAACACCGACTATTTCTTTCCGGATATTCAGGACAAGGACGAGGCGGTGCGGAAGGTGGAGGAAGGCTTTCTAAGCTACCTGGAGCTGGATTTTTTCCAAAGCATCAACCCCTCCTATTGGATTTTGGAGGAGTCCGGCCAATGGGTCAGCGCCCTGCGGCTGAACGAATTGAAGCCCGGCTTTTACTATCTGGAGGCCCTGGAGACCCGACCGGATGCCCGCCGGAAGGGCTGCGGCGCAAGGCTGCTGACGGAGGTTCTGGAAGCCCTGAAGGCGAAGGGCCCATTTATCCTCTGCGACTGCGTGGGCAAGCGGAACGAAGCATCCCTTCGCACCCACATGAAATGCGGCTTTGAAATCGTCTCCGAAGAGGGCTATGACTACTTGAACGATGAGGCGGACAGCCGGGTCTACGGGCTGCGGTATCAGTTCATGAAATAACCAAAGCAAAGGGGAATCGGATACAAAACCGATTCCCCTTTGCTTTATTCTCCCAGCAGCCATTCCGTCTGGGGCTCCGCCAGGAAGGCGGCAAGCGCGGCGGCGAAATCCGCGTCAATGGCCGAAACCCGTCCAAGTCCCTCCACCAGTGGGTCGATCCGCCGCTTTTTCGCGGGGATTTGACGCCAGGGCCGTTCGTCGGGCGGCGTTTCGGCCCGCCGGACCCGGTGCAATTCCCGGAAGCGCCGCCAGTCCGCGGCCAGAGGGGAGGCCTCCAGCTTTGCGATCAGTTCCGGCTCCGTGCCGTCCAGATCGGCGGGGGAGAGGACGTTTGCCTGCAAAGCCAGGGCCAGCAGCTCGCTCAAGATCTGCATGGCGTACCGATCCGCGTCGGAGACGTAGACCCTGGAGCAGGCAAGGGCTGCCCGGGCAAAGCGGGAGGCCGGAGCGGGGGAGCCGAAAAGCAGCTCCGGGGCGTTTTCCTCATTGACGCCTACTCGCAGATCGCTGTAGATTTCGCCGATTTCCTTCCGGGTCAGAAAGCCCCAGCGCAGGGCGTTGCCCAGGCTGTATTCCAGCCGGTCCGCCGAGAGGCGGGGGCTGTCGTTGTCCGCAATGGGATAGCGGTGGTAGTCCGCCGTATCCTCCGTGCTCAGGCCGTGCCCGGTCAGAATCGCCTGAATTGCCGGACTGCCCGCAATCCGCTCCCGGGTGCCGTCCTCCGTGGCCTCCTGGGTCAGATAGTCTCCCCGCAGGAAGTCTACCACGTGGGCAAAGGTGGGGGTGGCCACGTCGTGCAGCAGACCGGCTGCCGCCTGGGCCGAATCTTGGGTAAAGTGCCAGACGATGAGGCCCACGCCCAGACTGTGCTCCAGCCGGGAATAGGAACGGCCCTTGGCAAAGAGCGGGAAGGCCGTGTATTCACAGCCGCAGTTCATCCCCACCCGGCCCAGCCGCAGCATCGACTGCGTCCCCGCCAGCTCCCGCAGAAGCGGCGGAACGTCGGCATGATAGATTCCTGTCAAATGAAACGAATTCCTCATTTTGTACGGTTCACTCGCTGCTCAGCATCTTTCGGACTTCCTGTAAAAAGGCCACGTCTTCGGCGGTGAGCTTGGCGTTGCCGTGGAGGGACTTCCCCTCGGCATTGGTGACAGTCACGTCCATGACGGTGCCCTCGGCAATGTAGTTGTCGGTGATGTAGGCCAGATACCGCATGAATTTCGGGTGCCTGGCAGTGAACGCCGCAAATTGTTTTTTCAGCTGATACAGCTTTGCGGGATTTCTCATCTGTCTTCCTCCTCCGGGGCGTTTTCACGCGCCGTAATGCTCAATCCGCACTTGCCCATTGCGCCCAGACCTCCGGGGCGCAGCCCACGGTGGCCTTTTTCCCGTTGCGGACCACGGGCAGCCGGATCAGATTCTGGTTTTCGTAGACCTTGTCCTCCTTGGCGGTCTCGCTGCCGAGATAACGGAGCAGATCCAGATCCGGGTCCTTGCTCTCCCAGTCCACAAGCTTGTCCACGCCGCCCACGGCCCGGAGGACGGAATCAAATTCCTTGCCGGACAGGCCGTAGCGCTTCATGTCAATGAATTGATAGTTGATCCGCCGTTCCTTGAACCAGCGTTCGGCTTTTTTGGTGTCAAAGCTCTTGTTTGTGCCAAAGATTTGTATGTTCATAGCAGTTTGACCTTTTCATTTTTGGCCGACAGCTTGCCGGCGCTGCGTGATTGGCCGGCGAATTGCCGGTCCGCAGGGGACGATGCCCACATCGTCCCTTTTTCGTTGCCGGAAACCAAGGGCGGATGTGGGCATCCGAACCTACTGTCAGTTTCCAAATACCGCACCTCCATCAGGCACAGACCCCTGGCGGGGACGGTGAAGCCCGCGGCGGCCCGGTCCCCCGCCTCCAGCAGGGCGGCAGCCTCTGCGGGGGAGCGCTCGCCCCGGCCCACCTCCAGCAGAGTTCCCGTGAGAATGCGGACCATGTGATGCAAAAAGCCGTCGGCGGTGAGGTCGAATCGCAGCTCATTTCCCACCTGCCGAATTTCAATCCGGGAGAGGGTGCGGCGGGTGGATTTCTTCGTCTTTACCGCCGAAAACGCGCGAAAATCGTGGGTTCCCTCCAGCAGCCGCGCCGCCGCCTCCATGGCCGGGATCGAATAGGTCCCCGGCAGCACGTAGACGAAGCGGCGTTCAAAGACGCAGGGAGCCTCCGTGGTCCAGACCCGGTAGCGGTAGGTTTTTTCCACCGCGGAGAGCCGGGCATGAAAGCGGGGCGGGGCGTATTCCACGGACACCGCGCCGACGTCCTCCGGCAGATATTGCCGCAGGGCGGCCAGAAGCTCCCCGGGGGGAAGATCCCGCAGCGTGTGAAAAGAGGCGACCTGCCCCAGCGCGTGAACCCCCGCGTCCGTGCGCCCGCTGCCCTGAACCTCCACAGGCTCGCCAAAAACCCGGGACAGGACGGTTTCCGTCTTGCCCTGGATGGTCATATCCGTGTCAGACAGCCGCTGCCATCCCCGGTAGCGGCTGCCGTCGTATTGTAAGATCAGCTTGTAGTTTGGCATTTTCTCACGTTTGGTTCAGAGTTCAGAGCACGGCGCTCATTTTGCATCCTGCATTTTGCATTCCGTATTCCGCAGGCCCTGCGCGCTGCCGTTTGCTTACGCCGCCAGCTCTTCCAGCGCCTCGGTCCTGGTGTCCGCGGAGCAGACGAAATTGCCGTCGGCGTCGTAAACCTCGTAGTGTCCCCGAACGGGGATGATGTCATAGCTCGTGTACATGGGCGCAGATCCTTTCTGTTTCGTTTCTGAGCCCATGATACAGATTAAATTATCCCATAAGCGGGACGATTTTAATTTGCGCTTCAGGTTTTTTCAGTTTCCGATCATTTCATCCAGGAAGGCCAGCACGTCCCGGTGCAGCTCCTCCCGGTTCAGCTCGTTGTGCATTTCATGGCGGCAGTCCGGGTAGAGCTTCAGGCGCACATCCTTCATCCCGGCGGCCCGGAAGGCCTCGTAGGTCTGCCGCACGCCCTTGCCGTTGCCGCCCACCGGGTCCTTGTCGCCGCTGACAAAGAGCACCGGCAGGTCCTTGGGCATCTTTTCCAGATTCTTCCTGTCTTCGTTCATCAGCATGCCGCCCAGCATTTCCCGGGCCAGCCCGATGGAGGCGGAGAAGCCCAGCAGAGGATCGGCGATGTATTTGTCCACCTCGGCTTCGTCCCGGGTCAGCCAGTCCAGGGGGGTCCGGGGATTCTCATAGCCCTTGGTGTAGGAGCCGAACATCAGCTTATCCACGGTGGCGGAGCTGGCGTTCATGCCCTTGCGTTTCCCCTCCAGCAGACAGACGACCCGGCCGGAGCGCAGCACCGGCTTGGGCATCCAACCTGTGCCGCTGAGCACGGCGGCGGCCAGGCCGGCGTCCGGGTGGGTGTAGAGCAGGGTTCTGGTCATAAAGGAGCCCATGCTGTGGCCGTAGACGACGTAGGGCAGATCGGGATATTCCTCTTTCGTCATCTGCAGCAGCCGGTAGCTGTCAGAGACGGCGGTGAGCCAGCCGTCTGCAAAGCAGCCCTGGGGAATCTCCTGGGAGATGGAGCCGCCGTGGCCCATGTGGTCCTCGCCCACCACCACAAAGCCGTGATCGGTAAACACCTGGGCCAGCCCGTCGTACCGGGCGGCGTATTCCGCGATGCCGTGGACGATCTGGATCACGCCCCGGGGTTTGCCCTCCGGGATCCACTGGCAGCAGTGTATTTTGGTATTCTTTCGGACCGGGAAGTAGAATTCTTTCATAGAATACTCCTTTCTGTCCCGATTAAAGGACCGATAAAGATGTAGAATACAAGCGTAAAATCAAAAAACGGAGGGTAAAACTATGACAAACGCAATGATGAATCCAATGGGGAGAGCCACGATGATCCGCGTTCTGCCCCAGCTCAGCCGGGCGGAGCAGGCGGCCCGCAGGCGGGCCAGAAGAAGAAAGGCGCTGTGGAATACGATTCTGGAGGCGCTGACCACCATGGGCTTGGGAGTCTGCATCATTCTCTGTGCCGTGGCGGTGGTCTGCGTCGTTTAGCCTTTCGTATTCCTGCGATACAAAATCTCCAGGCCCCGCAGCAGCAGGTTTTCGTCAATCACCATCTCCCGCTTGCAGAGGGGGACGATGAATTTGGCCAGGCCGCCGGTGGCGACTACCTTGGTGGGATAGCCCAGCTCGGCCTCAATGCGCTCCACCATCCCGTCCAGCATGGCGGCGGAGCCCAGCAGCAGACCGCTGCGCATGGAATCCACGGTGTTGGTGCCGATGACCTTCCTCGGCTGCTCCAGGCTGATGCCGGGGAGCTGGGCCGTGCCGCTGGAAAGAGCGTTCAGGGAGAGCATCACGCCCGGGGCAATGGTGCCGCCCAGGAAGGCCCCGTCTTTGCCGATGACGGCAATGGTGGTGGCAGTCCCCAGATCGATGACGCACAGACCGGTGCCGTAGGCCTCGATGGCCGCCACGGCGCCCACGATCAGATCGCTGCCGGCCTGGGCGGGGTTGTCGATTTTGATGTGGAGGCCGGTTTTCAGACCCGGGCCCACGGTGAGACAGGGCTTGCCTGTCAGCTGCTCCGCCGCGCCCACCAGGGACTGCTGGACCTGGGGCACCACGGAGGAGACAATGCAGCCGGAAATCTGTTCCGGGGAGACCCGGAACAGCTCCAGCATGGCTTTCAGCTCCGCACAGTACTGATCCCGGGTTTTGATCCGGTCCGTGGCCATCCGGGCCTCGAACAGAATCTCGCTGTCCCGGATGCAGCCCAGGACAATGTTGGTGTTGCCAACGTCAATGGCTAATATCATTTCTCATGCCTCGTTTCTTGTACGTGTTAGTTGCAATTTAAGGACCTGGTTGAAAGAATATGCTTGATGCGTTGATTATACCGGGCAATAGGAACCAGGCATCAGGCACCAGGCACCGCCAGAAAACCTATGCTGACAAAAACTGCGTTCCCCGTAAGAAAACAATTCGACTTCCCGGAAAAGGCTGTCATTCTGTAATCCGAAACGGAATCGAACGGGGTACGAGGTCAAAAATCGAAGTGATTTGGAGCGTTGTCTGATGCCTAGTCACTGATGCCTAGTCACTATTCCCGCAGGGGCATATCGTGCGTCCGCTGCTCCGGGCGTCCGTCAGCAGCGTCGCAGACCCCAATCGGTGATGGCGCCGTTTTCAATCAGAAAAAAGCCGTAGCTTGGCTGCGATCCGCAGCCGCAGGAGCCGGGATTCAGTATCATAAGCCCGTTGACCTCGTCCTGCTCCGCAAAATGCGTGTGACCATATAACAGGACGTCTGCTTCCTGCTCCATGGCAGCGTAGACCGCGGTGGAGATGCCGCGTTTCACCCCATAGGTATGTCCGTGGCAGAGGAAAAAGCGTACCCCGTCCAGCACGGGCGTCAGCGTTTCGGGCGTGTCGCTCCAACGGTCGCAGTTCCCGCGGACCATGGCGACGGGAAGCGTCTGGAACTCATGACTGATGATCTCAGCGTCGGCGTCATGGTCGCCCAGGTGGAAGACGTAGTCCGGCTTTTCCCGTTCAATCACGTCCCGCATGTGGTCCAGCTCCCGGTGGGAGTCGGAGAAAACAATCAGCTTCATATCCGCACCATTTCCTTTCCTCTCGCATATTCTATTATACCAGATATTTTCATAGGAGGCAAGGAAATGCTTGGACGGTCACAAAAAATTTCCAATTCTTCCCCGGAGTGTTCTTCCACCGCTGATCCCGAACAGATCAAAAAGCTTCTCACCAGCCCGGAGGGGCAGGCCCTGATTAAGCTGCTCCAGGCCGACGGAGGAGCAGGGCTTCGGGCTGCCTCCGCCGCCATTCAAGGCGGGGATATGGATGGGGCAAAAGCCGCCCTCTCGCCGCTTTTGGCGGGGACCGAGGCGGAAACACTGACCAGAAAGCTGGAGGAGCAGCTTTGATATGGAGGATCTGCAAAGCACCCTGCAAAGCATTCTCTCCGACCCGGAGCAGATGCGCCGGATCACGGCCATGGCGGAGTCCCTGGGCCTGAAGCCCCCGGGGGACGGAATGCGTAATGCGGAATCGGGGAGCAAGGATCAGGGAGCAGAGGCCGCAGGGGGCGGCGCCCCGGTGCCCCGCAGGGTCCCGATGAGGGAGGGGACCGAAAACGGAGAACAGGCAAACTTTTCTCTGGAAAACCTGGACCTGTCAGCTATCCTGGGCAGTCTCTCGGCTATGAACGGCGCCGAGGATCGGGTCTTTGCCGCCCTTCGGCCCTCCCTGTCTCCGGCGGGGCAGGGGAAGGCGGACCGGGCGCTCCGGGCGGCAAAGCTCTCCCGGCTGGCCGGCCGTTTTCTGACCCGGCAGAGGGACGGCCATGTATAGCCGCTATACGCCCAACGCCAGCGGCGGCTTCGACCGGCAGCAGCTCCCGGACGAAGCCGACCTTCGTGCCGCCCAGGGCAGAGCCCCGCCGGGGATCGGGGGTCAAGGCTTAGAGCCCGGGAATCAGACATCGGCGGAGCGCGGGGAAAGCGCTCTGCCGCCCGCCGGGACCAGGTTCCGGGTTCAGCGTCCCGCGGGGGGGCGCAGTGTGCGCCCGCCTGTCCCGCGGACGCCCGGCATACATCCGCCCCCGCCGCCCCCGCCACCCCCGCCGCCTGTGTTTGGCAGCCTGCTGGGCCCGGAGGGCCTTTTGCGTCAACTTCTGCCCCACGGGCTGGACACGGAGGACCTGCTGGTCCTGGCAGTCCTCCTGCTGTCCATGAAACAGGACGGCGCTTCGCCCACAGAGCTGCTGATCGCTGCAGGGCTCTACTTCTGGCTGTAAAAAAGGCAACGCCCATCTGACGGTGGGTGTTGCCTTTCAATTTATTCCTTCGGAGCTTCCTCGCCGGGCTTCGGCGATTCCGGGGAATGGGGTTCTTCCGGCTTGGATTGGGGAGAGGGGGGGATGCCGTGCTTCACGTGGTGCCAGAATTTGGCGTGAGGCTTGTCTCCCAAAATGACCCGCATGCCGATGGCGCCCACCATGACGATGGAGCCCAGCATAATCATGGCCTTCATGGCGCCGGAAACCGTCAGCAGCACGGCGGCCAGACCCAGAATGCCCGTGAGGACGTAGGCGATGGCTACGGACTGCTTCTGGCTGAAGCCCATGTCGATGAGCCGGTGGTGGAAGTGGCCCCGGTCGGCCTCCATGGGGCTCTTGCCGTGGGAGACCCGGCGGATCACTGCAAAGCAGATGTCAAAAATGGGCAGGCCCAGCAGCAGGAAAGGAACGATGAAGGAGATGGCTGCGTAGGCCTTGAACAGTCCCTGAATGGACACCGTGGCCAGCATAAAGCCCAGGAAGGTGGAGCCGGTATCTCCCATGAAGATTTTGGCGGGGTTGAAGTTGTATGGGACAAAGCCCAGGCAGGCTCCGGTCAGGGCCGCCATGATGATGGAGACCTGGGCGTCGGAGACCAGCAGGGCGATCACCAGCAGATTGAGGGAGGAAATGCAGCTCACGCCGCAGGCCAGACCGTCCAGACCGTCGATGAAGTTGACAGCGTTGGTGATGGCCACGATCCAGATGATGGTGATGGGGTAGGAGAAGAGGCCGAAGTCCCAATAGGAGTAGAGGCTGTCGCCGAAGGGATTGGTCAGCCGGTCGATCCGCAGCCCGCCGTAGAAGACCACGATGCAGGCAGCCATAAGCTGGAAAAAGAGCTTGAGCTTGGCGCCCAGGGCGTATTTGTCGTCAAACACCCCCAGGATAATCAGCACAATGGACCCCAGCAAAATGGACTGCAGCTCCCGGTCCATATTTTTGGAAAAGATCAGCACCGACAGCAGGAAGCCCACAAAGATGGCAAGCCCGCCCATCCGGGGGATGGGGACCGTGTGCATCCGGCGGTTGTCCTTTGGAACGTCGATGGCGCCCACCCGGTTCGCCAGAGACTTGACCAGGGGGGTTGCCAGGAAGGAGATCACCCCGGCTGCCACCAGGGCCGCGCCAACGCGGAGCAGAAAGTGTACGTCTAATATCATGTCTTTGCTCTTTTCTGTTCAGGGTTCAGGGTTCTGCAGGGGCCGAACTCGAAGCGTCACGCGGTATGCCCGCATCGGCCCGCCGGTCCCGGGTTTTGCAGGGCCGTGCGGCGGACCGCATCGGGTGTGCCGCGGTTCAGGGCTTCGCCACGAATCCGACCTTCTTATACACCTTCCGCAGGGTCTTATTGGCGATATAGGCGGCTTTTTCCGCGCCTTCCTTGCAGACGGTTTCCAGATAGGCCTTGTCCTTCATCAGCCGGGCGGATTCCTCCCGGATGGGGGTGAGAAGGCTGACCACCGCTTCACCCACGGCGGCCTTGAAGTCGCCGTAGCCCTTGCCGTCGAATTCCTTTTCGATCTCCGGGAAGCTCTTGCCGGTGCAGGCGGAATAGATGGTCATCAGATTGGCGATGCCCTTTTTGTTCTCCGGGTCATAGCGGACGCAGGCGTCGCAGTCGGTGATGGCCCGCTTGAACTGGCGCATAATCACGTCGGGGGGGTCCATCAGAGTAACCCGGCCGGGGTCGTCGTTTTCGGACTTGGACATCTTGGCCTCGGGGTTGGCAAGACTCATAATCCGTGCGCCCACCTTGGGGATGTAGGGCTCGGGAATCTTGAAGGTGTCGCCGTAGGCGTGGTTGAAGCGGACGGCGATGTCCCGGGTCAGCTCCACATGCTGCTTCTGATCCTCCCCCACGGGCACGAAGTCGGGCTGATAGAGCAGAATATCCGCCGCCATCAGGGCGGGGTAGGTGAACAGGCCGCCGTTGATGTTGTCGGCGTTCTTGGCGCTCTTGTCCTTGAATTGGGTCATCCGGGAGAGCTCGCCGAACATGGCGTAGCAGTTGAGCACCCAGCCCAGCTCCGCGTGCTGGTGCACGTGGCTCTGGATGAAGAGGGTGTTTTGCGCCGGGTCCAGGCCGCAGGCGATGTACTGCGCCAGCTGCTCCATGGTCCGGCGGCGGAGATCGGCGGGGTTCTGCCGCACGGTGATGGCGTGCAGATCCGCCATGAAATAGTAGCAGTCAAATTCCGCGGCCCGCTCCTTCCAGTTGCGAATCGCCCCCAGATAACTGCCCAGGGTCAGATCCCCGCTGGGCTTGATGCCGGAGAGCATGACTTTTTTCGGTTCCATAGAAAACACCTCCATGAATGGGATGAATGGAATATTTGAGACATTATAGCATAGGATTTTCAAAATAGCAAGGTCTTTTGAACGTGAAACGCAGGATTTGTATATAATGAAAGGAAGGAGTGTGATCGGCTTGACGGATACTTACTTTCTCGGGGCCAATACCCCGGAGGGCTTTCGGTCGGAGTACGGGACCCTGCAGCGGGACCCGCGGATCCAGCGGCTGCTGATCGTCAAGGGGGGCTCCGGCTGCGGGAAGTCCACCCTGATGAAGACCCTGGCAGCCCGGGCGGAGGAATACGGCTGGGCCGTGGAGCGGATTCTCTGCTCCTCGGACCCGGACTCCCTGGACGGGCTGGTGATTCCCGGGGCCGGCATGGCCCTGGTGGACGGCACGGCCCCCCACGTGGTGGAGCCTGCCCTCTGCGGCTGCGGAGCAAATTATGTTAACCTTGGAAAATACTATCGGGAGTCGGAGCTCCGGCCCCTGACCCCGGCGATCCGGGCGGCTAAGGCCGCCAACGCCGCCTGCTACGGTCCGGCCTACGGCTGTCTCCGGGCGGCTGCCGCCCTTTCCAGGGCCCGGCGGCAGCTTCTGGGTCGGGACCGAATCCGGGCTGTGACGGAGGAAGCTTTGGGACAGCTTTCGGATCGGAAGCTGCCCCGGGCCGAGACCCCCGGCAGGGAACGACGAGTCTATTTGAGCGGGGTGACGCCGGAGGGCCTCCTGTCTCTGCCTCTGGGGGAGGGCCGGGTCTGGGCCATCCAGGACGGCCACGGTGCCGGGGGCGGCCTGATCCGGGCTTTGGCCGACCGCTGGCGGGAGGCGGGGGAGGACGTGGTTCTGGCGATGGATCCGCTGGATCCGGACGCGCCTGCGGGGGTAGTCCTTCCGAACCGGGGCCAGGGCTGGCTTCGGGTGCACCCGGCCTTCCCGGGACCGCGACAGGCCATGCTGCGGCTGGATCTGGACGCCGCTTTGGAGGAAAGTCTCTCTGACCGGGTATCCGCCGGGATGGAGGAGCTTTCCGCCCTGGAACACCGTCTGCTGCGGGAGGCCGTGGGCTGGCTCCGGCAGGCCAAGGCCCACCACGACCTGATCGAGGAGCTCTACCGTCCCGCCGTGGACTTTGCCGGCGTCACCCGGGAAACGGAGCTGCTGTGCCGGGAGCTGTTCTCCGAGGTAACAGGGGAGAAGTAAGAGGGGAGAAGTAAAAAGTAAGAGGTAAGAAGGAAGAAGTAAGAGGTAAGAGGTGACAATCAGTCTGCAGCACCGGCAATCTGCCCGCCATGCTCCCCACACGAACTTGTCGCCGTAGCGGCGCAAACCGGTGCGCCGCGGTTCAGCGCCGGAGGCAATAGGCATACTTCGTGACTCTTCGAGTTCAGGTACCAGGCAATCGGGGACGCGATTGTAGGGGGCGGCGCCCTCGACGCCCCGAACCCCGCAGTTCAAAAACGCGAAACAAAAAAACCCGCTTGTCAATTGTCAACTTTCACCTCTCACCTTTCAATCCTGAATTCCGCCGGAAATGTCGCTTCCCAGGCGACCATTTTGATCGCTCCGTGTGGTTTAATACGGGTGTAAACAAAAACACCAACCAAATCAATCACATGGAGGGTATTACAATGAAAAACGAAATGAACAACAACATCACCGAGCTGGTCTTCATCCTGGACCGCAGCGGTTCTATGGCGGGGCTGGAGAGCGACACCATCGGGGGCTTCAACGCCATGATCGAAAAGCAGAAGAAGCAGGAGGGCCTGTGCTGGGTCTCCACGGTGCTCTTTGCCAACGAATCCAAGGTGGTACACGACCGGGTCCGGCTGGAGGAAGTCCGGCCCATGACCGAGGAGGACTACAGCGTGGGAGGCTGCACCGCCCTGATCGACGCCATCGGCGACGCCATGCACCACATCGCCAACGTCCACAAGTATGCCCGGCCCGAGGACGTTCCCGCCCATACCGTCTTCGTCATCACCACCGACGGCATGGAGAATGCCAGCCGGAGGTACAGCGCCAGGGAGGTCCGGAAGCAGATCAAGCGCGTGCAGGAGGAAAAGGGCTGGGAGTTTCTCTTCATCGGTGCCAACATCGACGCCGTGGAGACCGCCCGCCATTTCGGCATTGCCGAGGACCGGGCTGTCAACTACCACGCGGACAAAAAGGGCACCCGTGTGGTCTATGAATGCGTGGGCAAGGCCCTGGGCAGCCTCCGGGCCAACGCCCCCATGTCCGCCAAGTGGTCGGAGGAAATCGCGGAGGACTTTGCGTCCAGGTAATCCCAGGCACTCCGCAAACAAGACTTGAAAAATCGGAAAATGTTTCGTAAAATGTCAGAAACATTTTCCGATTTTTTGCGACTATATGGGTGAAAAGAGAAACAGGAGGAACAGAAATGGAGGATGCGACCATTATTGACCTCTATTTTCAGCGGAACCAGCAGGCCATCACGGAGACCGCCGCCAAATATGGCGGCTACTGCTCCGTTGTGGCTTCGAATTTGCTGAGCTGCCCGGAGGACACGGAGGAGATCGTCAACGACACCTGGCTGGCGGCCTGGAACGACATTCCCCCCAGCCAGCCCAACTGCCTGCGGGCCTACTTAGGGCGCCTGACCCGAAACCTGGCCGTCAGCCGCTTCCGGCTTTTTCACACCAAGAAGCGGTACGCGGGCATGGAGGCCCTGCTTTCGGAGCTGGAGGACGTAGTCCCCGGCGGCAAGACCCCCGAGGAGGAGTTAGAGAACAAAGAGCTGGCCCGGATCCTGCGGGATTGGGTGGACAGCCTGGGGGCCGAGGAAGGACAGCTCTTCGTTCGACGCTACTGGCACGGGGTGCCGGTCAAGGAGCTGGCCCGGGAGGCCGGCATCACCCAAAACGGCATGACCCAGCGGCTCCTGCGTCTGCGCGGGAATCTGCGGGCAAGACTGGAACAGGAAGGAGTAGAATTATGAAAGCGGAAGATATTTACAACGCTGTCACGGAGCTTCGGGACGATCAGATTGAAGCAGGGGAGCGGAAGCTGCCCCGGGCGGTTCGCCCGGCTCGCTTCCGTCGGCTGAGCGCCATTGCCGCCATCCTGGCGGTGGTGATTCTGGTGGGCGTGCTGGCCTGGCCCAGACTCGGAGGCGGAGCGCCCGATCTGGCCAAATACAGTTTGGCCCGGGCAAGCTATCCCAAAATGGAGCCCTATCCCCAGAAATACAGCCGGGAAAAGTGGGAGGCCTGGAAGGAGAGCTACGAGGCTCTGCATTCTGGTTCCTATTGCACCGAAGAACTGTCTGACTACCTTAAGACGGCGCTTCCCGCAATCCTGTCCGGCGCGGGGGACGAAAACCGGGTGGTTTCGCCCCTGAACCTCTATATGGGTCTGGCCATGCTGGCGGAGTGCTCGGCGGGGGAGACCCGGGATGAGATATTGTCCCTGCTGAACGCACCGAACCTGGAGACTCTGCGGGCGCAGACCAATACCCTCTGGAAATCCAACTACTGTGACGACGGGAGGTTGACGGAGCTGCTGGCGGCTTCTATCTGGCTCCGAAACGGTTGGGATTACAACATGGATACCATCAATACCCTGGCGTCCAACTACTATGCCTCCGTGTTCTCCGGTGAAATGGGCAGCGCGGACTACGACACCGCCCTGCAGGCCTGGATCAACGAGCAGACCCAAAACCTGATGGAAGAACAGGTCGGGAACGTGGAGCTGGACGCGGAGACCGTGCTGGCTCTGGTCACGACTGCCTATTATAAGGCGGAATGGACGTCGAGCTTTAGCCCGGCTGAATCCGGAACCTTCCACAGCCCCCAGGGAGACGTGACCTGCCAGTTCATGAAAGGCTCGGAATTTGGCGTGAATGTCATTGAGGGCGACGGGTTTCTTGCCGGGGAGAAATGGGTGAAGAGTGGAGGATGGTTCGGCGAGGGCGGGTCTATGTACTTTGTGCTGCCCGACGAGGGCCTGCGTCCGGAGGACCTGCTGGGCAGAGATGATTTCCTGCATTTCCTCGCCGGACAGGCAGGGGAGAACGGACCCGAGCAAAAGGAAGCAATGCTGTACCTGACGGTGCCCAAGTTTGACGTCAGCTCCCAGCTTCCCCTGCAGGAAAAGCTGGAGGAGTTGGGCATTCGGGAGGCGTTTGACGCGGGCAAGGCGGATTTTTCCCCGGTTTCCCCGGAGGCTGAGGGAATCTTCCTGAGCGATGTTCAGCATGGGGCCCGGCTCTCCATCGACGAAATCGGCATCACGGGAGCCGCCTATACGGAGAGTGCATTGGCCTGCGCCGCCGCGGAGGAGCTGCACCTGACCCTGGACCGACCCTTCCTCTTCGTGGTCACCAATGCGGAGAACCTGCCCATTTTTGTGGGAATCGTCAACCAGCCCTGACGCGGGCGCAGTGCATTTGCGCCGGCCTGCGCAAGCGTGAATGGTATGCCGCGCAGCTCAAAAATTGGAAAATCAATAAACGAAAAAACGCTTGCAAAATTATGTTAACTGTGGTATGGTAGGAATGCATATCCGCACGATCTACTGACACAGGAGGGAATCCCATGTGCAAGCGTTTTTTCGTGCTTTTATTGGCCCTTTCTATGCTGGCCTCCGTCCTGCCCCCGGCTGCGGCGGCAGGCGACACGGCAGCCAAGGCCCCGGCGGAGGCGATTGACTCCGCCGGTCTGGTCCGCAACAGCGACAGCGAGGCGCCCTTTGACGGCGTCTGCTGGTATGTGGACACCATGGGGGAGGGCTGTTTGTTGGCGGCTCGGGTGGATTCGGAAATCCGCTGCTGCGACAGCCGGACCGACGCCGACCCGGTGATTGCGCCGGTGACCGATTGGCCCGTGGACCAGGTGCTGTACTGGGAAGGGCGACTGCTGGTCAGCGCCGGAAACCGGCTCCTGACCCTGGAGCCGGACACCGGGGCGATTTTGGACACGCGGGAATTTGCGGGAACTGTGGATCGTTTTGCCCGCAGCCCCCAAGGACTGTATGTTCTTACCGGCGGTGAGATCCGCTTTCTGGGCGCGGGGGAGCGGACCGTTGTTTCCGGCGGTGTGACCCGTTTCTGGCTGGAGGCCCCGGACCGGCTCTGCTTCATGCGGGATGAATCCGTGATCCACACGCTGATCCTTTCTACCGGGGCTGTGAGCGACGCGCCCAATCGGAGCTCGGAGCTGGGAAACGTACCGGTGCCCGTCTCGGAGACCAGGGGCATGGGCTTGATCGGCGTCCGGCAGAAGTTCCCCCACGGAAAATACTGGAACCACATGCCGGAGCTGGGCGCCGGCATGGAATACAACAACCAGGACGGCTGGACGGAGATTCCCTGCCCCAAGCACAACGGCTACTGCGGCACCCCAAAACAGTCCTGCAACGGCTATGCCCCGGAGGGGGAGGAGCTGTCCTATCAGTGCTGGGGCTACGCCGATAAGCTGGGCCACGACGTGTCCGGCTGCGACCCGCAGAAGTTGTCCGAGGGCGACGACTGGAAAAAACTCTACTACAAAGCCAGCCTGAACGATCTCAAGGCGGGGGACATCATCCGCTTCAACCGCTACGGCAATTCCAAATACGCCCATACCCTCTACGTTACCGCCGTCAGCGGCGATACCATCACCTATACCGACTGCAACTACGACGGCACCTGCGTGATCCGCTGGGATCAGACCATCGCTCTGTCTACGATCCGCTCCTGGTTTGTCTTCCTGCTGAAAGCCCCATCGGAGGCGGAAACGGAGGCGACCTTCCAACTGCGGGTCAGCGCCCTGCTGGACGGGACCCCCGCGGCCAGCGCCATTCACTGGGCCAGCTTCGACGTGATGCTGGACGGAGAGCCGGCTGCCCTGGGCGTTTCCACCTATCATCGAAACCTGCTGCCCGGCACCGTTTATGAGATCTGCAATATCACCCCGGTTTCCGGCGTCCTCTTTGACGAGGCCAAGGCGGGAGCGCTGAGCGGAACGGTGGGGGAGGAGCCCGTGGAGCTTGTCCTGCCCCTGGACCACTACTATCTGAACGAGGCGGGAGAGCCGGTCAAAACCACCCTGACCGATCTGCCGAAGCGGGGCCACTGGTCTTACTGGCCCATCTGCTGGGCGCTGGAGCGGGAAATTGCCGGCGGCGTCTCCGCCACCCGGTTCGGCCCCGGGGAGGTCTGCACCCGGGCCCAGATCGTGACCTTCCTCTGGGCCTTTGCGGGCCGGCCTGAGCCGGAGTGCGATACCATGCCGTTTTTGGACGTGAAGCAATCCAGCTACTATTATAAGCCGGTTCTATGGGCGCTGGAGGCGGGAATCACCGCCGGTCAGAGCGAGACCGCTTTCGCGCCGGACGCGCCCTGCTCCCGGGGCGAGGTGGTGACCTTCCTCTGGAATCTGGCCGGGCGGCCGGAATTGGCCTCTGTGTCCGAACCGGATCCGGACCTTGAACCGGAACCGGCGGAAGCCCCCAGTCCCTTCAAGGATGTGAAGCCCGGTGATTTCTATTTTTATCCCGTCCTGTGGGCAGTGGACGCGGGAATCACCGGCGGTACCGGCCCGGAGAGCTTCTCCCCCGGGAAGACCTGTAGCCGGGCGGAGATTTTGACCTTCCTATGGGCGTTTTCCGCAGAACGGGCGCCCGATGAACCGATAGAAGCATAACGGCATGCCACGGCAGCCGCGGAGACAGGAACGCTCCGCGGCTGCTTTTGCGTTTTGCGGTCCGGGTGAAAAAAGCGTCCCGTTTTTATACTTTACCCTTGCAATTTGTGCTTGAAAACTGTATAATACACAAGATAGGTTATGATGGGGCAGAAGGTTTTCCCATTTACGGAGGCTGCCATGAGCGGATATGTGAAAGCGCTGCGGTATCTGGTTTGGCTCACCCAACTGGGCCTTTCCGTGGCGGTACCCCTGGCGGGCTTTATCCTCTTGGGGGTCTGGCTGCACAACAGCAGGGGCTGGGGCGGCTGGACCGTGGCGGTGGGGATTCTTTTGGGGATTCTCGGCGCCGCCGGAGGACTTTACAACAGCTTCAAAACCCTCAACCAAATGCTGAAACAGGATGAGGATAAGCCCCCCAAGGGCTATAACCACCATGAATAATATGAATGACAAACAACAAACCTACCGGGAACTGCTGGTATTCACCCTGGGAGAGTTGATCGGCCTGGGACTGCTCTACGGAGCCTTTGCCCTGCTGGGCAAGCTGGACTCCAAGGCCCTTCTGGGCGGGGCCGTTGGGGCCCTGACGGCGGTTTTGAATTACTTTCTCATGGCCGTGGGCGTCTACGCCGCGGCGGCCAGGGCCGAGGCCGGAGATCCGGCCCGGGGCAGGAAGATTATCGGCCTCTCCATGGCGGGCCGATTTCTGCTGATGATTGCGATTCTGGTGGTCGGCGCCAAGAGCGGATCCTGCAACGTCATCGCCATGTTAATCCCCCTGCTCCTGTTCCGGGTGCTGATTTTCGTGGGCGAATTCTTCAGAAGAAAGGACGGCTGATTCCATGACGATCAATGGACCGAAAATATATTTCACCATTCCGATCTTCGGCGGCATTCCCATCACCCAGACGCTGGTGACTTCCTTCGTTGTCACGCTCATCCTCTGCGTGACCGGCGTGCTGATGGGCCGTAATCTCACCAAGCGCCCCGGCAAACGGCAGGTTTTGGCGGAAAAGGCCGTCAGCGTGATCACCGGCATGGTCAAGGAAGCCATGGGCGACCATAACGCCCATTGGACGCCCTTCATTGCCACGGTATTTCTGTCCTCTCTGCTGGGCACCTTCCTGGGAATGACCGGCATTCTCCGTTCTTCCACTGCCGACATCAGCACCACGATGACCTGGGCTGTCCTGGTCAGCTTCATCTGCTGGTATCAGTCCATCAAGAATAACGGCTTCCTGGCCTGGCTGAAGGGCTTCACCGAGCCCATCGCCGTCATGACGCCCATGAATATCGTCTCTGAAATCGCCCAGCCCGTGTCCCTGGCCTTCCGTCATTTCGGCAACATTGCAGGCGGCGGCGTCATCACGGCGCTGATCTACTGGGCTCTGTCCGGTGCCTCCGCCGGAGTTTTGAAGCTGATTGCTTCCAGCTCTGTGGCGGTCCCCCTGGTGCTGCTGGCGGCGGGGGTTGGCCTGCTGTTCCTGTCCCGGCCCAAGGCGGGCGGCAAGCGGAAAAAGCTGCCCTTCCTGGCAGGACTGCTCTGCACGGCGCTGGCGGGGCTTCGGCTGGTGGACTGGCTCTGGAGCCTGACCGGCCGGGCTTACCCGGAACTGAGCGGCCTGGGCTGCGGCCTGGCCTGGTTCTGCGCCCTTGGAATGCTGCTGGCGGGCATCGTCCTGCTGATCGGCCGGAAGAGCAAGAACGGAACCGTTTTGGGTATTGTGCTCACTGCCTTGGGCTTCCTGGCGATTTGCTTCGTCTCTGAGGGTCCCATGGGGGTGCCGGTCCTGACCCTGGGTCTGCCCGCGGTGCTTTCTCTGTATTTTGACGTCTTCTCCGGCGTGATCCAGGCCTTTGTGTTCAGCCTGCTCACCATGATCTATATTTCCGGCAACTGTCCCGCGCCGGAGGAAAAATCCAATCCGTGATCCATTAGGATGAAACCCTATCCACATACACATTCATTTTAGGAGGAAACAAATTATGGGTATTGAAGCTGCGATCGTCAAGGCTGCCTGCGCCCTGGGCGCCGGTCTTTGCATGGGCATCGGCGCCATCGGTCCCGCCATCGGCGAAGGCAACGCCGTGGGCAAGGCGCTGGAGGGCATGGCCCGTCAGCCCGAATCCACCAGCAACCTGCGTACCAACATGCTTGTCGGCTGTGCCGTCGCGGAGACCACTGGCATCTACTCCCTGGTTATTGCCCTTCTGCTGCTCTTCGTGTTCTGAGCGAAGCATTTGAAAACTCAAAAAAAGGAGGGATGGCCAAGTGACGGAATTTGAGAATTTTATCGGCTTTAATCCCTGGACCGCCCTGTTCACCCTGCTGAACATGGTGCTCACGTTTCTCATTTTGAAAAAATTCCTCTTTAAGCCTGTCACCAAGATGATCGACGACAGGCAGAAGGAGATTGACAAGCTCTACGCCGACGCCAACGTCGCCAAGCAGGACGCCGAGTCCATGCGGGACGACTATACCCGCAAGCTCTCCGAGGCCAAGGAGACCTCCGCCCAGATCGTGGCGGAGGCAACCCAGGAGGCCAACCGCCGCAGCGACGAGATTATCCGCCAGGCCCGCCAGGACGCCGACGCCCTGCGGCAGAAGGCCGGGGCGGACATCGACCTGGAGAAAAAGAAGGCCCTGAACGAGGTCAAGGGAGACATTTCCCGCATTGCCCTGGACATCGCCGGAAAGGTCGTGGAGCGGGAGCTGGACGAGAAGGATCAGGAACGTCTGATTGAGGGCTTTCTGCGCCAGATGGGAGAGACGGTATGACCCAGACCGCCAAGAACTACGCCGACGCCCTCTATGAGTTGGCGCGGGACGAGGGTGTGGAGCAGCAGATCTATGAGCAGCTTCGGGAGGTCAAGGACATCCTGGAGGCCAACGGCGAGTACGTCGTGCTGCTCTGTGCGCCCAACCTGCACATCACCGAGCGTCTGGCTGTACTGGACGAGGCCTTTTCTGGCCGCGCCCATCCCTATCTGCTGAACTGGCTGAAGATTCTCTGCGAGCGGGGACATATCCGGGAGCTGAGGGATTGCGCCGTGCAGTATCGCCGCCGCCGAAACGCCGACCTGGGCATTCTGGACGCGGTGGCCGTTACCGCCGTTCCCCTGGGGGAGCCCCTGCGGGAGAAGCTGCGCCAGAGGCTGCAGGGCATCACCGGCAAACAGGTGGATCTGCAATACCGGATCGATCCCGGGGTCCTGGGCGGCATTCGCCTGGAATACGACGGCAAGGCCCTGGACGGCACCGTTCAGACCCGCCTGGCCGGCATCGAAAAAACGCTTTCCGAAACTGTAATCTGACTCCGTAGGGCGGCCGGACCCTTGGCCGCCGCGACACGCAAAATGCCTCCGCAGGGCGGTCGCCCGCCTGCGAATTCACGTTAGAAAGAGGTAAACCATGGAATTCAGACCGGACGAAATAACGAAGATTATTCGTTATCAAATTAAAAACTACGAAACGAAAATCGAGCAGAGCGAGACCGGCACCATCATTTCCCTGGGCGACGGCATTGCCCGGGCTGCGGGATTGGAAAAGTGCATGGTCAACGAGCTGGTGGAATTTCCCAACGGCACCTACGGCATGGCGCAGAATTTGGAGGAGCACTCCGTTTCTCTGGTTATCCTGGGCTCCGATGAGGGCATCCGCGAGGGCGATACCGTCAAGCGCACCGGCAAGGTGGTCTCCGTCCCCGTGGGCGAGCAGCTCATCGGCCGGGTAGTCAACGCTCTGGGTGAGCCCATCGACGGCAAGGGCAGGCTGTCCATCCAGCAGTACCGGCCCATTGAAGTGCCGGCTCCCGGCGTCATCGAGCGGAAGTCCGTTGCGGTCCCCCTGCAAACCGGCATCAAGGCCATCGACGCCATGATCCCCATCGGCCGGGGTCAGCGTGAGCTGATTATCGGCGACCGCCAGACCGGCAAGACCACTATTGCGCTGGACACCATCCTGAACCAGAAGGGGAAGGACGTAATCTGCATTTACGTGGCCATCGGCCAGAAGCGATCTACCGTGGCCCAAATTGTCAACACCCTTACCATGGGCGGGGCTATGGACTACACCATCGTGGTCTCCGCCACCGCCTCGGAGCTGGCCCCAATGCAGTACATCGCCCCCTATGCGGGCTGCACCATGGGCGAGTATTTCATGGCCCAGGGCAAGGACGTGCTGGTGGTCTACGACGATCTGTCCAAGCACGCGGTGGCCTACCGCGCCATCTCCCTGCTGATCCGCCGTCCTCCCGGACGGGAGGCCTACCCCGGCGACGTCTTCTACCTGCACTCCCGCCTGCTGGAGCGGGCGGCCCGGATGGCTCCGGAATTCGGCGGCGGCTCTCTGACGGCCCTGCCTATTATTGAAACCCAGGCGGGCGACGTTTCCGCATATATTCCCACCAACGTTATTTCCATCACCGACGGCCAGATTTTCCTGGAAACCGAGCTCTTCCACGCCGGCGTCATGCCCGCCATCAACCCGGGCATTTCCGTCTCCCGCGTGGGCGGCGCCGCCCAGATCAAGGCGCTGAAAAAGGTGGCCGGTTCCCTGAAGCTGCTCTACTCCCAGTACCGGGAGCTCCAGAGCTTTGCCCAGTTCGGCTCCGACTTGGACAAGGACACCAAAGACCGTCTGGCCCAGGGCGCCCGCATCGTGGAAGTGCTGAAGCAGCCCAACAACGCGCCGGTGCCTGTGGAGCTCCAGGTCTGCATTATCTACGCCGTGGTCAACGGCTATCTGAAGGACATCGAGGTCAATCAGGTCCATGAGTTTGAGCAGGGCCTGTTCCGTTATCTCGATACCCACGCCCACAAGCTCCTGCGTTCCATCGTGGAGACCAAGGTTCTCTCCGAGGAGAGCGAGGAGGAGCTGAAGCAGGCGCTCACAGCCTATATCGGAGAATTCAAAAAGACCCACTGAGGAAGGAGGCATGACACATGGCTGGCGTTTCCATGAAGGACATCAAGCTTCGCATCAAGAGCATGGAAAGCACCAAGCAGATCACCAAGGCCATGGAAATGGTCGCCGCCTCCAAGCTGCGCCGCGCCCAGGAACGGGTGGCCAGCTCCCGTCCCTACTTTGAGATTTTATATGATACCCTGAACACCATCGCCAACAACACCGAGGATTTTTCCTCTCCCTACCTGGAAAAACGGGAGATCAGGAAAACCTGTTTCGTGGTCATCGGCGGCGACCGGGGCCTGGCCGGCGGCTATAACAGCAACGTGTTCAAGCTGGCCTACGGTCGGATGGAGGGAAAGAACGTCTGCGTGGTTCCCATCGGCAGGAAGTGCCTGGATTTCTTCCTGGCCAGAAAGCTGGAGATTCTTACCGACGCCTATGCCGTGGCGGCAGACGTCCATGTGGGCGATTGTTTCACACTGGCGAAGATGCTGAGCAGGGGCTTCCTGGAAGGGGAGTTTGACGCAGTCTGCGTGGTCTACACCAACTTCGTCTCCATGCTCTCCCAGTCTCCCGCCGTGCTGGATCTGCTGCCCCTGGCCTACCACCCCCGCCCCGGCGACACGAATTCCGAATGTCTGACCCTCTATGAGCCGGACAGCATTTCCGTGTTCGACGCCATCATTCCCGAGTATCTGGGCGGCCTGATTTACGGTGCCCTCTGCGAGTCCGTGACCTCCGAGCAGGGCGCCCGGCGCACGGCCATGGACGCCGCCACCAAGAACGCCGAGGAGATGATTTCCGGCCTGAGCCTGCGGTACAATCGGGCCCGCCAGGGCGCCATTACCCAGGAGATCACCGAGATCGTCGCCGGCGCCGAGCAATAATCAATTCTTCCTTATAGGCCTTCCCCTTGAGGGGAAGGTGTCATCCGGCGTCTCACGGAAGCCGGATGACGGATGAGGTGGTCTTACGACAACGCAACACACCTGAACTCTGAACAAGGAGTAACGAATATGTCTAACAAGAACAAAGGCACCGTGGTCCAGATCATGGGCCCTGTCATGGACGTCCGCTTTGAAGACGGCAATCTGCCGGCGCTGCTGAACGCCATCGAGGTCTATAACGGCGACACCAAGCTGACCGCTGAGGTGGCCCAGCATATCGGCGACGACGTGGTCCGCTGCGTGGCCATGTCCTCTACCGACGGTCTCCAGCGGGGCATCGAGGCCATCGACACCGGCAAGCCCATTACCGTCCCCGTGGGGGAGGAGTGCCTTGGCCGGATGTTCAACCTCCTGGGCCGTCCCATCGACAACATGCCCGCCCCGGTCACAGTGGAGCGCTGGCCCATTCACCGGGCGGCGCCCAGCTATGACGAGCAAGAGAGCACCACCGAGATTCTGGAGACCGGCATCAAGGTCGTGGACCTGATTTGCCCCTATGCCAAGGGCGGCAAGATCGGCCTCTTTGGCGGCGCGGGCGTTGGCAAGACCGTCCTGATCCAGGAGCTGATCTACAACATTGCCACCGAGCACAACGGCTACTCCGTCTTCACCGGCGTGGGCGAGCGGACCCGCGAGGGCAACGACCTCTATTATGAAATGAAGGAATCCGGCGTTCTGTCCAAGACCGCCCTGGTCTACGGCCAGATGAACGAGCCTCCCGGAGCCCGTATGCGGGTGGGCCTGGCCGGCCTGACGATGGCAGAGTATTTCCGGGACGTGAAAAACCAGGACGTGCTGCTGTTCATTGACAACATTTTCCGCTTTACCCAGGCGGGCTCCGAGGTTTCGGCTCTGCTGGGCCGTATGCCCTCTGCCGTGGGCTACCAGCCCACCTTGGCCACCGAGATGGGCGCCCTCCAGGAGCGCATCACCTCCACCAACAAGGGCTCCATCACCTCCGTCCAGGCGGTCTACGTGCCAGCCGACGACCTGACGGACCCGGCCCCCGCCACGACCTTTGCCCACCTGGACGCCACCACGGTTCTGGACCGCGGCATCGCCTCCCTGGGTATCTATCCCGCCGTGGATCCTTTGGATTCCACCTCCCGCATCCTGACCCCCGAGGTGGTAGGCCGGGAGCACTACGAAGTGGCCCGGGGCGTGCAGCGGATTCTCCAGCGCTATAAGGAGCTCCAGGACATCATCGCCATTATGGGCATGGATGAGCTCTCCGAGGAGGACACCCTGACGGTCAACCGTGCCCGGAAGGTTCAGCGTTTCCTGTCTCAGCCCTTCCACGTGGCCGAACAGTTCACCGGCTACGACGGCAAGTACGTCCCCCTGAAGGAGACGGTCCGGGGCTTCAAGGAGATCATCGAGGGCAAGCACGACGAGATCCCCGAGTCCTACTTCCTCTTCGCCGGTTCCATCGACGAGGTGGTGGAGAAGTACAAGAAGGGGCGTGAAGGGAAATGACCTTCCATCTGCAAGTGGTAACCCCCGACGGCCTGGCCTTTGAGGGCGAGGCGGAGAAGCTCTCCGTCCGCACCCAGGACGGCATCATCGGCATCCTGCCCCGGCATATCGACTACGTGGCCCCCCTGGGCATGGGGGAGGCTGTGATCACCGAGCCCGAGGGCAAGGTTCGCCGGGCTGCCTGTATCGGCGGCATGGTGGCTGTTCACAGCGGTGCCGTCCGTCTGGTGGCCACCACCTTTGAATGGGCGGACCAGATTGATCTGGAGCGGGCCAAGGCCGCCGAGGAGAAGGCCCGGGCCATGATGGCCCGGGAGGGCCTCTCCCAGCGGGACCTGAAGCTGGCGGAAGCCAAGCTCCACCGCGCCCTGGTCCGCCAATCCGTCCACCGCGGCTTATAGAGCGATATTCTTATCCCCTGCCCGCAGCGCGGGCAATCTGCCCGTCAAAACCTACCTTTAGGATGTAGGGGCGCACATTGTGCGCCAGCCTCTCACACGATAGCGCTATAGAGGAATATAGGACGGAGGCGAGGAATCCCGCCTCCGTTTTCCTTCTTCGGTCAGAATTCACAAAGCAGCAGGAAAAACTGCCTGTATTTAGCCGTTTGGAGCCGGGCAAAGCACCACATATTGACGTCGAAAAAAACTAAGAAAAAAGAGAAAAAAGTGCTTGACTTTTAGTTTAGGGCGTGCTATTATATCGAAGCGCTCGCGAGAAGGGGCTGCGAGGTTCCGGAAAGCAGCGCGGTTGTACCTTGAAAATTAAACAACGAGAAACATGAACAAACACCATGGACAAAGCCAGATGGAAACATCTGGGAGTTGTTCTGGAATGTCAATTGTAAGGATTGAGATTGCAAGAACAGCCAACGAAAATTCTTGA
>JAEEKA010000092.1 GCA_016282135.1 Oscillospiraceae bacterium
CTTCAGAGACATAAAGGCATTGATGTTCTTGGGCAGGAAGATCAGACCGTTGTCGGAGCGCAGGGGCTCGCAATTGGCAAACTTGTCCACATTCCGGCCAGACTGGAAGCCAAAGTGCTGGAACACGGAGAAGGGAGCCTCCACCGACAGGCAGTTGACGTTCATCATGCCGGTTTTCTTCACCAGCTCATGGGTGTAGTTGGTCTTGTTGATGCAAACGGCAATCCGGTTGGGGGTGTTGGTGACCTGGGTGACGGTGTTGACGATGCAGCCGTTGTCCTTGTCCCCGTCCCTGGCGGTGACCACGTAGAGACCGTAGCCGATCTTGAACAGGGCGGTGAGGTCGGACTTATTGGCGGTCTCGTCATGCTGGGCCAGGTAGTCCTTGCAGAGCTCGTCGGAAAGGGCTTCGATCTCGGCCTCGCTCTCGGGGCTCAGGCCGCCCTTGATGTGGACGGTGGTTTCGGTGAAGCTCAGGTTCTTGCAGCCCTCCAGCTTCTGCTTCATAACCTTGGCGGCCATGGGGGCCCAGGAGCCGTTTTCCATCAGGGCCACGGTCTTGTTCTGCCAGTTGCGCTCAGTCAGGTGGCCCAGGAATTCCCGCATGTAGGGGAAGATTTCCGCGTTGTAGGTGGTGGTGGCCAGGACGATCCGGCCGTAGCGGAAGGCGTCCTCCACGCACTCGTACATATCCTCCCGGGCCAGGTCCGCCACAGAGACCTTGGGGCAGCCCTTTGCCTTCAGCTTTTCTGCCAGCAGCTCCACGGCCTGTTTGGTGTGGCCGTAGACGGAGGTGTAGGCGATGAAGATGCCGGCGCTCTCAGTGCCGTAGGAGGACCAGATGTTGTACTGGTTGATGTAGTGGCCCAGGTTTTCCGTCAGCACCGGGCCGTGGAGGGGGGCGATGACGGCGATATCCAGGGCGGCGGCCTTTTTCAGCACGGCCTGGACCTGGGCGCCGTACTTGCCCACGATGCCGAAGTAGTAGCGTCTCGCCTCGCAGTCCCAGCCCTCCGGGTCCTCCACGTCGTTGGCCCCGAATTTGCCGAAGCCGTCAGCGGAGAAGAGCACCTTGTCCTTGGCGTCATAGGTCATGATGACCTCGGGCCAGTGAACCATGGGGGCCTGGACGAAGTGGAGGGTATGCTCGCCCAGCTCCAGGGTGTCGCCCTCCTTTACCACGATCCGGCGATCCTCATACTCGGTGCCGAAGAAGTTCTTCATCATGGGGAAGGCCTTGGCGGAGCTCACCAGGGTGGCCTTGGGGTAGCTCTCCATGAAAAGCTGAATGTTGGCGCTGTGGTCGGGCTCCATATGCTGGACCACCAGATAGTCAGGCTGACGCCCGCCCAACTCCGCGGCCAGGTTGGTGAGCCACTGCCTGCCGAAGTTCTGATCCACCGTGTCCATCACGGCGATTTTTTTGTCCAGAATCACATAGGAGTTGTAGGCCATGCCAAGGGGAACGTCGAAATGGCCTTCGAAGAGGTCGATCTGATGGTCGTTGACGCCGATGTAGCGGATGTCCTTGCTTACGTTCATGGTGATTCTCCTTTTCTGATATTGTAGGGCCGGCAATCTGCCGGCTGAGCTTGTAGGGGGCGGCGTCCTCGACGCCCCGTTCTTTCCCGCAACAAATACGTTCGGGCCGTCGAGACGCCGGCCCCTGCGCGTCAGTCCTTAAAAACCTAAATTGTCGTTGACCAGAATGACGTGAATCCGGTCGGCGTGCCGGGAATAGCGGGTGATCAAAAACTGGCAGCAGATGGTATCCGGGCTCTTGCAGTCCATGCAGGCCCCGGTTTTGGCGCAGGGGGTGTTCAGGCCGAAGCGCTGGGCGTTGATGGGGGCGGCTACGTTCCGGGCCCGCTTCATGGCGCTGTCCAGGTCCTTGCAGACCTTGTTCATGCCCGCGATGACCAGAACCTTCTTCGGGCCGTTGGCGATGCAGGAGACCCGGTTGGCGTAGCCGTCGATGTTGACCAGGATGCCGTCCTCGGTCATGGCGTTGGCGGAGGTCAGGAAGAAGTCGGCGTCGTAGCTGGCCAGCAGGGAAGCCCGCCGATCCGCGAAGGCGTCTCGGTCGATGAAATTGTAATCGGGGCTTTTGACAGCCTCCACCAGGCCGATCTCATGGGCGCTCATGGCCCCGCCCATGGTGACGGAGCTGCCCTTGGGGATCAGAGAGAGGGCCAGCTTCAGGGCCTCCTCCCGGTTGGCGGCGTAGTACCCGGTCATGTTCCGGGATTCCAGCCCTTTGATAACGGTTTGGGCCAGCAGTTCGTTGCGTTTGACGATGTTGTTGTTCATGTACAGTCCTCCTCAATCAATTTCAAAACCTGATATTCAGAATCCAACGTATGCTCATTCCGGGTTCTGCATGACCAGCATTTTCTCTGCCTGGCCGGTGCAGCTCAGAAAGATGCTGACCTCCACCAGCTCCATGGTCAGGATCATGGTGTGGAGAATGGCGTGGAGGGTCTCATATCGTTCTCCGCGCAGAAACAAGGCGTTGAGAAACTCCAGGCCCATCGCACCCAGGGAGAGCAGCACCACAGCCCGAACAAAAAAGGATTGTCGGTCCAGCAGCAGCGTGTAACCCCGCTTCTCTGCGATCCGCATAATGCCCTTGATGACGGTGACGGAGCAGTAGATCGTGGGGACAATGCACAAAAGCTCTATGGCGGTGCGCAGCAGCTGCCCTTCCTGTATGAAAAGAATGGCAAAGCTCAGCGCCAGGGTGATAATCATGCCGATGCTGGCGGTTTGGAACAGCTTCTCGTCTTTTCCGGCCCGCCAAATGCCAATCAGCTCCAGAGCCAGGGCCGCGAGACTGAGAATCAGCACCAGCAGGTAGAAGGGGTGGAGAATCCGTTCCGGCTCCTCCAGAAGCTGCTCCAGCACCAGCATCCCCAGAGAACAGACGGTCAGCAGCAGTGTGACCAGCTCCGCCCAGTGGATGGTTTTAATGCCGCGCAGGGCGTTTCGATATTCCATAGCGGCTCTTGTTCCTCTCCTGTTTTTGTTATGGTTCGTCCCGCAGCAGTTCCACAGCGCCGCTCCGAATATCGTAAATGGCACCGGCAAAGGCCAGCCTGCCCCGGTCCGCCAGATCCCGCAGGACCTCGCTTTCCCCCAGAGCGTCCAGACTGTGACAGAGGTTGTTCCGCTCCGCCTCCCGGGGATTATGGGCATGTCCGACGCCGGCGGCAACCTGGGCGATGAGGTCCCCCAGAGCGCCGGGCTCCCGGTGCTTTTGCAGGGCGGCCATCACCGCGCCGCAGCCCCGGTGGCCCATCACCAGAATCAGGGGGACGTGGAGGTGGGCCGCAGCGTATTCCGCGCTGGCCAGGGCGGAGGGCGTCATCACGTTGCCTGCGTTGCGGATCACAAACAAATCTCCGATCCCGGCGCTGAAGATGTGCTCCGGCGGCACCCGGGAATCGGCGCAGCAGATCACAACGGCATAGGGCTTCTGGCCCTCGGCGGCGGTGGAGAGCCGGATTCGGTCCGTCAGCTCAGCGGGGTTGCGGCTGTGCTCCAGATACCGGGCATTGCCCCGCATCAGGGTCTGCAGGGAAGACTCCGCCGCCTCACAGAGGGGAAGCTCCTCGTCCATGGCAAGCTGCCCGCCCCAGGTCAGGACTTCCCGATAGCTGTGTTCCACGATTCCCGCCTCCGTCCTTTTTTGTATTTTTCGTACAGATTCATTATAAAGGCTCCACCCCCGTCCGTCAATACGAAAAAATGGTTTCTTTGCCCAAAAAAACCTTGACAAGCCGCGGGGGCTTGTGGTAACTTGTAGTAGGAAAACGATGGCTTTCGCCATACTTCATATCGTCGGATGATGGACCCGGGAGAGACCGCCGCGGACGGCGCCGAAGGGGATCGCAAAAGCTCTCAGGCAAAAGGATCGGGTCAGGACGAAACACCGTAAAGTGCGCAAAGCGCACGCCGTAGGTGCAACCCGCTGTTTCGCGGGGAATCTCTCAGGCTTAAAACGGTGGCACAGACCCGCTGTGGGCCTGTGCCATCTTTTTATGGATAAGCACAAACCATTTACAATACACAGGAGGTAATTCCATGAGCGAACTCAAACGCACCCAGCTTTACAACGCGCATCTGGCGGCAGGCGCCACCATGGTGGATTTCGGCGGCTGGGAAATGCCCATCCAGTACCCCAGCGGCATCGTGGCTGAGCATCTGTACACCCGTCACTTCTGCGGCCTTTTCGACGTCTCCCACATGGGCAGACTGCTGATCGAGGGCCCCGAGCGCGTGCAGTTCCTGCAGCACGTTCTGTCCAGCAACGTCATGGCGCTGGACGTCAACGAGGCCCAGTACTGCATGATCCCCAATGAGAACGGCGGCGCCATTGACGACGCCTACCTGTACCGCTTTGAGGAAGACCGCTTCCTGCTGGTGGTGAACGCCGCCAACACCGAGAAGGACCTGGTCCATCTGCGGGAGCAGATCAAGGCCTTCAACTGCACCCTGACCGACATTTCCAAGGATTACGCCTCCATTGCCGTCCAGGGCCCCAAGAGCCGTGAAATGCTGGAGAAGATGGCCGGCGGCGCCCAGCTCACCGAGCTGGTGAAGAACGCCCTGGGCACCGTCCAGATGGAAGGCCGCACCGTCCGCCTGGCCAAGACCGGCTACACCGGCGAGCCTCTGGGCTACGAGGTCTTCATCAAGTCCGAGGACGCCGAGTGGATGTGGAACCGCCTGCTGGAGCTGGGCGGCCGTCCCTCCGGCCTGGGCGCCCGCGACACCCTCCGCCTGGAGGCCATGCTGCCTCTCTACGGCCATGAAATGGGCGAGGACTGCGAGGGCAAGGAAATCCCCATCTTCTCCGTGCCTCTGGCCAAGTTCGCCGTCTCCTTCTCCGAGCAGAAGGGCGACTTCATCGGCCGCAAGCCCCTGGCCAAGCAGTACGAGGCCTTCCAGAAAATCCAGAACCGCCTGTTTGACGGCGCCCTGGAGGTTCTGCCCCGCCGGATGATGCCCATCACTCTGCTGGAGCGCGGCGTCATGCGGAAGGATATGCCCATCTACGTGGGCGAGAAGCTGGTGGGCTACGTCACCTCCGGCACCATGGTTCCCTACTACGTGGCCGAGGGCGAGGGCATGGACACCTCCTACACCGATGAGACCGCCAAGCGTTCCCTGGGTCTGTGCATGGTGGACTCCGACCTGCAGACTGACGACATCGTCTATGTGGACGTCCGCGGCAAGAAGGTCAAGGCCGTTCTGCCCAAGATGCACATGAGCGTCATGGCGCCTCCCTATGCCCGCCCCCTGCTCTACAAGGCCCCCGAACAGGGCAAGCCTGCCCAGGGCAAGAGCTACCGGGCCGAGGCTCTGGAGCTGCTGAAGAAGGCCACCCAGAACCACATCTGGCGTCAGAAGCAGTGCATCAACCTGATCCCCTCCGAAAACACCCCCAGCCGGGCCGTGCAGATGCTCTGCGCCTCCGATCCCGCCTTCCGTTACGCCGAGCACAAGAAGATTGCCGCCTTCTATGACAGCGAGGTCTTCTACTACCAGGGCACCAAGTTCATCGAGCAGATCGAGGAGTTGCTGGTGGAGCAGATGCGGCAGTATCTGGGCGCCACCGAGGTGGAGACCCGTGTGATTTCCGGCCAGATGTCCAACACCGCCGTGTTCTCCTCCCTGATGGACTTCAAGAACCGCAACAACCGCAAGGTGAACCCCCAGCGTCTGGGCTACATCCTGCACAACCACATTGCCAAGGGCGGCCACCTGTCTGCACAGCCCATGGGCGCGCTGCACGATTACGTGGCTGTTGACCCCGTCACTGAGCGCAACGCCGTGGTGCCCTTCCCCGTCTGCCCCGACAACCACTACAAGATCGACGTGGAGGAGACCAAGAAGGTCATCGAGCGCTACCGTCCCGAGTTTATCGTCTTCGGCAAGTCCATGGTCCTGCACAAGGAGCCCGTGAAGGAGATCCGTCAGTTCGTGGATCAGATGGGCCTGCAGACCACCATTATGTACGATATGGCCCACGTCCTGGGCCTGGTGGGCGATCACTTCCAGAAGCCCTTTGAAGAGGGCGCCGAAATCGTCACCGGCTCCACCCATAAGACCTTCTTCGGGCCCCAGCGCGGCATTGTGGGCGTGAACTACAAGCCCGAGGACCTGAAATACGGCCTGTGGAAGACCATCGAGTCCCGCGCCTTCCCCGGCTCCGTCTCCAACCACCACCTGGGCACCCAGCTGGGTCTGCTGATGGCGGCCTACGAGATGAACACCTTCAAGGACGAGTACCAGCGCAGCGTCATCGAGAACGCCAAGCACTTCGCCAAGTCTCTGAAGGCCGAGGGCCTGGACGTGGCCGGCGATCCCGCCATCTCCTTCACCGAGACCCACCAGGTCATCGTCAACGTGGGCTACGCCCTGGGCTATGACGTGGCGGAGCGGCTGGAGTCCAACGGCATCATCGTCAACTACCAGGCGACCCCCGAGGAGGAGAGCTTCACCGCCTCCGGCGCTCTGCGTATGGGTGTGGAGGAAATGACCCGCTTCGGCTTCACCAAGGACGACTTCTCCAAGCTGGCCGCTATCATGGCGGACTGCATCCTGCGCAACAAGAACGTCACCGAGGAAGTCAAGAAGCTCCGTGCCGAGCACACTGTCATGCAGTACTGCTTCACCGACGAAGAGTTCAACGAGACCCTGGGCGGCCTGATGGGCGTCCTGGGCGTGTAATTCAAACGTAAAACTGAAAAAATACTTAAAACTTAGGAGGATATCAAAATGTCTATTCCCAACGAACTGCGCTACACCAAGTCCCATGAGTGGATCAAAGAAGAGGGCGACATCGCCATCGTCGGCATCACCGATTTTGCTCAGAACGCGCTGGGCGACGTGGTCTTCATCAACCTGCCCGAGGCGGGCGACGAAGTGGTTGCCGGCGAGTCCTTCGGCGACGTGGAGTCCGTCAAGGCTGTCTCCGATCTGCTGAGCCCCGTGTCCGGCATCGTGAAGGCTGTCAACGAAGAGCTGATCGACGCCCCCGAGATGCTGAACTCCGATCCCTACGGCGCGTGGATCATCAAGGTCGAGCAGGTCACTGACCGCGAAGAGCTGCTGGACGCCGACGACTACGAGGCCCTTTGCGCCGAGGAGGGCTAAATGGGAAGCTACGTTCCCGGGACCCTCTCGGAGCGGCAGCAAATGCTGAAGGCCATCGGCATGGAGCGCGAGGACGCGCTCTATGCCGACGTGCCCGCCCAAATGCTCCTGACGGAACCCTTGAATATCCCCTCCGGCATGAGTGAGCTGGAGGTTCGCTCCAAGATGGAAGCCCTGGCCGCCGAAAACAAGGTCTTCAAGACCGTGCTCCGCGGCGCAGGCGCTTATGACCACTATATCCCCAGCATCGTCAAGTACGTTCCCAACAAGGAAGAGTTCCTGACGGCCTACACCCCCTACCAGGCGGAGATGAGCCAGGGCATCCTCCAGTCCATCTTTGAGTATCAGACCATGATCTGCCAGCTCACCGGCATGGACGTGTCCAACGCCTCCGTCTACGACGGCGCCACCGCCGCCGCTGAGGCCGCCGCCATGTGCCGGGACCGCAAGCGCAGCGTCACCCTGATCTCCGCCGCCGCTCATCCCGACACCATCAACACCGTCCGCACCTACTGCTACGGCGCCAACGCCGAGCTGCGGATCGTGCCCTGCAAGGACGGCAAGACTGACCTGGACGCCCTGAAGGAAATGCTGACCCCCGACGTGGCCTCCCTGATTCTCCAGCAGCCCAACTTCTACGGCCAGCTGGAGGACGCCAAGGCCATCGGTGAGGCGGTCCACGCCGCCAAGGCCATGTTCGTCCTGTCCTGCGATCCTTTGAGCCTCGCCATCCTGCCCACCCCCAAGGAAGTGGGCGCCGACGTGATGGTGGGCGAGGGTCAGTGCCTGGGTCTGCCCATTGCCTGGGGCGGCCCCTATCTGGGCATTATGGCCACCACCGAGAAGCACATGCGCAAGCTCCCCGGCCGTATCGTAGGCGAGACCCACGACGACGCGGGCAACAAGGCCTACGTTCTGTCCCTCCAGGCTCGGGAGCAGCATATCCGCCGGGAGAAGGCCAGTTCCAATATCTGCTCCAACGAGGCGCTCTGCGCCCTGACCGCCGGCCTGTATATGGCTACCATGGGCCCCGAGGGTATGAAGGAAGCCGCCCGGCAGACCACTGCCAAGGCCCACTACCTGAAGGCTGAGCTCTGTAAGCTCCCCGGCGTCAAGGCCAAGTTTGCCGGCGAGTTTTATCAGGAATTCGTCACCGTTATGCCCAAGCGGGAGGCTGTTCTGGCCGCCTTGGAAGAGGCCGGCATCCTGGGCGGTCTGCCCCTGGGTGAGAACGAGGTTCTCTGGTGCGCCACCGAGAAGGTCACCAAGTGCGAGCTCGACAAGGCTGTCGCGATTGTGAAGGAGGTGCTGGCGAAATGAAGCTGATTTTTGAGAAGAGCGTTCCCGGCCGTCACAGCAGCCTTCTGCCCGCCTGCGACGTTCCCGCCTATGATCTGCCCGAGAAGCGCCAGGAATCCCTGGATCTGCCCGAGCTCTGCGAAAATGACGTCTCCCGCCACTACACCCAGCTCTGCCAGCGGGTCCACGGCGTCAACTGCGGCTTCTACCCCCTGGGCTCCTGCACCATGAAGTACAATCCCCGCATCGACGAGGAAATGGCCGCCCTGCCCGGCTTCACCAACATTCACCCCCTGGCTCCCGCTTCCTCTGTAAAGGGCAGCAAGGAGGTCCTGGACCTGGCCGCCAAGTACCTGTGCGAAATCTCCGGCATGGACGGCATGACCTTCCAGCCTGCCGCCGGCGCCCACGGAGAGTTTACCGGCGTGCTGCTCATCAAGCAGTACCACGACGCCCGGGGCGACAAGGCCAGGACCAAGATCATCGTCCCCGACTCCGCCCACGGCACCAACCCCGCCACTGCCGCCATGTGCGGCTACGACGTGGTGAACGTGGCCTCCGCGCCCGACGGCTGCGTGGACCTGGAGGCCCTCAAGGCCGCCTTGGGTCCCGATACCGCCGGCTTGATGCTGACCAACCCCAACACCGTGGGTATCTTCGACAAGAACATCCTGGAGATCACCCGCCTGGTTCACGAGGCCGGCGGCCTGTGCTACTATGACGGCGCCAACCTGAACGCCGTGATGGGCCACGTCCGTCCCGGCGACATGGGCTTCGACTGCATCCACATGAACCTGCACAAGACCTTCGCCACGCCTCACGGCGGCGGCGGTCCCGGTGCCGGTGCGGTGGGCTGCAAGGAGTTCCTGAAGCAGTTCCTGCCCGAGTCCGCGCTGATGCAGGGCGAGGGCCACATCCAGGTCCGCGGCTTTGCCGGCAACTTCCTGGTGGTCGTCCGGGCGCTGACCTACCTGATGACCCTGGGCAAGGAGGGTATCCCCGAGGCCTCCACCAACGCCGTTCTGAACGCCAACTACCTGATGCAGAAGATCAAGGGCACCTTCACCCCCGCCTTTGACCGGGTCTGCATGCACGAGTTCGTGCTGGATCTGTCCGAGTTCAAGAAGGAGACCGGTGTGTCCGCTCTGGACGTGGCCAAGTCCCTGATTGACAACGGGATGCATCCGCCCACAATGTACTTCCCCCTCATCGTCCACGAGGCTCTGATGCTGGAGCCCACCGAGACCGAGAGCAAGGAGACCCTGGACGAGGCCGCGGAGGTTTTCCGCAAGCTCTACGCCCAGGCCTTCGAGGATGCTGAGTACATGCACCACGCGCCCCACCATGCCCAGATCGGCCGCCCCGACGAGGTTGCCGCAGCCCGGAACCCCGTTGTCCGCTGGACCAAGGCATGATCGAACGGCTGCTTGTTTGCCGAAGTGGGAGCTTTGATCCCTACCACAACCTGGCCCTGGAGGAAGCCCTGCTTCACCGGGTAGGGAAGGGGGAGCTGATCCTCTACCTCTGGCAGAACGAACGCACCGTGGTCATCGGAAAAAATCAAAATCCCTGGAAGGAATGCAGAACCGCCCTCCTCAACGAGGAGGGCGGCCACCTGGCCCGCCGCCTTTCCGGCGGCGGCGCTGTTTTTCACGACCTGGGAAACCTGAACTTTACCTTTCTGATGTCCGCGGAGGACTATGACCTGCCCCGGCAGCTCACGGTTTTGGAGAAAGCCTGCCAGAGCCTGGGCATTCCCGCCCAGCGCTCCGGCCGCAACGACCTGCTGGCCGACGGCCGGAAATTCTCCGGCAACGCCTTCTATTCCCACGGGGGCAAGTCCTATCACCACGGCACCCTGATGGTGGACGTGGATATGGAAAAGGTTCAGCGCTATCTGAGCCCCTCCAAGGCCAAGCTGGCTGCCAAGGGCGTGGATTCTGTCCGTTCCCGGGTGGTGAATCTGAAAGAGTTCGTCCCGGATCTGACCATCGAGCGGCTATCCGACGCGCTGATTGCTGCGCTGGCAGAGGTCTATGTTCCGAATCTGTCATTGCGAGACCAGTGCGCACACTGGTCGTGGCAATCCGTTCTCCCCGTCCAAACGCTCAGCGCCGACGAATTCGATTTGTCTGAATTAACCGCCAAATACGCCTCCGATGCCTGGCTCTACGGCCCGAAGCTGCCCTTCACCCTTTCCGTGGAGGATCGCTTCCCCTGGGGCGGCGTTGAAATTCAACTGAACGTGAACGAGGGCGTGATCCGTGCCGCCAAGGTCTATACCGACGCCATGGACGAGACTCTGGCGCCCAGACTGGAGGCTGTGCTGCCCGGCATTCCCCTCCGTTCGGAAGCTCTCTCCGCCGCCCTGCCGGAACAGCAGAAGGACGAACTGCTTTCCCTGCTCCGAAAGGCCCTGTAGCGACGCACAGTGTGCGCCACCGCGCCACCCGCCCCCGTCGGCGTACTGTGTGCGCTATATCGGTAAAGGAGATAACCCTATGAAACTGATTGTTATCGATATGCAAAAGGCAATCATGGTGGAAGAACTGTACAATTATTGCGGCCTTGTGGACAATGTGGTGAAACTTCTGGAGACTGCCAGAGAAAACGGCATCGAAGTGATCTACGTCCAACACGACGACGGACCGGGTTCCGGCTTCACCCAGGGGGACGAGGCCTTTGAAATTGCCGACGAGGTGGCGCCCCGGGGCAGTGAGAAGGTTTTTTTCAAGAAAATCAACAGCGCTTTCGGCGACAGGGATTTTACCGCGTATCTGGAAGCTGCAAAGGATGATACGCTGATGATCGTGGGCCTGCAGACGAACTACTGCATCGACGCCACGGTGAAATCCGCCTTTGATCGGGGATACCGTGTGATTCTGCCCGAGGGAACCAACTCCACCTTCGACAATCCTTATATGACCGGGGAAAAAACCTGTGAATACTACTTCAAGATGATTTGGCCGAAGCGTTTCGCGGAATGTGTCTCCATGGACGAAGCCCTGGAGATGCTTCGAAAGCAGAATCGAAAATGACTCCGATCCCGCGGGCCGGGGAACCGGCCCCTACGAACTATAACGCAAAAGGAGATACCTATGACTAGCTATGATCTGATTGTCATCGGCGCGGGCCCCGGCGGCTATGAGGCTGCTCTGCACGCGGCCAAGCTGGGCCTGAAAACCGCGCTGGTGGAGCGCCGGGACGTGGGCGGCACCTGCCTGAACCGGGGCTGCATTCCCACCAAGACCCTGCTGCATTCCGCCGAGGTCTACCATGAGGCCCAGGAGGCGGAGACCTTTGGCATCCACACCGAGAACGTGGGCTTTGACCTGCCTGCCGTCTTCGCCCGGAAACAGGCCGTGGTGGAGAAGCTGCGGGGCGGCGTGGAATCCCTGCTGAAATCCGCCAAGGTGGACGTCCTCCGGGGCACCGGCACCATCCTGGGCACTGGTAAGGTCCGGGTGACCAACGCGGAAGGTAGCACGGAATACGAATGCACCAACATTTTGGCGGCCACCGGCTCCGTGCCCGCCCGGCCTCCCATTCCCGGCCTGGAGCTGGCGATGACCTCCGACGAGCTGCTGGACGGCGCGGAGACCCTCTACAAGAGCCTCATCATCATCGGCGGCGGCGTCATCGGCGTGGAGCTGGCTACCTTCTATGCGGACCTGGGCTGCCCCGTCACCATCGTGGAGGGCCTGGACCGTCTGCTGCCCAACATGGACAAGGAGCTGGGCCAGAACCTGGCTATGCTGCTGAAAAAGCGGGGCGTCGCCATTCAGACCGGCGCCATGGTCAAGGGCGTGGAGAAGAGCGAAAACGGTCTCACCGTCCGCTTCGAGCAGAAGGGCAATCCCGGCGCGGTGGAGGCGGAAGCCGTTCTCTGTGCCATCGGCCGTTCTCCCTACAGCCAGGACCTCTTTGCCGAGGGCCTGGAGGTGGCCTATGACCGCCGCAGACTTCACGTGGACGAGCATTTCCGCACCTCCATCCCCGGGGTCTACGCCATCGGCGACCTGTCCTCTCCCGTGCAGCTTGCCCACGTGGCCACGGCCCAGGGACTTGCCTGTGTGGATGAGATTGCGGGCCGCAAGCCCGGCCAGGACCTGAGCCTGGTGCCCGGCTGCGTCTACACCCGGCCCGAGATTGCCACTGTGGGCATCACCGAGGCCGAGGCCAAGGACAAGGGCATTCCCGTCAAGACCGCTAAGGGCCTCATGTCCGCCAACGGCCGCACCATGATTCTGGAAGGCGAGCGCGGCTTCATGAAGCTGGTGGCCAACGCCGAGACCGGTAAGTTGATCGGCGCCGCCCTCATGTGCGAGCGGGCCACGGATATGATCTCCCAGCTCACCGCCGCTATGGCAAACGGCCTCACCGTGAAGGATATGCTGTCCTTTATCCGGCCCCATCCTACCTTCGAGGAAGCCATGGGCGCCGCGTTGGAAGAGCTTGCCAAGAAGTTAGAGGGCTAACCCTGTAGCGCCGGCAATCTGCTGGCCATTCATGAAATGGGCAACCAACACGAGGGAGATTTTTCAAAAGAAAACTTCTCCCTCGCTTTTTATATGGATGTGTTATACAACCAACGGTTGATTTCTCTCCAAGTAATTGCCTGTGGACGATTTGAATTCGGCCTGATATAATACATATGAACCGGTTCAAAGAATTCATGCAAGGAGAAACGTGATGAATATTGGAGCGAAAATCAGATTACTGCGAAAAGAGAAGCGTGTGACCCAAGAGGAACTGGCGGAGTATTTGCATATTTCTTCCCAGGCAATCAGCAAATGGGAAACGGGGTCCTCCTGCCCAGACATCGACTTTCTGCCCAAGCTTGCCATTTTTTTCGGCACCTCTCTGGACAATCTGTTGGATTTTAATCAAAGCCAGGTGGATGCGGCGGTGGAAGCACTGGTAGCGGAGAGCGGCAGAGGCGGAAACGACCCTGCGGCCTCGGAGGCCTTTTTGCGGCAAGCGTTGGAGAAGTATCCCAACAACGACCTTCTATTGACGTGCATTCTGGAGGATATGCAGGAGCAGAATGCCGACAAGTCCCGCAGTGCTGAAATCATCGAGATCGGTGAGCGTGTTTTGTCCTGCTCAAAGGACGATGAAATGAAGATTGACGTGCTGCGCATTCTGGCGGAAACTTACCATGGCATGGGAGAACAGGCTATGGCCGAGTTTTACCTGGCCAAAATCCCCGGTCTGCATTTCCTGTACTATGAAATTGCCGCAGCCATCCAGCGAGGGGAGAGACGCATAGAAAATGTCAAAAAAACGGAGAATCTCTGCATTGAAAAGCTGATTTGTGCCTTATGGATGCGGCGCGAGGAGGCGGACGCCTTGCAGCGAGAGCAGATAGACCGTCAGGCCTGTGAAATGTTTGCGTTTTTCAAAAACTATCCCGATTATGCCCATATTGCAGAGACCATGGAGGGGCTTTGGAACGCCGGAACAATCATGGAGGCCTACCAATAAACGCCTAAAATCAGAGCGAGGAAAACAGGCGGGACCCTTGCGGCCTCGCCTGTTTCCATACCCCTTTTGCAGCGCCCAATTTGTGCGCTTGACCTTTATCAGGTGTTCAGCTCCTTGGATTCAAAGGCCTGGGGGTGAAGCTTCACAGTGGGACCGATGCCGAGTGTCGAAAGCTTATCACAGCCCGCGAAGGCCCAGGCGTTGATAGTCTTCATGCCCTTGCCGCACTCCACCCGGACCAGGTTTTTGCAGTCCTTGAAGCAGAAGGGGGGAATGGAGCGGACGCCGTCGGGGATGGTGATTTCTTCCAGTCCGCTGCGGACAAAGGTGTAACCCCAGAGTCGTTCCAGGGAAGCGGGCAGCTTCAATTGCCGCAGATTCTCGCAGCCGTCGAAGACGAACTCGCCCAGATCGGTGATGCAGTCGGGCAGCCGGACCTCCGTGAGCTCCGGGTGCCCCTGGAAGACGCCGTCGCCGATCACCGTTACCGGAAGCCCGTCCGCCTCGGCGGGGACCTCCACAAGCGCTTCGTCTCCCATGTAGCCGCTGACGCAGAGCGTGCCGTCGTCTACCTGTTTATATTCAAATTCCATCATGGTATCAGCCTCCTGAACTTTTTTCCCGGCTGATTATACCACAGGAATGCGGTTTTGTAAAACAGAATTCGCCGAAAAGCGCATAATTTCAATCCGGACTTGCGTTCCCGGGAAAAGGACGGTATAATGAGGCGGAACGAAAGGGGGATCAAACCATGGAGCTGCTGCGTTTTGAAAGAATGGAGGACCTGGACTTCCCAAAGCTGATGGAGGTCTACCGGGAGGGCAATATCCAGACCATTTCCTATTTCTTCCCCGATGAAACGGACCTGGAGCGGGGCCTGCGGGGCGTGGAACAAAAGTTCTATGAGTATTTTCAGACGGATTTCTTCGCCCAGCCGGGAAGACGCTGCTATGTGATGGCGGACGGAGAAAAGTGGGTCAGCGCCATTCGGCTCTTTCCGGTCCCGGAGCAGCCGGGAGCCTGGCACGCGGAGGCCCTGGCCACTGCGCCGGATTGCAGAAGAAGGGGATACGCCAAGCGCCTGTTCGAACTGATTTTTCAAGACCTGGGGACGGAGGGCCCCTTTGTTTTGACGGACACCGTCCGCCGGGATAACGCTGCCTCTCTGGCCCTCCACGAAGCCTGCGGCTTTGAGCGCTTCCAGAATGAGGCTGTCTGCGCCCTGAATGGGAAGCGGATTCCCAATCACTACGGTATGCGCTATTGCTGGCCGAAATAGGCAAAAGGAAGGAGATTCCGCTGTGAATTACGCTGCACTGTCCGAACATTATTCCGTCCGTCGGCTGACGGAGGCGGACATCCCGATGATGCTGGAGCTCTGCCGGGGGAACCCGCTGTATTATCAGCACTGCCCGCCGGAGCCCACGGAGGCGACGATCCGAGAGGATCTGGCCGCGCTCCCGCCCCGGAAAACCATGGAGGACAAGTACTTTTTGGGCTTCTTCGACGGGGAGGAGCTTGTGGCGGTGCTGGACCTGATTACAGGCTTTCCCACGCCGGACATTGCCTTTTGGGGCTTCTTTATGCTGCGGGCCGACCGGCAGGGAAGAGGCGAGGGCTCCGCATTGGTTCGGGAGCTCTGCGCCGGACTGGAGAAGCAGGGCTTTCACGCTGTCCGCCTGGGCTGGGTCAAAACCAACCCCCAGGCCGGCGCCTTCTGGAGGAAGAACGGCTTCGCGGAGACCGGCGCAAGCTGGGATACCAACGGCTACACGGTGGTCTATGGCCAGAAAGAGTTGACATAACTTTGATTATCATTCGACGTATCGGGGCGGAAAACCCGGGGGATGCAAGGCTGCCCAACGAGCCCTTCCGGCTTTGGGCGCGGGTAATTCCGGCGCTGGAAGACGGCGCCTGGAGCTACCGGCTGGAGCGGTTCGCGGAGGCGCGGGAGGACTGCTTCCCCGATGAGCCCTACGACCCGGAGGCGGACAACGCCATTTTCCTTGGCGCCTATGAGGGAGAAAGCTACGTAGGGCTAGCGGTGCTGCGGCGGGATCTGTTTCGCTATCTGCTGCTGGACGACCTGAAGGTCAGCGCCGCCTTTCGGGGCCAGGGCATTGGAAAGGCTCTGATTGAAGCTTGTATGAAGGAGGCAGGCCGACTGGGACTCTTCGGCCTCAAGGTGGTGGCCCAGGACAACAACGCTTCCGCCTGTCTGTTTTATCTGGGCTGCGGTTTTTCCATCGGCGGCTTTGACAACCGCTCCTACGGCGGCAGCTCCCAGGCTGGAAAAGCGGATATTTTCTTTTATCGCGATTTATAAATTTCTGAAACAGAACGGGGCGGCTCAGGCGAGCCGCCCCGTTTCCATTTTTAGTTGACGTCCGGTTCGACCAACATGGGATCGGCCGTGTATTCGGCGGAACCCGGGCCGTTGTAATGGAGCAGAAGATCATAGATCGCGGCCTCGAACCGGGCCACACAGTCGGAGGAAAGAAATGCGTTAAAGCTGTGCATCCCGTCAGGAAGCTCAAACAGGCAACTGTCAAAGCCCAGGTCAAATGCGGCCCAACTGCTGAGATAGCCGTTTGCCTGGGTCATCCTGACGTAGCTGCTTTCGGGGAACTGCCTGTTGAGGGCTTCATAAACGGAGCCCTTTCCGCCGGCGGAGAGAATTTCGCCGTACCAGCCGTGGGTGTCGATGAAAACGTTGAAGCCGGAGCCCATAAGCTGGGGAATAAAGTCCGCCAGAGCCCTGGATTCTACGCAGGAAAGGGGGGCGGTGCCGTTGTAATTCCGGTTTTCCGTGTAGGGGCGGAAGTGATAGGGGAAGGAACGGTTCATGTCGATGCCCTTGCCGCTCACCGGCTGGCCGTCAGCCCCGCAGTAAGTGGTGGTGCAGCGCCCGGGACCGTTGTTGGTGGTGCCGAGATAGAGGCCGTCCGGATTCAGGCAGCGAAGAATGTAGACGGTCCAGTCCTTCCGCGTCAGAATATCATAGTTCTGTTCCAGGTAGACTTTGAGCTGATCTGCAAGGCAGACCAAAGCTTCGCCGTCCCGGTCCCAGTTGTCCTCCCAGCCATGGATGGCGAAGGTCAGGACCATAACGTTTTTCCCGTAGCCCAACTGGTAGGCAGTGAGGGGATACTGCCCGGAGCCGCTGGTGCCGTATTGAATGCTACGAATGACCGGAATATTAATGGAAAAGGAGACCCGCTCATCCGGCCGCTCCAGCCGCTTCAGCAGGGTTGCCAGCTCCGTAACGGTAACGGTTTCGGAGACGCAGGCGTTGTGTTCCTTGCCGGAGCCTTTCATCACGCCGGCCCGGTAGAGCTCCAGAAGGAAGCGGTAACAGGGCAGGGTTGTCTCCACGTCCGGGATGCAGGAGACCGTATTGACGGGTTCCAGCTCTCTGCCCCGGAGGGCCCGCCAAAGATACAGGGCCAAATCGCCCCGGTTGACCGGTAGTGCATAGTTGCTCAGGGGCTGGTCCAAAATGGCGTAGGCCAGCGCCCTGTCGATATAGTCCTGTACCGCGTCAGAGGTCAGGGGGTATTCCACCCGGAAATAGGCTTCATAGACCCGGACGGCGGCCCGCAGGGCCTCGCCAAGCGTGACAGTCCGGCCTCCGCCGATGGTGGCTTCGTGGGTCAGCGCCTCAGAGAAGACGGAGAGATCCACGCCGTCGAGGCGGAGCTTGGTCCAGTCTTCCACCCTGCAGCGCCCGTCCAGGCCGGTGCAGGTATAGCTTACGCCCCCGTAGCTGCCGGTACAGGGGGTGTGCAAAAGATAGCCGTCTCTGGCAGCGTAGAGCTGGCCGGCCTTGAGGTACAGCCCCTCCCGATAGCTGCCGGGGGCAGCCACAGGCTTTCCACCCGTAAGCAGGAGCAGATTGCCGTCGGCCAGAGTCAAGACTTCGGTTTGGGCGCTGCAAATGCCGCTGCTTCCGGCGCAGGTATAGGTGACCCCATTCAGGGTCCGGGTTTCGGGGGCCTGCACATAGGCGCCGCCCTCCACGGCAAAGAGATTGCCGTCAAAACAGTAGAAGCCGTCAGGGATCGGCGGAGGATTGCCGGGATTCGGGTCCTGCCAGTGCTCCGATCCGGCTGCGTCAAAGTGGGCGGTGTGGGCGGTGGCGGCTTCCATCACAGCCTCGTAATACCACTTTCCCTTGCGTACGTCGGGGAAGAAGCGAAGTCCTTCCCCCAGGGCGATGGCCTCCGGGTCCGGGACCCGTCCCAAAAACTGGTTGAGGATCACCACTGCTTCCGCCCGGGTGACGCTATTTGCGGGGCGGAAGCTGCCGTCGGGGAATCCGACGACCCAGCCCTTTTCCTGCGCCAGGGCAATTGCACGGTACGCCCAGTGCTTTTCCGGCACGTCGGGGAAGCTTGCGGCTGTGGCAGGGGTCTCGTCGGAAATGGCGGCGAGAATGGTCACCAGCTCTGCCCGGGAGGCTTTGGCAGTGGGACGAAAGGAGCCGTCCGGGAGCCCGCCCAGCACCCCTGCCGCGGCCAGCGCGTTGACTGCCTCGGCGTACCAGGCATTCGGACGCACGTCGGGAAAGCGATCCGGGCCGGGCTCGTAGTCGCCCAGGGCATAGAGCATGACAGCCAGCTCCGCCCGGGAGATCTCCGCGTTGGGGTGGAAGCCTCCGTCAGGCATGCCGCCGATGTAGGGCGCGTGAACCACACCCTCCGCCGGCTCCTCCGCCTCGATGACGAGAAGAGCAGGCGAAAGTGACAGCAGGAGGATCAAAATCAGGATGAAGCAGGATAATCGTTTCACGGTGACGCCTCCAAGCGGGCAGTGGGTGCGGACGGGCCTATTTGATGTACTTGTAACGGTCAGACCACGCTGACGCCGTTAATCTCTATGCCCTCGTCGGCGGCGATGACCAGGCAGCGGACGCCGCCCAGCTCCCGAACCTGGATCAGATCCTGCCGGTCCGGATTTACTTTGATCACCACGTCCGGCGTCTTGTATTCCAACTGGGCGGTGTTGATGAGGTTCTGGGGGGGCATGGAGGCGTCCACACCGAAGGCTTGCTCATACTTGACCCGGAAGGCGGCCATTTTCGGCTCAGAGACGCCGGTATGCTCCAGAATATCCCCGATTTCACCGCAGGAGACCGTCAGAGGCTCCGGATCCCGGGCTTCCTTGTGTACAGCGGTCAGCTCCCGGAGCTGGGTGTGGACGGTCTGGACCACCTGAGGGCTGCATTCCTCGTCCAGAGCCTCCACCAGCACCTCCCGGAAGGTGTCCTTCTGCACGCCGATCGCCATGGGCGGACGGGTGCGGAAAACTGCCTCGATGAATTCATCGTAGCTGTGCTCTTTGGAGCGGTTGAACAAAAGCGCCCCGTAGAGGTTGGTTGCCCGGTCGTCAAAGGCGGGGAAGAGGAAGCCCAGCTCCGGGTTGCCGGCCACACAGTCCACGCCCCGTCCGTGAAAGCTCTTTTCCGCCGGATCGTAGCGCAGGCCGGGTTTGGTCTCTTTGACGGGGCAGACGGCGCAGACCAGATAGGAGAACTGGGTGTCGCCGGAGTCGTCGTGCAGGCTGCCGTCCTTGCCCCGGAAGGGCACGTCGTAGACGTCGGCGGCCAGCAGAATCAGATAGCCAGTTTCCGGAAAGCGGAGGCTGCCGGAAATTTTCTCAAACAGCGTGTGGCGTGTTTCGGCGGTGGACAGCTTTTCGCCCAGCAGCTTCATCAGCAGAGCGTGCTCCTCGCCGCTCTGAACCTGAGCGGTGGAGAAGCTCAGCTCGGAAAGCGTCCGGCCAAGGGTCCCGGAGACACCCTTGCGCAGCAGTTCCAGATATTTTTCCTGCTCCGCCGCGGGGAGCAGGGTCAAGGACTCGTCAAACTCCGCCAGAATCTCTCCCAGGGGGCTGACGTAGCAGCCGTAGATATGGGTAATGGCTGTGCGGTCCGCCCGGAAGCGCCGCCGCAGCTCGGAAAGTTCTTTGTCGATCACGATGATTCCTCCAAACGTTCGATTTCACACCGTATTATAGCATATCCGGCGGGGAAAAACCAGTGCGAATATTCTTGCAGCGGGAGCATACAAAAAGTTGCAAAACACATTGACTTTCGTTTTTTCCCGTTTTATAATGAATTCAGAAATCAATAGAGAGGAGTCTGCGTATGCCTTACGATACTCGAGTCAACAAAACGGAGATAAACCGCCTGACCAAGGCCATCGCCGCCGAGGAGCAGAACATCAATCTTGCCTTCCAGCGCATGGGCCAGACCTATTTTGCCGCCCATCGCAACGACCCGGAGGATTCTCAGAAAGCCAGTATCCAGGCTGTGCTGGACGCCATGCAGCGCGCCAGCGCCTACAAGGACCAGATCAACGTGCTCCGGGGCATTGCGATCTGCCCGAATTGTAAGGCGGAGGTAGACATTACCGCAGCTTTCTGCAGCCACTGCGGCGGTCGGATGCCGGTGCAGGCGCCGCCGGTCCAGCAGGCTGCCCCCAACGCCACCGTCTGCCCCAACTGCGGCAATCCTTGCGCACCCGGGACCAGATTCTGCAACCTCTGCGGCACCCGGATTCCGGAAGGTGCCCCCATGCCCGCCTATAACCCGGCACCCGGTTACGCGCCCGCTCCCAACTATGCGCCGATGAACGCGCCGACTCCCGGCTACGCGCCCGTTCCGGGGCCTGTTCCGACCTATGCGCCGGTTTCAGAACCGACTCCGAGCTATTCTCCCATTCCGGAGCCGATCTTCCAGGCGCCTCCGAGCCCTGTCCAGCCGCAGGTCTTCAACGCCCCGGCGGAGGAGCCCGCTGTCCCGGTCCCGGAGCCGAGTCCGGAATCTGCTCCCGCCCAGGAGGCCGCGCCCGTATCTGAACCCGTCCCGGAACCCACGCCCGCTCCGGAACCGGAACCCGCCGCAGAACCCGCCGCCCCGGCGGAAGCGCCCAGAAAGTTCTGCGCCAACTGCGGCACTCCGCTGGATCCCGATTACCGCTTCTGCCTGGAGTGCGGCACCCCGGTGCAGCAATAGCTCTGTTCATCAGAAGCGTCCGCCGAAAGGCGGGCGCTTCTTTGTCATACGAAAACCCCACGCTAGGCGTGGGTGGTTCGGAAGCGCTTAAAGCTATACAACAGGACAAAAAAACTCCTTTTGGTGCTATAATGAGCTTGCGGTCTGGCAACTGCAAGGAAGCACCAAAAGGAGGTCAAAC
>JAEEKA010000010.1 GCA_016282135.1 Oscillospiraceae bacterium
GATTGAAAGCAGCGGATTATTCTATCTGACAACGGCTGACGGAACAAAAGTCGAAATCAAGTGTTCCATTCTCCCGTCGGAACATGACTAATTGAGAAAAACCAGGCGCGTACCGATGCCGAGACCGGAGCAAAGCAGCAGGCCTGGTCAAGCGGGCTAATAGCCCGCGCTACGGGCCTCTGCCGCTTGCGGGCGCACAACACCCATGAAGGGCACAGGTGTGCGCCCCTACGCCCCGCCTGCCATTTTGTTCCTTATTACCTATTACTTGTTACTTGTCACCTGTCACTTGTCACTTGTTACCTATTACTTATTACTTGTCCAGCGGCAGCGTAACGGTAAATGCGATTCTGTCCTCTGCCGGGTACTCCGCTTCCAGGCGGCCCCGGTGTTGGAGGACGATGACCTGGGCGGCGGAAAGGCCGATGCCGAAGCCGCCGCTGCTCTGGGTTCGGGCCGTATCGCCCCGGTAGAACCGGTCAAAAAGCCGCTCCGGGGGGCAGTCCGGCAGTTTGTCGCAGGTGTTTTCCAGCCGCAGGGTGCAGGTCTTTTCCCCGGCGTGGAGGCACAGACAAAGGGCAGAGCCCTGGGTGGCGTATTTCACCGCGTTGTCAAAGAGGATGGAGCAGAGGCTGGCAAGCTGGGCCTCCTGGCCCCGGACCGTGATTCCGGCCTCCAGCTCCGCCTCCAGGCGCAGTCCCTTTTGCTCCATCGGGGTCTGGAACATCTGGGCGGTCTTTTCCGTCAGGGCAGAGAAATTCACCCCAGAGAGACTTCCCTGGGCGGGGACCTCCTCCGCCCGGGCCAGGGTCAACAGATTCCGGGTCAGCTCCGTGAGCCGGACGGTCTGGGCCTTGATGTTGCGGCTCCACTTGTTCTCCCCCTGGATCAGCTCCATGGCCTCGGTATTGGCCTGGATGATGGCCAGGGGGGTTTTCAGCTCGTGGCCCGCGTCGGTGACAAACTGACGCTGCCGGTCCATATTTTCCGCGATGGGGGCGATGGTCCGCTTGGCCAGCAACGCCACCAGGCCCAGCATCAACAGCCAGCCCCCCAGCCCCGCCAGGGCGGAGAGGGCCGCCACCCGCAGCACGGCGTTGCGCCGGTTGGAGACCTCCAGAAAGACATAGACCGTTTCGCCCTCCGGCGTCCTGCCGGAGGCATAGCGATAGCTGTCCGTTTGTCCTTCCGTCTTTCCCGCCTCCGCCGCGGTCAGGGCCATGGCCGCCGCCTCTGACTGGGTGACGGTGGAAATCCGACTCACGTCCGTCTCGGTTACGGCGCCGTTTTGCATCCGGACCGTGAAAAAGACCGCGGAAAGCCGGTCGTTTTCCGTCAATTGGCCCATCATAAAGCCCGGGCGGTCGCTGCCCCGGAAGGGCGGCTCCCCCTCCGGCTGCTCCGGCAGGGGTTCCAGCGGTTCCGGGCGATTGTCCCCCTCCGGAAAACCCGGGCGGCTTTGGGCCTCCATCTGCACCAGGTTTTCCAACAGGCGCAGGCTCTCCTGCCGGGTGCTCCAGGCGTTGACCAGGTTCAGGGCGCCCAGAATAATCAACAAAAGCACCGTAACGGCGATCATGGCCGCCCGTATGAATTTTCGTTTCAGCGTTCTGATCATGGCGTCAACTCCAAGGTATAACCGATGCCTCGCTTCGCCTTGAGGCTCACGTTGGCCCCCAGGCTTGCCAGCTTTTTCCGCAAATAGGAGATATAGACCCAGACGATGCCAATCTCCGCGTCGGTATCATAGCCCCAGACCTTTACCAGAATATCCTCGGTAGACAGGTAAATGCCCCGGTTCAGCAGGAAAAGCTCCATCATTTGAAATTCCAGCTTGGGCAGCAGAATCCGGTTCTCTCCCACGCAAAGCTGGTAACTCTGCCGGTCCAGGGAAAGATTTCCCATGGTCAGCAGGTCCGGGGTGAACTCCTCCCGACGGCGGAGCATGGCGCGGATCCGGGCCAAGAGCTCCCCCATGGCAAAGGGCTTGGGCAGATAGTCGTCCGCCCCCAGATCCAGGCCCTGAATTCGATCCTCCACCTCAGCCTTGGCGGTGAGCAGCAGAATGGGGGTCCGGTCCCCCTTGGCCCGAAGGGCTTGCAACACCTCCAGGCCGCTTTTGCGGGGCATCATCACGTCCAGGATGATCCCGTCGTACCGGTCGTTTTCGGCGTAATCCAAGGCGTCCCGGCCGTCGTAGACCACGTCCACCTTATACTTGTGGTATTCCAGAACGTCCACCACAGCCTCGGCCAGGCTGCGCTCGTCCTCGGCGTAGAGCAGTTTCATGACAGACCTCCGTTTGGAATTGAGCGGTGGGAGTTTCACACCCGCCTGTAGGGACGGCACGCTTGCGTTCGAGCAGAAACTGCATGGTCAGGAGTTTCACGCCCGCCCGCAGGGACGGCACTCTGCCGTCCGCGGTTCAAGGTTCCGGGACCGTAGGGACGGAACCCTGCCGTCCGCGGTTCAAGGTTCCGGGACCGTAGGGACGGAACCCTGCCGTCCCCCGTCCGACTCTGTCCGCAGGGACAAGCACCTGTGCCTTCCCCGGGTATTGCTTGTCTGAAAGTCCCTTTTCAGGATATTTTCATTGACTTTTCCATCAAAATATGGCATAATTAAGGTACAAAAGACGGCTTAGTATCCTGCAAAACCGCAATGCGGCGGGCAGCACAGGGAGCCCCGTGCGGGGCTTTGTTCTGCTTCGTTCTCTCTCGTTCTAAGTTTGTTCTATCGATTTTCCCTTGTTTTTCCTATGTTTTTTGAAAAATAGAACAATAGAACAATAAATCTCCATTAGGAGGAATGAGATACCCATATATGTTGGAAATACCCTTGTTCTGTGTTCTTTGTTCTGCGGACCGGCAACGGGACGGGAAACCCAACACAGGGGACGGTTCCGATTGCGTGGCGAGGCATCAGGCACCAGGCACCAGGCACCAGGCATCAGGCACCAGGCACCAGCCATCAGGGGACGGGGGATGGGGAAAGCCCGTGTAGCGGCGCACACCGGTGCGCCACACAACACAGGGGACGGTTCTCCACAACACATCCAACACAGGAAGCAGCCCGTTGTCGGGACACCCCCTCATCCGCCTCCTTCGGAGGCACCTTCCCCCCAGGGGGAAGGCTTTGACGGACGGCAGGGTGCCGTCCCTACGGGCGGGTTCGTAATTGTCACCTGTCACCTGTCACCTGTCACCTGTCACCTGTCAATTCTTACTTCTTACCTCTTACTTTTTCCCTTGCTTGTGCCTGTTGCCTCTGGCGCCGAACCATGGCGCACCGGTGTGCGCCGCTACGGAGGCTGGTGCATACGGGGAAGCGCGGACGGCAGAGTGCCGTCCCTACGGGCGGGTTCGTAATTGTCACCTGTCACTTGTCACTTGTCACCTGTCACCTGTCAATTCTTTCTTCTTACCTCTTACTTTTTCCCTTGCTTGTGCCTGTCCCTACTTTGTCAGCCTGTAGCAGTCGCCTTCCCGGCGGAAGCCTACCTTTTGCAGATAATTCTCATGCTTGGGGGTAGCCTTGCGGCATTCCAGAGCGGTAAAGCCCTCCTCCCCCAGCAGATGGGGATAGAGAAAACGGCCCACGGAGGCGTCCCGGTATTTGGGGATGGTGTAGTCCAGCAGCAGCTCCAGGGCGCCGCCCTCGGTCCCGCGGCCCAGGGTCAGGCCCACAGGGTTCATATCGTAGTAGACAAAGTAGGCCGTATCCGCCAGGCCGGATTCGGTCTCAAATTCCGGGAAATAGATGCGGATGTCCTCCCGGTACAGGTCCTCGAAGGCCCGGAGGTAGGCGCTGTCCAAAGAAATGGGCAGCATCAGGGTCAGGCGCTTGGAGCGGAGCAGACGGATGATGAAGTAGATGTTGATGATGCACAGGCCCACGTTCATAATGGCAGTGGGGTAGGATTTGGTCAGAAAAGCAAAGACCACAAAGATGGCCGAGCCGATCAGGTTCACCAGACGCAGCTTCAGCACCGAGGTCATCAGAAAGGAAATCAAAATCAGAACCGTGGAAAAGTAACCTACGGCCTGCAAAATGGTTTCGCCGTTCATATCGGTCCCTCCTTTGTTTTTTGTTTTATTATACCGAAAAATCGATTTTTTGTCAACGAAAAGACAGAAGTGCTTGACAAACCCCCTGTGGAAGAGTTACAATGAAAAAAAGCGATGTTCCCGGACTCCTCGGAATCCGGATTGAGGCCGCTTTTTTGTTTTCCCAGCAGATCGTCAACAGGCAAACGCGCAAACTGAAAAGGGAGGACTAATACCATGATCGAGATTCAAGAACTGCCCCTCAAGAGAGGCAACGTCCCGTTCCGCGTGGCCCGTGGTCACTTTGCCACCAACCACAGCCACATCAACTACTACATTGACATCTCCGCACAGAAAACCCGGCTGACAGAGGCGATTGCCGTCGCCAAGGAGCTGGCCCCCAAGTACGTCACTGACCTGGTGGATACCATCCTCTGCCTGGACGGCACCGCCGTCATCGGCACCTGCCTGGCCCGGGAGCTGGTAAACACGCCCCGGGGCATCAATGAGCACCGGGACATCAGCGTGCTGGAGCCGGAATACAACGCCAACAGCCAAATCATTTTCCGGGATAACGCCCAGCCTTTGATTCGGGACAAGCACGTTCTGATTCTTATGGCCAGCGTTACCACGGGCTTTACCGCCAACCGTTCCATCGAGGCGATCCGCTACTACGGCGGTGAGGCCGCGGGCATTGCCGCTCTCTACAGCACCGTCCCCGAGTCCGCCGGCATTCTGGTCCACTCCGTCTACGACATTCGGGACCTGCCCAACTACGCCAGCTACGATTATCGGGACTGCCCCTACTGCAAGGCCGGCAGACGGCTGGACGCACTGGTAAACAGCTTCGGATATTCCGCCCTGTAATGTATTTTTTGCATGAAAGGCCGCCGCTTCTCAAGAAGCGGCGGCCTTTTTTCAGTTCAGGCAATCCCGCAGATAAAAAGCCAGGGCGGTTCCCATGAGGGCGTGGGTGTATTCCCCGGTCCCGTACTCCGCCAGGACCTCCCGGATGGGGCGGCGCTCGTAGGTCAGCAGTTCGTCCGCGTCCAGATGCTGGGTCCCGGTGGGGACCAGGTCCCGGGCCAGATAGATGTGGAAGGTATTGGAAAACAGGGCGGGGTTGGGGCAGCAGGAGCCCAGATGGGTCAGGGTCTCCGCCCGGAAGCCGGTCTCCTCCAGCAGCTCCCGGCGGGCGGCCTCGGCAGGGTCCTCATCCCCGTCTCGAACGCCTCCGGGAAATTCCGTGGTGATCCGCCGGGCGGCGTGCCGCCACTGGCGGACCAGGAGAAAGTCCTCCCCCAGCACCGGGATCACCATCACCCAATCCGGGGCCCGCATTGCCACATAGGTCCCGGCCTGGCCTGCAGGAGAGCGCTCCTTCTGCGCCAGCACGTCAAAGACGGGCGTGTGCAGCAGGGCTTCGGTATGCGTAACATTCCAGATCAGTGCTTCGTCGTTCATGTGGTAATCTCCTTCGGTATGGTTCAGCCTCCCACCCCTGCGTAGGGCGGCCAGACCTCTGGCCGCCGGAAGCGCAACGAAGGGGGGACGGCGGCCTGGGGGCAGGCCGCCCTACCGGACTGCGTTCAATCGTCGGAGAAGCGCTCCCGGGCCTGGAACACCTTGCAGATCTGCCGGTAGTCTCCGCAGACCGTGACCCGGTCGCCGGAATGGAAGACGGTCTTTGCCGTAGGGTCCTCGCCGGTACGGTCCGCATGTTCCAGCATGAGCACCAGAATCTTCTTCTTGGGCTTCAGGCCCAGCTCCGACAGGGTTTTGCCTTCCAGCTCCTCCGGGACCGTCCGCAGACTGACTCTGGCAATAATCTGGGAGCCCAGCTCATCGATCCGGGTGACGCCGTTGTAATTGCGGTTGCTGCCGATGTTGTCCGCCACCCGCTCGATCTTCCGGTCGATCCAAATCCTGACCTCCCGGGTTTTGGTCAGAACCAGCACGGCGGTCAGGGCCGCCAGGGGAATCAGCATACTCAGAACCGAGGAAAAGAAGCCGCCGGTGCCGGTAGACAGAAACACGTTCACCACCGCGGAAACAAAGGTGATATTGAACACATAGCCGAAGAGCACCGTGATTCTCGCCAGACGGCGGCGGGACCGGGTGGAGAGGATCATTTCGCTTTCCCGGGTGGTGAAGCCCGTGCCCGTCAGCAGGGAGACCACCTGAAACCGGGCCTTTTCCTCCGGCAGGCCGATCAGCCGGAACAGAACCGTGAAGACCTCGGAGATCACCCAGTACAGCAGAATCAAAACGGCGAACAGCGACGCGGCGGCGTAGATGTTCATATCACAGTCTCCTTTCATCGAGGTCGGGGAACGGGGCTCTGGGAATGAAAAATGAAGAATGAAAAATGAAAAATTGTGGTGTTTTCAAATTGCCATTTGAAAACATTTGAAACAGGACGGGGAACGCGGACGAGCAATGCTCGCCCCTACGGCGCTCAGGATGACGGGCAGGATTACTTGTCCAGCACGGCGACCTGGATGGACTTGACGGTCTGCTCCATGGCGGCGATTTCGGCGGAGGTCAGGGAAAGGTCCAGGCAGCGGACGGTGTCCGCCACGTTTTCCGGCTTCCGCATGCCCACCAGCAGGCTCATGTTGGGGTGCTGGGCCAGGGCCCAGGCCTCGACGAGCTGGGCGAAGCTGCAGTTCTTCTCTTTGCACAGGGGCGTCCAGGTCTCAAAGGCCCTGCGCAGGCCCTCGTGGTACTGCTCCTGCACCCAGGGGATGCGGGAGCGGATGTCGGTCTTGGCAAATTTCCGCTCCAGGAAGGCGGGCCCGGTCAGGAAGCCCTCCTCCAGGACGCCGTAGGTCTGGAAGGTGGTGTTGTACTTCTCGCAGACGGGGAAGTAATCCCGGCCGTGGAAGGGAGAAAGAATGCTGAAAAACTCCTGCACCACACTGACGCCCTGCTTCTTCTCCGGCGCGGACTGGTATTCCTCCAGGTCGGCGGGCTGGCTGTTGGACAGGCCGTAGGCCCGGATCTTGCCTTCGCGGATCAGCTCTTCCAGGGCACCCACGGTCTCCGCCACGGGGAAGGATTTGCAGACGTAGTGAACGATGACGGAGTCCAGCCAGTCGGTCTTCATTCGGCGCAGGGAATCCTCCACGTCCCGGCGAATCGCCTCGGGCCGGGTGTCGTTGTTGACGGTGTAGCCGTCCCGGGAGTAGTGGAAGTTGCCCCCCTCCCCTCTCCAGTTCAGAGAGCACTTGGTCTGGAGGATGAAATCGTGGCGGCGGCCCGCCAGAGCGGCCCCCAACAGCTCCTCGCTGGCCCCGGTGCCGTAGACGGGGGCGGTGTCGATATAGTTGATGCCCTGCTCCTTGCAGGCGTCCAGCAGCCGGGCAGCCTCGGCAGCGGTGGAGTCCCTGTCGGACCACACGCTGCCGCCCCCCAGGCCCCAGGTGCCCAACGCAATAGCAGATACGTTTAATTCAGAATTTCCGAGTTTTTTGTATTCCATGGTGTTCTCCTTTATCGAGGTGAAGTAAGAATTGAGAAGTAAGAAGTAAAAGGTATCTGTACGGGTAGACAGCGGGCTGACGCATGCAGCCCCTGGAACGGCGCTCGCAGGCCGCGCCGCGGGAAGCAGTCTGTTGTCGGGACACCATTTCATCCGGCGCTTCGCGCTCTAAAGCCTTTCCCTGGAGGGGAAGGTGCCTCCGAAGGAGGCAGATGAGGTGGTCCGATTGGACAGAGCGGCAACGAAAACGCAAAGCAGCATCCACCCTGCCGCAGGGGGTACGAATTCTTCACTGCGTTCAGAATGACAGCAGGACGGGAAGCAGTCCGTTATCGGGACCCCACCTCATCCGTCAGCGCGTCGCGCTGCCACCTTCCCCTCAAGGGGAAGGCTTTGACGCGGGCAGACTGCCCGCGCAGCAAACGATTATGAACGGCGCTTCCGGAACAGGTATTCGTCCAGCTCCGTCTTGACCTTTTCGGGAATCTCCCGCTTGACGGGGCAGGCGGCGGACATGGCCATACGGCGGGTAAACTCCGCGATGAAGGCGATATCCTGCTCCATCCGGGCCATGGACAGGACCTCCGGCAGGTCATAGCGGCAGTGAATGGGGGCCGCGTTGTCCGAAGCCAGACGGGCAAAGGACAGGGACGGGACGCCCTTATCCGCAAAGGGGGTGGAGTCGCTGGAGTAGACGCCGATTTTTGCCGCCAGCGGGAAGCTCAGCTCCGCCCCCATATAGGTCAGATAATGGACCAGCGCTTCCTCCGCGGAAACTCTGGCAATAAATTTGCCCACCCAGGTGCCAATCATATCCAGGTTGACATCCAGGACAATTTTGGAGAGCGCTTCCTCATGATCTCGGGTATAGGCCTTGGAGCCCAGCAGACCCCGCTCCTCGCTGCCGCAGAACACCAGCCGCAGACCGTAGTTCAGGGGCTTATCCTTGAGCGCGTCCAACACGCCCAGGATGCCCACGCAGCCGGACATATTGTCGTAGGAGCCGTGGGACAGGGCGGTGGTGTCATAGTGGGCGGACAGGACGATCCACTCGTCCTTCCGGCCGGGCAGCTCCGCGATGACGTTGTGGGACTCGCCCTCGTACTCCCGCTGGCGAATGCTGATTTTGACGCGCTTGGCGTCATTTCGCAGCAGGTCTACCGCGTCGGCAGTATGGAGCATGGCGCACAGAACCTTCCGCTCCTCCCCCACCACAGCGGCCCGCAGGTCCCGCTCGTCAATGTCGTGGATGGGATAGTGGGTATCGCCGTACTGGAAGAGGATGCCCTTGGCTCCGGCCTTCATCAGGTCCTGATAGGCAAAGAATCCGATGCCGGAGTTATCCAGCAGGACGATCTTATCCTTGGCCAGGGCGATGGAAACCGGGTCCTGGGAAGGCATGTAATAGAGCTCGCCCTCCACCTCGCCGCTGCCGCAGCAGAAGAAGCCCTTGCAGGGGATCTCCCTGCCGTCGGCAAGCACATGGGCCTCTTCGATCTCGCCCATGGCCACGGGGAAGGCCTCGATCCGGGCCGGGACGCCCAGGGCCTCGCATTGGGCCTTGAGGTATTCCGCCACTCGAAGCTCCTCCGGGGTGCCGCTGCGGTGAACAAAGTCGGTGTCGTTAAAAATGCGCTGCATCTGTTCTTGGGTCATGCGATGACTCTCCCTTCTGTTGTATCTATTCCATATTGTATCATAAGTTTTTCAAAATGGAAGAGGAAAGGTGAAAATGAACGCAAAAAGTGCCTGCATTACGCACCCGGGTCCGGCCAGTGCGGAAAACAGCCAGACCGTCCTATTCGGTACGATCTGGCTGTTCTTGGAATCACGGTTTCAACAGTTATTGTTTTCGTTTTCAGCAGCTGTATGAGCGTTTACTGTAAGGGTTTTTTCAATCCGTTTTTCCTCTCGCTCTTCCAGTTTGTCAACGCGTTTCTCAAGTCGCACAATTCGAGATTGGAGGACAAAAAACAACACCCAACTGGTCAGAATAAGGCATGCAAGCGCTACAATAAGAATGGTATTTACATTGATTTTGTCATACATCTCATCCAAAAGACCTACAGCATTATACATTTCGGCACCTTCCTCTTCTTGGGTTATAGATTATCATCACGCTGGGATAACGACCGATTATAAACACTTACTCAGTCAAACCCTTCTACCAAGTATGTGAAAAAAACGTACATGTTCAGTAGCCGTGTAGGAGGGACACCCACGACACCCCCTGCCAGGCATCCGACCCCGGAGGCAGGCCGTCGAAGGCGCTGGCCCCTACAATCATGGAGCGACTGAATAGCCACAAAAATCGTATTATCAATAACCAACCGCTTTCACGCCGTATTCTGCCTGTTCTCTGGTAAAGCCTTCAAAGATAAGCTGATCGATCAGGCCGGACTTGGAGAAAGACATAAAATCGAGATAACTCTGCGCTTTCTTTGCGGCTTGTTCATTCCAATCAACAACAAGACTGTCAACTGCGGTTGTGGCAACTTCTTTACTAAAACCTTCAAATTCGAGCTGGCCAATCAATCCGCTTCTTGAGAACGCCATGAATTCCAAATAACTCTCAGCTTTTTTGATTGCGTTTTTCTCCTCCATACTCAAATCGAAGGTTTCTTTCTGTACGACCTGTCCGCACACGGAGCAATGGGTTTCTCTTTCTCCAGAAGCGCTGAATGTCGGAGATTTTGTTACCACCCAAGTATTATCGTCAGTATGGGGCAGTTTCTCAATCGTTTCGGTTTCTGTCTTTCCGCAGACACTGCAGACTCTTTCCCGGCTTCCGACTTGTGTGCAAGTTGCCTCCGCGGATTCTTTCCATTCAGAAAAATCATGTTCCCCCGTAGCAGGAATTGCTTCGGTAAAGGTTTCCCCGCAAGTCGCGCAGACTCTTTCCCTGCTTCCGACCTCCGAACACGTTGCTTCGGCAGTTACTGTCCATTCAGAATACTCATGTTCTCCTGTTGCTGGAACCCGTTCTGTGACCGTCTCGCCGCAAACGGCGCAAGTACCCTCCCGGACTCCTTCGGTGGTGCAAGTTGCTTCCACTTTCACCACGTAATCTGGAATAACGTGTCCAAGGGCTTCCCCTTCTGTCGCATTACATACAGTGCAGGTTTTTGGGGTCGTGCAGTTTGCTTCAATCCATTTATGACCAATCGCTTCCCCCTCGGTCGCACTGCAAACCGTACACGTTTTCGGGCTTGTACAGGTTGCGTCTGCCCATCTGTGTCCCAACGCATTTCCATCTGTGGCACCGCATTTGGAGCATGTTTTCGGCTTCTCGCAGGTTGCATCCCTCCACTCGTGTTCGCAAGGCTTATCTGTTTTTCCACAAGCAATCAAAGAGAGCACCAAAATCAAAACAACGAATACGCGGGATAAATAGACTAAGTAAGGCTTCTTCATGATAGTTTCTCCTTTCACCAAGCGAAATAGTTGAGGTTTTGCCAATCATCCTACATTCATTATAGAAATATTTTATCTATAAGTCAATAGATAGATTTTATCTAAAGCGTAATAACCTGAAATTATTTCGGTATAATACCACCAAAAAGGTGGTGGAGAAAACGAGAAACCGTATACGCGATTTAAGAGAGGATCACGATTATTCACAGCAGCAGGTGGCGGAGGCAATCGGCATGACGCAGCGTAAGTACAGCTACTTAGAAACCGGGGTCCAGCAGTGGACGCCGGAGCATTTAGTCAAGCTTTCCGCTCTATACAACGTCAGTATCGATTATTTGCTGTGCCAGACTGACAATCCAATGCGGTACAATAAATAAGCAGCCTCGATTCATGCTTGAAACGAGGCTGCTTATTTATTGGGTAAAGGATTATAACACAGTGATCCGGCAGAGCATCAGGGTCGCAGGGCCGGTGAGGGTCAGGGGGATGGGTTCGGTGCACAGCAGGGTCTCACCCGCACGGAGAGAGAGGGGGAAGGCCGGGTTCTTCGACTCCGCTTCGCGCCGCTCAGAATGACGGGTGGGGGAAGGTCCGGCAGCGGCGCACACCGGTGCGCCATGGGAACAGGCCGGAGAATCGGCGGGCAGCGACGCGAAGCTATGGCCCGCGCTGCAGGCGGGTGCTGGTTCCGGACGGCAGGGTGCCGTCCCTACGGGGGCAGCGGGTTGCGGACAGCAGGGTGCCGTCCCTACCGTGCAGGAACCCTCGACACAGTAGAGCAGGAAGGTCTCGCCGGGGGTGGGGTGCGGACAAGCAATGCTTGTCCCTACGGCGGGGATGGATGGTGCCTCGGGCAGGCGGCACCCCTCCTCCGCGCCACGTTGCGGCGCTCCCCCTCCCCTGCAAGCAGGGGAGGTTTGCAGACAAGCAATGCTTGTCCCTGCGGCGGGGATGGATGGTGCCTCGGGCAGGCTGCACCCCTCCTCCGCGCCACGTTGCGGCGCTCCCCCTCCCCTGCAAGCAGGGGAGGTTTGCGGACAAGCAATGCTTGTCCCTACGTCCAGGCGTGTGGGCGCTTCCGTCAGGCGAAGGGGCTCCATGGCGCCGGAGGCGTGGCCCCGGCGGAGCATCAGGTTGAAATCCTTGCAGCGGCCCCAGCTGTGGGTAGCGTCCGCGCCGGAAAAGGCATGGACCTCCAGGGGCCGGAGGCGAAGGGGCGCGCCCCCGTTGTGGGACAGGACGATCTCCCCCTCCAGGGTGGCAATCAACCGGTCATAATCCGGCAGCGGCGTGAAATCCGACTCCTCCAGCTCCACCAGGGCGGAGCTGACCCGCCAGAGAAAATCCCGGTCTGCGTAGACCGCGTTTTCCGGATAAATGGCAAGCTGGGTGGTGGTCCCGCCGGACCAGGCGGAGACAACATAGGACGTATCGGTAAGCTTTTGGAACATTGTCAGCCTCCTGTGGTTCGGATGAAGTATCGCTTGCGCGATATGAAGTATTCCTGCGGGATATGAAGTATCCGCTGGCGCGGATATGAAGTATGCGCTGCCGCGCATATTTGGCCGCAGGGCAATTCACGTGCGTCAGCACAATTCATGGGGACGAGCAATGCTCGCCCCTACGTCGGGGAGATATGGCGCAGCCATACTTCATGTGCGGAGCACACTTCATATACGAAGCATACTTCATATTTGCGTCAGCAAATACTTCATTCCGCCCGGAAGCCTCCCTTGCCGTCGGCGGTGAAGCGGGTGGAGTAGAAGGCGGCGCTGGCAGTTTCCAGGTATTCCAGATCCTGCACACCGGCGGTCTCGTAGGAGCTGTGCATGGCAAGCTGGGGCAGCCCCAGGTCCACGGTGTTCATGGAGACGTGGGCCATGGCGATATTGCCCAGGGTGGAGCCGCCCATCTCGTCGGAGCGGTTGGCAAAAAACTGCACGGGCACCCCCGCCTTCTCGCAGACGCCCCGGAACAGGGCCACGGAAACCGCGTCGGAGGTGTACTTCTGCCCGGCGTGGGCCTTCACCACAATGCCTTCGTTCATGTATGTGACGTTGGTGGCGTCGGTCTTCTCCGGATGGTTGGGATGGAAGGCGTGGGCGTTGTCGCAGGAGAGCATGAAGCTCCGGGCGGTCATGCAGCGATAGTCCTCGTCGTCCAGGCCCAGGCCGTTGGCGATGCGGCGCAGCACGTCCTCCAGCATGGTGGAATCGGCGCCCTGCTTGGTGCCGGAGCCCACTTCCTCGTTGTCGAAGCAGCACCAGACTTGGATCGTTTTCTCGTTTTTGCCCCGCAGGAAGCCCCGGAGGGTACCGTAGGCGCATTCCAGGTCGTCCAGACGGCCCGCGGAGACGTAGTCGTTTTCCGCGCCCCAGACGGTGGGAGCCATGCGGTTATACAAGAAGAGATCGGAGCCCAGGATATCCCCCTCGGCCACGCCCAGTTCCTTGGCGACCATCGCCTTGAAGGCGCCCTTTTCCAGCTTGCCGGAGCCGAAGAGGGGCACCATGTCGATCTGCTTGTTGAAGGTGAAGCCGTCGTTGATCTTGCGGTTCATGTGAATCGCCACGTTGGGGATCAGCACCAGGTCCCGGTCAAAGTCCAACAGCCGGGTTTCGTAGCGCTCCCCTGCCTCGGTCTTGGTCCGCACCAGGACCCGGCCTGCCACGCCCAGGGGCCGGTCCAGCCAGGTGGAGCAGATCATGCCGCCGTAGCCCTCGGTGTTCAGCTGGACATACTTGTCCCGAACCCGGAGCTCCGCGTTCTCCTTGATCTTGAAGCAGGGAGAGTCTGAGTGGGAAGCCGTCAGAGTGAAGCAGGGCTCGGACAGGTCCGTGCCCACCCGGAAGGCCAGAATGCTGGAGCCGTTGCGGGTGGTGAAATAGCGACCGCCGGGCTTGACCTCCCAACGCTTGCTTTCGGGCAGCTCGGTGAAGTCGGCGGCCAGCAGCATCTGCCGCAGATTCTCCACAGCGTGGAAGGCCGAAGGGCTCTTCTTCAGAAATTCAACGAGGCCATTGACAGCGGAATTGGTTTGCATGGAAGCTTCCTCCTTATAAATCTTTCTTCGGTGATTGTATCACATTCCGGTATCGAATGCAAGGGCGGCAGAAGCCATTTGCCCGTCAAAATGATTCTTTGCCGCGGCGCGGCGTACCGCCCGCCGCGCACGTCTCACGGACGCGGCGGCAGCCCCCGACCTACAAATCACCCCGCTCGAAAAACAAAAAAATATAAAAAAACGGGAACAAAACGAAATTCCAGTCGTCTAATGGTTTCCGGGCAAACCGGATATACAGAATGGAGTGAATATCGCATGACAAAATCCGCAAAAATCTTTCTGGCCGTCCTGGCCGTGCTGATGGTACTGGTTCTGGGTGCAGAGCTGGCCATCGGCTGGTTCGCTTATTCCCGCCTGACAGAAAGCAAAGACGCCCTGTCGGAGCTCCGGGAGAACAACACCGGCCTGCGCGCCAATCTGGCCGAATTGCAGGGAAATCTCACCGAGATCCGGGAACAAATTTCCACTCTGGCGGAATCCCAGGACGACGGCTCCGATCCCGGCCAGGAGGATGACGTGCGCATCGCAAGCGAATATGTGATTCGGTCCACCCTCCCCATTTCCGACGCCTACCGTGCCGGCGACCGCTCCGCGCTCAGCGACAAGGAGAAGGAGACTCTGGACATGGCGTCCGCAATTTTGGCGAAGATCATTACCCCGGAGATGGACGCCTTTGAAAAAGAAGAAGCTGTCTACCTCTGGATGACTGAAAACCTGACCCACGACGAGGGGCTGCTGCCGGTGATTCCCCAGACCCAGGCCGATTGCGACAATCCCTACGGCGTGCTGAAATACCACAACGCCGTCTGTGTGGGCTACGCTACCACCTTCCGCCTGTTTATGCAGATGCTGGACATTCCCTGCAAGGTGGTCCACAATTCGGAGCGTTACCACTCCTGGGATCTGGTGCAGCTGGGGAACGGCTGGTACCACACGGATATCTACTCTGACGTGGGGCAGAGCAATTACAGCCACTTCAACCTGACGGACGCCATGCAGGCGACGAGCCAAAGCTGGAACACAGATTACTTCCCCGCCGCAAATCAGTATGAATACTGCCATGCCTACCGGATCTCCGTGGAAGAGACGGATCCCTATGCCGTTCCTGCCGCTCTGCGGAGCGCCGTGGACAGCCGGGGCCAGGTCGTGGCCCTGCGATTCCCCAAGACCGACCTGGACGAAACCGGGGCCCGAATTGTCCAGCAAATGCTGGAGGACGTTCAGAGCCGAATCTACGGCAGCGTTCTCTCCAACGAGCTGTACATTGACTGGAGCTGGATGCCCTTGGACGACAGTTGGCTGCTGGCAATCAACCTGACCTGGTACGAAGGCGGCGACGACCCCGCCCCCGAGCTCCCGGACGACGTCTATGAGAAAATCAACGGAGCGGTTGAGGACGCCTTCGGTGATCTGGAGGCGGGAGATGAGCACTGGGATTGGGACAACAACGGCGGTTGGGGCCAGCCCAAGGGCTAAGGAGGATACATCCAATGAAAAAACTGATTTTGCTCGTGCTGGCGGCTGCTCTGCTCCTGGCAGGCTGCGCCGAAAAGCCGCAGACCACCACAGAGGCGGCACCCGTTAAGCCCATGGTCAGCATGTATGACCTGCGGAAAGCCATGCTGGACGCCCAGCCCGGCTTGCCGGAGATGAGCAGCGTAAGCAGCAGCGACGAAAACGCCGCCGATCTGTTTGCCTATCTCTCGGACTTGGATTACAGCAAGGTGGAGGGCTTTTTCCTGACCTATTCGGCAGACGGCAAAACCGCTGACGAAATCGCCGTGGTCTGCCTGAAGGACACGGCAGACCTGCCTGCGCTGGAGAAAAGTCTTCAGGCCCATCTGAAGGGACGGGTTGACCTTTACAAGACTTATGCGCCGGAGATCGTGGAACAGGCTTCCGCCGCTGAGCTGGTGCCCCAGGGCCGCTACGTGGCTCTGATTATGTGCGCCGATCGGGCGGCGGTGAAAGCCGCCTTTCTCTCCGGGATCCAATGAAGCGAAACGGATTGCTGCTGTCGCTGGTTTTCGCTCTGCTGCTGGCAGTCCCCCTGCTGCTGATTTTGGTCTTGCCGGAGCGGGACTTCTCGCCCAACGAGAACCGCTATCTGACCCAGGCGCCGGCTCTGGACGGGGCGGGCTTCCTGGATCACAGCCTCCAGCCGATGCTGGAGCGTTGGCTGGAGGATCAGTTCCCCGGCCGGGATGGCTGGATGGCCGCCGTAACCCTGGTGGACAAGGCGGCGGGGCAGAAGGAAATCGGCGGCGCCTGGCTGGGAAAAGACGGATACTATCCGGAAGTCCACCGGCCTGAAGACTTCGACTGGACCAAATACCGCCGAAATCTGGGCTATCTGCGGGATCTATCCGCCCAGGCGGCCGTTCCCACCTCGGCCCTGCTGGTACCCAGCACCGCGGCCACTCTGCCGGAGCTTCTTCCCGCAGGGGCGGAGGTCTATGACCCGGCGGAAGCTCTGGACGCCGCCCGGGCGATCCTGCCGGAGGCTTCCGTTCCCGATTTGAGCGCCCTTCTGCGGGCAGATCCGAAGGAGCAGGTCTACTACCGCACCGATCACCATTGGACCTCTGCGGGCATGAAACGGGCTTACGACTCCCTGCCCGATTCCTTCGGCGCCTATCGGGGGAAGGCGGAGCGTTTCTGCACAGACTTCTATGGCTCCACCTGGTCCAAGACCCTGGATCCCACAGCGGATCCGGATGAGATCTGGCTCTTTCCCGTAGCGGAAACCGTCGCCGCCCAGGCAGACGGCGAAGCCGTTCCGGTCTATGATTTGGACGCGGCTGCGCGGAAGGACAAATACACGGTTTTTCTGGGAGGAAATCACGGTCTGGTCTCCCTGACCGGAGGCTGTCAGAACGGGAAAACCCTGCTGGTGCTGAAGGATTCCTTTGCCAACTGTCTGGCTCCCCTGCTGACTTCGGATTACGAGACCGTCCTGCTGGTGGATCTGCGCTACTATCCCGGCTCGGTCCGGGCACTGCTGGCCCAGGCAGAGCCGGACGCCCTGCTGTTTGTCTATGAAATGAGCGGCCTCGCTTCCGGCGACGATTTTGTGAAATTGCTCCTGTAACAGAGAAACGCCCTGAGACGGGCTTCACCGTCTCAGGGCGATTATTTCTCTCTTTATTCGCCGTTTTCCTGGCGGATCACCTTGCCGATGTTCCAGAGCATAGCCACCTTTTCTGCGGCTGCCTCCCGCTCGGCAGGGGTACGGTACTCAAAGGGCGCGGTTTGCGCGCCGCAGTCCATGCACACAGCATAGACACACCAGCCGTTTTCTTCCTCCAGCATGCCGGCCCCGCCGCAATGCGGGCAGTCCTGCAGGATAAAGCGTTCATGAATGTCCATAAAGTTCTTCCTTTCTCCTTGAATAGATCCTGCCGGGAAATCACCGGCGGTTTTCATACGCGATTTCATAGGCCTTTTTCGGCGTGTATTTGGGGGCCAGCTTGACAATCACCATTCCCCCCGCAATCACAATGCTGCCGTCGTCCGGGTAAAGGGGCATGGATTGGAACAGGGCGCTGTCGGACACGGCTTGGAGCGTTTTTTCGCCGGGGTCCTGCCAGGGGACGTTCAGCCAGTCATTCAGATAGTAGTAGATGTGCTTGTTCATGGGAACCACAGAGGTGGAGTGGTCGCTGTAATCGTCCACCAGAGAAAAAACCTCAATGTCGTTGTGGTATACCGCCGACGGGAAGCCGCCGATAATCACCACCCACATCCCGTTCTGATAGCCGGGAGTGGACTCCACCCGCTCCACCAGCCGGGTGGCAAAGGATTCCGTCGCCCGGTGGGCCTGGGCGGAGACCGTGTAGGCCAGGTTGTCGATCTGGAAGCTGACAATCAGCAGCAGGGCTGCGGCGCCGCAGGCGAAGCCCCGCATCCAGCTCTTCAGGAACTGCCGCCTCGGTTTTTCCTCCCTTTCGGGCTCCGGGGCAGGCTGCGCCGCTTCGCCCTCTACGGACTCCGGGACAGTCTGTTCCGGTTCGCCCTCCGCCGGAAGCTCCAAAGCCGTCTCATCCGGGGCGGATGCAGTCGGTGCTCCCTCGTCCGCTGTCTTCGGAACCGCTTCCGCAGCAGGCGCAAGAGCCCGGTCCATCAAAGCCAGGGCCAGCACGTAGGTCAACCCCAAGGCGTAGCGCATGATGGGCATAGCCTCCCCCATCAAAACCGTGAGGTTCAAGGCCAGGGGCAGCAACACACAGATCGCCAACGTCAGCACAAAGGCCCCGGGGCGCTTGCAGCAGCCGCCTCGCCGTACCAGCCGGGCGAACGCCCAAAGGGCCGTCAATGCCAGGACTCCGTTGCCCAGGACGGCAGCAGGGGTAGTGTAATTGGCAAAGCTGTGGGGGACGAAGAAGTAGCGCAGGAAGTTCCAATAGGCCGAAGCGACGGCGTGCAGGAGCTCCTCAAAGCCCTGGCCGCCCAGGGTCGAAATCCCCTTGTAGTCCAAAAGCGTCAGGTCCTTGGCTTTCAGGAAAAGTCCCAGAATCAGGGCATACAGGCCCAATCCGAGAACCAAAAAGGCCAGATATCTGAGCCCCCGGCGGAAAATCTCCCCGCCGGAACGACCGGCCTCCAACGCATAGAGGAGCAGGCAGATCAGGCACAGTGAAGCAGCCACGGCCAGATAGGCCTGGTAGGTACCTACGGCGCAGGCCAGCACCGGCGCGGCAAACAGGAAGCCGTACCGATACCGGGACACCAGCCACACCGACAGCACCGCCAGCAGGATGCCGAAGCAGTAAGCGGAGGCGGTAAACAGATACAGGAAGGTATAGGCCACCGAGGGAAACACCGACATCAGGGCTCCGCAGAGGCAGGCGATTCCCACCCTGCGAATCCGAAGCACGGACACGGTCAGCGCGGCCGCCAGAGAGAGAAACAGGAGGGAGAAAAATCCGATCACCGCCGGGGACTGGACATAGCCGTTCCAGGCGGAGGCATAGTGCAAAAACCACCGGCCGGAAATGGTCATCTGCTGGGCGTCATATACCCTGGAGACGCCGTCCGCGTTGGGGATGATGTTGGTAAAGGCGAAGACATGGGCAAAAAAGCCTGCAAGAAAACAGCCCGCCGCTGCCCCAAGCACGGGGCCGGGCAGCCTGTTCAGCCAAAAAGGTGCTCTTCGCTCCTCCATCGCGTTCCCTCCCTTCCGTTTTTCCAATCATACCATACAGGCCGGGAAAATGCAAGAGGAACACGGAGCCTTCTCCGTGTTCCTCTCAGGAGTCCCCGGGCGCGCCTCAGAGGCTGCACTTCCTCGGGCAATCCCAGCACGCAACAAAACGAGCCAGCAGGTCGTCGTTGCCGGTTTGCTGATAGCGCAGCTGCTGGAGCAGGTTTGTCCAGACAGCCTTTCGCTCGCAGTAGGTCTCGATGTCGCAGCGGCTGCCTTCGATCAGCTTGTCGATGACATCGCAGATGAATTTCTTGTCCGGCGTGCGGAGGTTCAGCTTCTTGATGTCGTCATTGCCGTAGCCGCGGTAGTTGATCTCCTCTACCAGCTTGATCACGTCCTGCATGGTAATAAACTGGGTGAGCTTCAGGTTCCGGCTGTCGGACAGCAGACGGATGGCCGTGCTCTTGGAGCCGCAGGTGGTGATTTCGCAATCATAATCTCTCAGGTATTCCAGGACCAGGTTATACTGCTTGTCACCCAGCGTCTTGGAGCTGAGCAGGAGGTCGCCGTAAACTTCCGCGATCTTCGCCTTTGCGTCCTTCTCGGAGATGATGGTAAATTCTCTGATCTGCTTCTTCTCACGGAAGGCAGTCTTGTCCAGGAAAGACTCCAACAGAGCGTGTCCCGTCTCTTCGAACAGGTTCAGGCCGTAGGTCTTGGTGTAGTGATAGAGCTGGTCAAACAGCATTTCATCGGAGGACAGAGTCTTGACCGACGCGGGAAAGCCCCGGAAGAAGGAATCAGGAAGCTTTACACCCAGCTGGTCCGCCGCGAAAGCAATCATATCCAACTGCGCCAGCTTCTCGCCGGCGACGATCCGAATATTAAACAGAGCGGCGAATGCGAAAATTACTTCGAACGAATCATCGCGGCTCGGTTCCACATCAGCGACAAGATAATTCTTTTCAAACAGCAGTTCTTTATAAATCTGTTTCATGTCTACCTCCTGGATTTTCAACGCTCAGGAACGCGGGAAGGTGCCCCCCGCGTTCTCACTCATATTATTGCATGCGTTAGCATGATTATCGCTGTGTTAGCATACCACATTCTGAGCGATTTGTCAACACAGACGCTCCCTCCCAAAGGGTTCGAAAATGTAAAATTTCTATGCCGTTCCTTGGGAAAATTGCTCAAGAATTGTAATATTAATCCTGGTTTTGGCCTTGATTTCAGCCGCATTCCAGCCCCTTATTCCGCGAAACTGCCTCAGGCATTCAGGGCTTCCAGAATGGCGGGAAGCTCCCGGTCCACCAGCTCGTTGTCCAGCTGGCAGGTGCCGGCATTGCGGTGGCCGCCTCCGCCGTAGCGCAGACAAAGCTCGCCGATATCCACCTGGGACGCCTTGTTGAAAATGGACTTGCCGATCATGACGGCTGTGTTTTGCTTGTGGAAGCCCCAGGCCACATGGACGGAGATTTGCGTTTCCGGATAGAGGGCGTAGATCATAAAGCGATTTCCGGCGTGGATGATTTCTTCCCCCCGCAGGTCCAGCACCACGACCTTGCCGTGTACTCTCGCGATCCGCTTGAGCTGCTGCGCAAACAGTTCCGCCTGCTCCCGATAGAGATCCACCCGCTCCTTTACGTCCGGGTGCGCCAGAATCTCTTCGATGGAATGATCCACGCAAAAGCTGATCAGCTCCATCATCAACTCATAGTTGGAGATCCGGAAGCTGCGGAAGCGGCCCAAGCCGGTCCGCGGATCCATCAGAAAATGCAGCAGCACCCAGCCGTCCGGATGCAGAACCTCATCCAGGGTGAAGTCGGCACTGTCTCCTTTGTCCACCGCGGTCATCAGCTCCTTGCTGACCTTGGCAAAGGTCTTCTCTCCCCCGTAATAGTCGTAGACCACTCTGGCCGCGCTGCGGGCGTTTGGATCAATAATCAGCTGCCCGCCAAGCTCTCCGGCCTTCAGCCGATCGACCTCGGATTCGTGGTGGTCAAAGGCCAAAGCAACCCGGGGATCGTAGGGAAGATTGGTGGTAATATCATTGGATGTCAGCTCAACTTTTCCGTCCTGGACGTCCTTGGGATGAACGAACTTGATCTCGTCGATAATAGAGAGCTCCCGGAGCATCATCGCGCAGGCCAGGCCGTCAAAATCGCTGCGCGTCACAAGCCTCTTTTTCTGGTCCATAGAAACCTCCTGTATATTACAGCATAAATGATGTCGCCTGTATCGAGTCACCCGTTCATGGCTTTCGGACTTTGCCTGTTCTGTCTGCTTTATTGTATCACAGCGGACAAGCCTTTTTCAACTGCAAACTGAAAATTTAACAGCGTTTTTTTATCATTATTCACCGCCGGCTGCAGTTCATCGCCCTTCCCGAAAAGCGCCGCAGAACGCCGCCAACAGAAGCGCCCCGCTCCAATCGTCCGAAGAAGATTGAACCGCTTCCCGTCAAGAGGACAGTGAAATAATTAACGAAAAGTTCACAGCGCAGCGGCGCTGTGGCAACCGCAGATTTCGGTTGAATGCTTCGGCCTTCAACCGAAATTTGCGGTTTTCTTATGCTGCTTTGTAC
>JAEEKA010000011.1 GCA_016282135.1 Oscillospiraceae bacterium
AATGGATCTGAGACAGACACTGGATCTTCGAGCCCCCAGCAAACGCCAGCAGGAATGGGAGCACATGAATCGAGCTGAAAAGAAGCACGCGCTCTACCTCCAGCAAGTCGAGTTGCTGAAAACTTTCCTTGCCCATCATGCTATCTCTCAAGCTCAGTACGATAAGAGCTACTACGACCTAACCGAAAAGATGGGCGAAGCAGCCTCATGAGCAATGCCTCCAAGCTACGAAATTGGCCTGGAGGCATTACTGTATCTATGCAGATTATGGTGATATTAGGGGCGGCGTTTTCGCTCACTGTTGCTATCTTGTTCTTCCTTTCACCTTCAGCTTCTGTTCAGCGTCCCCGCAGGACTGAAAACATGTCAACAATTATGACAAATCTCTTGACAAGTAGGACTACATATGGTAGTCTATATGTGAGACTACTGACTGTAGTACGAAAGGAGCGCCTTACGATGTCTGAACTTCAATTGGGTATCATCGAAGCGAAATTTGCGGATATGATTTGGGAACACGAGCCGATTACGTCCTCGGAGCTTGTGAAGCTCTGCGCGGACCGGTTCCAGTGGAAGCGGACCACGACCCACACGGTCCTGAAGCGGCTCTGCGACAAGGGCCTTTTTGAAAACAACGGCGGTACTGTCACCGCGAAGCTGTCCCGGGAGGAATTCTACACCCGCCACAGTAGGCAGTACGTGGCCTCCACCTTCGGCGGCTCGTTGCCGGCCTTTTTGGCGGCCTTTACCGGCGGTAGGCGGCTGACCGACGAGGAGCGGGCACAGCTGCAGGCTCTGTTGGATCAGAATGGAGCGGATCAGTCATGAGTGCCGCCGTACGATTTTTGATCCTGGGCAGCTTGCGGGGCGGGATTTTGATCCTTGCCGTGCTGTTGCTGCGGGTCCTGCTGCGAAAGCTTCCGAAGCGGTACGTCTGTCTGCTTTGGACGGCGGTGTGGCTTCGGCTGGCCCTGCCCTTCGCGATGCGGAGCCGGTTCGGTCTGCTGCCATGGTTGTCCTTCCTGGACCAGAGCGGGGCTGCGCGGTCTCAGATCGCGGCTGTTCCGATCTTGTCGTCCGAAGCGGCGTCAACCGGGGTTGCAAACCCTGTCGTATCCTCTGTCCAACCAGATTGGCCGCTGCTGATCTGGATTGTTGGCCTGGTGCTTTTGCTGCTCTATGCGGGGATCCGATTCGTGCTGCTGAAGCGCAAGCTGCGGGAGGCGATACCGCTTCGCGGAAAGCTTTGCCTCTGCGATTGGGTGGAAAGCCCCTTCCTGCTGGGGCTGTTCCGGCCGCGGATCTATCTGCCCTCCGGAGTCGAAGAGAAGGACATTCCCTGGATCACGGCCCACGAGGAGGCTCATCTGCGCCACGGCGACCCCTGGCAGAAGCTGGGAGCCTTTCTGCTGACCGCCGTCTACTGGTTCCAGCCCCTGGTCTGGATCGCCTTTTTCCTGTATTGCCGGGACCTGGAGCTGGCCTGCGACGAGCGGGCGAGCCGGGATTTTGACGCGGACGCCCGTTCCGCCTATACCGGCGCCCTGCTGCGGGCGTCGACGTCCGGCCGGAGCCTATGGGCCGTTCCGATGGGCTTCGGCTCCGCGCCGCTGCAGAAACGCATCCAGGCGATCCGGCAGCCGCCCCAATGTTCCCGATGGTTTCTTTCTTTGGCGGCGCTGTTCAGCGTGGTCGTCCTGTTCGTGTTCACTGCAGAGCCGACCCGCGCGGCCCAGGCTATGGCGGAAACGGCTCGTCCTGTCTCAGTAATCAGCTCGGAAGCGCCTCTTCCAGATCAACCGGAAACAAAGGCGCCTGAATCATCGGAAAACGCGAAATCGGAAGCGTCCGTTTCCGATCAGCCGGAAACACATGCGCTTGACTTATCAGAGGGAAGAATCTGCTCCTCTCAGCAAGGCTATGATCCGTCCGAGCAGAAATGGTTTCTTGTTTCCGATCCTTCCGGAGAGGCGAGCGTTCTGCTCTTTCCGGACGGAAGCAGTGTAGTGCTGTACGGCGAGCCAGTTATCATTTGCTGTGATGAAGAAACCGGCCAGACCTTTGCCATCGACCCGGTGTCCCGGGAAGGAGACACGCCATGAATCCCATCAAGCTATGGATGAAGCGAAAGCTTCTGGTAACCTTGCTGCTGGTACTGCTGCTGACAGTTGGTTCTGCCTTTTGCTCGGTGGGTGTTTCGGCGGCTCTGGCTTCCAGACAGCAGACGGAGGCCGCAGCGCAAAATTACACCACCGTCGCCATTCCCTACGACCCGGAATGGCTGGGCCGGACGCCGGTGAAAAGCACGGATTACGGCTTTGAATATCATGATCTGAACGCGCTGCTTGCAGAAGCTCCCGTGGATGCGCGGCCCTGTCCCGCCGTGCCCCTCCAGGGCGTCATTCCGGGCAGCCTGCCGGTCAAGGCCTCGGATTTTGACACCGATTTCAGAGGATACTACATGCCGGAGTGGCCTTATGAAGCCTGCGTCCTGGCAGTTCACTGCGACGAGATCACGGATCAAAGCTATGAACAGGAGGTCTATAGCTACTCGTCCGGGAAGGAAACCCTGTGCTATACGCAAACCATGAAGTCTTATTCCTACAAGTTCACTGTGGAAGAAGCGCTCAGCGTTCCTGAGCCGTCCGGGAAGGAGCTCCCGGTAAACACAACGCTTGACGAGGTTTACTCCGACGTCTGCCGGGAGGACGGCTCTCCCGTTTTTGAGGAGGGAAAAACCTATCTGCTTTGGGGACGTCTCCATGTGTGGAGTCAGAATTATGCGTCCTTCTATCCAGAGGACTACGTGCTTCCGGGCTTTTTCAGTTTCCTCTGCGAGTATGAAACGCAGTACGAGAACGGCGTCATCTCCGCGGACCAGAAGGAGATCTGGGCGGTGAAAACGGGAGATATTCCCATGGCCGTTGAATACACCGGCAGCGTGCAGGAGTTTCTACAAAGCGAGGAAGGAAAGCCTTGGCAGGAATTGATCGCCGCAGCGGATCGGAACCACCATTCCGTGAAAGTATTGGCAACGGATTCCGTAGAAAGCCTGGCGCCCTTCTGCGTCCGGCAGGATCAGCTTCTGGAAGGACGGTATTACACCCCGGAGGAGGCCCAAGCAGGGGCAAAGGTCTGCCTGGTTTCCGCCAAATGGGCAGAGAAAAACGGCGTGAAGGTCGGAGATACGGTTCCAATCTCCATCTATGCACCAAAATACGATGTGAGCCAGTTTGTCGCCCCCAGTGATCAGCCTGGACTGCATCCGCCGAAGACCGACGAAGCGTATATGGACTGGTTTCCGTCTTATTCCGAAGACGATACCGGGTCCGGCGGAGACTATGAAATCATCGGCGTCTACTCCTGCCCGCCGCCGGAATATGGCAGCCTGCGCTTTGACCCGGACACGGTGATCATCCCGAAATCCACTGTGGAGCACGCGGAGCAGTACATCACCGAGGAGATGACCCACTACCCCCTTCTGAATCCCTGGCTGCTGCCCAACGGGACCCAGGAGGAGCTGGAAGACTGGCTGACGGAACGGGGCCTTGGTGAAAACTTCCTCTATTTCGACTACGGCTACTCCATCGCTGCCGATGCCATCGGACAGATGGCGGAGAACGGGACCCGGCTGCTGATTGCCGGCCTTGCCGCTTTCGTCCTTGCGCTGGTCCTGTTCTGCATGCTGCTGCAGCTGCTGACGGCTCGCACGATCCGCTCCATGCGCTTATTGGGGCAGAACCCGGCGTCGGTCCGGCGCTGCTTTGTCCGGACAATCCCCTTCTGGGTGGTGTCAGCGGTCGTGCTCGGCGGACTTCTGAGCTGGGCCGGCTTTGGCTGGATTCGGGAGTGGCTGCTATCAAATGCAATCCGCTTTGATTTCCGGATTGCGACGCTTGCCGCGCTGGGCGAAGCTGTGGTGATCTGCGCGGTCCTGTGGCTCACCGCACTGCGAGCCTCGAAAACGCCTTTGATGCAGAACGGAAAGCATCCGAAGAAGCGCCCCGTAGCGGCCGCTGAGCCCAGCGGCCATGACGCGAAGCGTTTCCCGGAAGATGCGGCAATCCGGGCAAATACATCCGAAACACAACCCATGTTGGCAAGTATGGTCGTAGAGGCCAGCGGCCATTATGAAAGCAAAAAAACTAACGCTGTTTCGTGGAAAGGGCTGATCACAATCGCCCTGAAAAACCTGCGGCATCGGATTCCGCTTGCCCTGGGGCTGGTACTGCTGACCGCCCTGCTCTTCTCCGGTGGGAGCCTGCTGCGTTTCCTGCAGCGATCCCAGGAGGAGGCCGTCGAGGCGATGACAGCCCGGACCCCGATCACCTGCGTGGTGACCAACGCCTCCGGCACCAAGACGGAGGGAATCGGCGTCTTTTCGGCCCCCTTCGCCCAGATGCTCCAGGGCCTCCGCCGGGAGCGGGGCTGCACCATCGACGACTATGTGACCGACCTGCGTCTTTCTGCCCGGGAGCGGCTGGATGCGCCGGAGGAAGCGGAGCTGATCCGGGCCAACTGCCCGGAGGTTCTGGCGCCGGAGCTGAAGCTGGAATTTGACGAGGGCTGGGACGGGTCCTGCCTGGCCGGGACGGAGCCCGTCTGCTGCGTGTCGGAGGCGCTTTTGCCGCTGGCAAATGAGAACGGAGAGATTGCGCTGAACCGAGGCTTAGACAGGCCGGCCGTAAGCCTGCGGATCGTCGGTCGGGTCTATGGCGGGGAAAAGCTGGTGGTCTGTCCCTTTGACGCGCAGCTTGTCCCGGGAAGCAGCGAGGCCTTTCTGCTGGATCGCTGCAGCTTTACGATCTCCGACGCCCGCCTGCTGGACGAAGCAAAGGTGGCCTTTGCCGAATACTTCATCGAACCCGGAATATGGAATGCAGACGACCCGCTGACGGCGGGACTGCTGATCCAGGATGGCGAGTTTTCTGCCGCCGCGGCAGAGCTGGAGGCTCATGTCGGCCTTTTGGGACGGCTACGGACGGTGCTGCTGATCCTTTCCGGCTGTCTGAGCCTGCTGATCGGCTTTTTGATGAACAGACGACGGCTCCGGGAACTGGCTGTCATGCGCTGCTTGGGTCTCAAGCGGGGCAAGGTCCTGCTGGCCGTGGCTCTGGAGCAGCTTTTGCCCATGATTCCCGGAATCGGGATTGGCCTCTGCGTCAGCCTGATCCTGCTGCCGGATGGCAGCGGGATCAGGGACGGCGCGCTGCAAATGCTGCTCTGGCTCGCGGGATGCCTGGTCTGTGCCGCGCTGCTGACGCAGGTGAAGCCGATCCGACTGATGAAAACGGAGGAATAAAATGCTGACACTTGACAATGTTTGTTATACTTACCAAACCAAGGCCCAGACGGTAGAGGCTCTGCGGGGCGTCAGCGCGGAATTTGAAGCTGGACAGTTCTATGCGCTCGTCGGGCCCTCCGGCAGCGGCAAGACGACGCTGCTTTCTCTGCTGGCGGGGCTGGACGTGCCGGCTTCCGGTGAGATTCGCTGGAACGGAGCAGCTACCGCGACGATGGACCTGGACCGCTTCCGCTTTGACCACGTTTCGGTCATCTATCAGAACTTCAAT
>JAEEKA010000093.1 GCA_016282135.1 Oscillospiraceae bacterium
ACTCGAACCCATGTTACCGCCGTGAAAGGGCGGTGTCTTAACCACTTGACCAACGGGCCTGGTAGCGGCAATCTGACTCGAACAGATGACAACACGGGTATGAACCGGGTGCTCTACCAACTGAGCTATGCCGCCATATTGAGACGCCGCCCCGGACGGGACAGGCTCGAACAAGCATTAGAGATTATAACGGATGCCAAACGATTTGTCAAGTATTATTTTGCTTTTTTCCGTCTTTTCCACCTTGACAGAACGGCGTTTTTCTTTTATAATCGTCAGTCAGACGGGGCGGTTTCCCGCGCCGCCGGAGAGGAGAGAAAACATGGAAAATGAAATTTTTGCCGTCCTGGCACGGTATCAGTTCACGCCGGTCAATCAGAATATCTGCGTGGGCACCTGGAAAAATTACGCCGTGGCGCTGCGCCGACAGGGCGGCAGTGTCTACTGTTGCTATCTTGCCGTCCGACTGGAGAAGGAGAGAAGAAGCGGCCTGAAAAAGGAGCTGAACAGTGCCATCAAGCAGAGCGGGAGCAAAAAAGCCGGCAGCGTGACCCAGGTTTCCGCAAACTTCCTGATCTATACGTTCACGTTTCCCAAGCAGGAGGACCCGGCGGTGTTTTTCTCCGATCGGATGAACTTTATCACCGACGCCCTGCGGAATGCCGGAGTGGCTCCTGCCGACACCTGCGCCGTAACCGGCGCTTCCGGCCCCGACAGCCTTTGCTTGATTTCGAGCCCGAGCCATTTCGGCTACCAGCCTGTCTTTGCCACTGCCGTTCGGCAGAATGACGCCGAGGTCCAGGCCAGGGCCGAGGAAAATGAGACCAACGGCAGCTACCTGGGCGGCATCATCGGCGCCCTCCTGGGCACCCTGCTGGGCATTGGCATCAACCTGCTGACCATCGTGTTTCTAAAGCGGATTTACGTGGTGCTCTTTGCTTTGATTCCCATTGCCGCCATGTTCGGCTATAAGCTTCTGAGAGGAAAGACCAACTGGTTTGCTATTGTCGTGGTCTTCACCCTGAGCCTGATTGCGATTCCCGTGCTGGAGCTTCTGTCGCTTGCCCTGTCGTTCGTCAGGGAATTTGATCTGCCCTTTGGCGAAAGCCTGTCCTATTTTGCCAAGCACTTCTTTGATGGGGAGATCCTGAAGGAGACCGGGCCGGAGATGTTGAAATTCCTGCTCTTTACCGCTCTGGGCCTGTTTGCGAGCTGGAGCTACGTGCATAACTCTCTCAACAGCAGCCAGCTGGCCGGCGCTAAGCTCCAGCTGGATACCATGCGGCCCAATCCCAACCGCCAGTAATGCTATTTTTGGTGAAACGAGTATAATCCTTTTCATCAACCGCAGCAAAACCGCGGTTTGCAAATCTGAATGGATTTGCAAAAATAGATCTTGTACGGCAGATTTCCCAAGGCCTTGCCCAGGGCGGCATCCCCAGAAAGCGGATGCGGGATTAAAATTCACATTTTATAATCAACGTCAGTATAAGCGGGCTTTTCCTGCCAAAAACCCACGGCGCGGACAGAACGTCCCTGCCGTGGGTTTCAAGTTTCCGGGGCTATTCCGCCACGATCGCCGCGTACAGCGCGTTTTTGGCGACTCCGGTTTCCTCGGCCACCTGCTTCACCGCGTCCTTGGTGCGGACGCCGGTTTGGGTCAGCTCCCGCACCAGCTCTGCCGCCTGTTCCAGGCTGACGGCCTCGATCGTTTGCTCCGCGCCCGCCACCACTAAGACGTACTCTCCCCGGGGCTCGTTTTCGGCGTAGTATTCCGCCGCCCCGCCCAGCGTCAGCCGCAGAATCTCCTCGTGGAGCTTGGTGAGCTCCCGGCACAGGCTGACAGGCCGATCGGGCCCGAAGGCCGCAAGGAGCTCGGCCAGGGTGTCCCGCAGCCGGTGGGGGGCCTCGTAGAAGATCATGGTCCGCTCCTCGGATTTCAACCGCTCCAGCCGGGTCTTCCGCTCCTTCTTTTGGGCGGGCAGGAAGCCCTCAAAGGCAAAGCGCCCCGTGGCCAGGGCGGAGACGGACAGGGCCGTAATCGCCGCGCAGGGCCCGGGAAGGGCGCAGACGGTCACCCCCGCCTGGGCGCAGAGCCGCACCAGGTCCTCTCCGGGATCGGAGATGGCGGGGCAGCCCGCGTCCGTCACCAGAGCGCAGCGCTCTCCGGCCAGCAGCCGTTCCAGGATCCGGGGCCCGCTCTCTTTTTTGTTGTGCTCGTGGTAGCTCACCAGGGGCTTTTTGAGTTCCAGGTGGTTCAGCAGCTTCAAGGACACCCGGGTGTCCTCCGCCGCGATGAAATCCGCTGCCGCCAGGGTTTCGGCGCAGCGGCGGGATATGTCCCCCAAATTTCCGATGGGCGTGGGGACGAGATACAGCGTTCCGGACATAGAACCTCCGTTTTTCAGGTGGGAATTGAGAATGGAGAAGTAAGAGGGAAGAAGTAAGAAGTAAGAAGTAAGAGGCGAACCGGATTAATTCTCAATTCTCACCGCTCAATTCTCAATTTCCCCCATGTGATAAATCCGCTTGTATTCCTCCGTGGGGCTGCCGTCTGGGTTGGACAAGATCAGCGGGGCGTCCCATTTCAGCTCCGGCTTCCCGCCCCGGACGGCCTTCACCAGGGCCAGGGAGGGCGCGGCCTCGGGCTTGGGGCAGACGAGCCGCAGCCGCTTTGGCTCCAGGCCCGCTTCCCGCAGCGCGCAAAACAGATCTGCCAGCCTTCCGGGAAGGTGCACCATCCAGAGACTGCCGCCGGTTTTCAGCAGCCAGCCCGCGGCGGCGCAGACCTCACTCAGGGTACAGCAGAGCTCAGTCCGGGCGATGGCCTGGGCCTCGTTTTCCGGGCGGAAGCCGGCTCCCACTGGGTAGTAGGGCGGGTTGCAGACCAGGTGCCGGAAGGACCCGGCAGGCAGGAGGCTGCGAATCTCCCGCAAATCCCCCTGCACAACCCGAAAGCGGTCTGTCAGCCCGTTGTCCGCCGCAGCCCTGCCCATGATTTCACAGGCCGGGGCCTGAAGCTCCACTGCCGTCACCGTCAGGGAGGGGTCCCGGGCCAGAAGCAGCAGGCCGATGGCTCCGGTTCCGGCGCAGAGGTCGCAGACCGCAGCGCCCCGGGGCGGATCGGCAAAATCCGCCAGCAGCACGGAGTCCGTCCCCAGCTTGAACAGACTGTCCGTCTGGGGAAGGGTAACGCCGTTTTGCAATTGTTCCCTTTGCAATTCGCGGAATTGCAAAACAGCTCACCTCTTCTCACGTGACGCGGGTTTTTCTCACTTGAAAAAGGGGCCTGTGCGCAGCACAGACCCCTTTTTGCGGTTAAATTACAGCTCGATGGCTCCGACAGGGCAAGCGTCGGCGCAGGTGCCGCACTCAACGCACTGCTCGGGATCGATGACGAACTTGTCGTCGCCCTCAGTGATGATGCCCAGGGGGCAGGAATCGGCGCAGGTGCCGCACTTCAGGCAAGCATCGGTAATGGTGTAAGCCATGGTTTTTCCTCCTTCTGTTTCGACAATGGGGTGGTTGGGTTCCTTGCTGCACCTATCATAACATGTTTTTTGAAAAATGCAATGGGAAATCAAAAAAATATTTGTATATTTTTTGTGAATTATAGATTATTTCGGAAGCAATCCGGCAATACTTTCCATATTTGAAGGAATTCTATTCGGAAAGGACAATCACGATGCATTTACTGGAACAGTTTGCCGTCCCCATGGACCGCCGCCTGCCGCCGGACCCGGTCCTCTGCCGGGAGGAGGAGCTGGCGGAGCTGGTGCGGGTCCTCTGCCGCCGAAACAAGAGCAACCCCGTGCTGGTGGGCCCGCCCGGGGTGGGGAAGACGGCCATTGTGGAGGAGCTGGCCCGGCGTCTGGCCCGGGGCCAGGGCCCAAGGCAGCTCCTGGGGAAGCGGCTCTGGAGCATCAACATGGCAGCCCTGGTGGCGGGGACCAAATACCGGGGTGAGTTTGAGGAGCGAGTCCGGGACCTGCTGGCGGAGACGGCCCAGGCGGGGAACGTAATCCTGTTCCTGGACGAGCTCCACACCCTCATGGGGGCGGGTGGAGCGGAGGGCTCCATCGACGGGGCCAATCTGCTGAAGCCAGCCCTGGGCCGGGGTGGGGTCCAGATGATCGGCGCCACCACCCGGGAGGAGTACAGCCGCCGGGTGGAGTCGGATCCGGCCCTGGCCCGCCGCTTTCGGCTGGTGGAGGTGGCCCCTGCCACCCCGGGCCAAAGCCTGGAGATTCTCCGGGCCCTGGCGCCTGCCCTGGAGCGGCACCACGGCGTCTGCATCCTCTCCCAGGCGGTGGAGGCGGCGGTGCGGCTCAGCGACCGCTATCTGACGGGGCGCTTTCTGCCGGATAAGGCCCTGGATCTGCTGGACGAGACCGCCGCGGCGGTGAGCCTGCGGGGAGCCGGGATCGTGGACCGGCAGGCGGTGGCAGGGACGGTTCAGCGGGCCACGGGCATTCCCCTGCGGCGGCTTCGGGAGGGAGACCGGGCCGCTCTGCGGGAGCTGGAGACCAAGCTGGGGGAGGCGGTGCTGGGCCAGCCCGGAGCGGTTCACGCGGTAGCGGCTGCGGTTCGTCGGGGGCGGCTGGGCCTGGCGGAGCCGGGAAGGCCGGGCGCGGCCCTGCTGCTGACAGGTCCCACCGGGGTGGGGAAAACCGCCCTCTGCAAGGCCCTGGCCCGGGAGGTCTACGGCAGCGAGGCCGCCATGATCCGCCTGGATATGACGGAATACGCCCAAGAGCACACCGCGTCCCGCCTCCTGGGGGCGCCTCCCGGCTACGTGGGCCACGGCCGGGGCGGGGAGCTGACGGAGCGGGTCCGGGCCAGACCCCACAGCCTGATCCTCCTGGACGAGCTGGAAAAGGCTCACCCCAGCGTCACGGCTCTGCTGCTGCAAATCCTGGAGGACGGGCGGCTGACGGACAGCCTGGGCCGGACCGCGGATTTTCGGAACAGCCTGCTGGTGATGACCACCAACGCCGGAACCCTGGGTCCAAAGGCCAGACCGGGCTTTTCCGCCGGGGAAAGCGACGGGGCGGAGGAGCAGGGGAGAGAGCGGGTGCGGGGCGCTTTTTCTCCGGAGCTTCTGGGCCGGGTTGATGCGGTGGTGGCCTTTCAGCCTCTGACGGAGCAGACTCTGGAACAAATCGCGGCCCTTTGTCTCCGGGAGGCTCTGGCCCGGGTGGAGGCGGCAGGGCTCACGGTGGAGCCGGACCCGGAGCTGCCCGCCGCCCTGGCCCGCCGCTGCGCGGGAAGTCCTGCCGGAGCCAGGGCCCTGCGCCGCCTGATTCAAAGCTCGATTCTGGACCCCGCCGCCGATCTCCTCCTGCAAGGCGTTACGAAGGCCGCCCTGACTCCGGCGGGCCTGCTCGCCTCCGCCCGGACCCGGTAGCGCCGGCAATCTGCCGGTCCCGCAGCGCATGGCTTACGGCGCACGGAGTCCGCAGGGAAAAGGTTTCCCGTCCCGCGGTTCAGAGTTCAGGGTTCAGAGTCCTGCTGCACCGCAGCAGCGCTTCTCTTCCCGCGTCCCGTTTCACTTTTTCGTTCCCTTCTGCCGCTGATCCGTCAGCGAAAAGCTCAGATCAACCAGCTCCAGGACGGTGGCGGCGGGGGCGGAGCCGTCCAGCAGCACCCCCAGCCAATGGGTTTTGTTCATGTGCCAGGCCCGGACGATCCCCGGCTGGCCCAGGTAGGAGCCGCCCAGCAGGGGACCGGTTTTCACGTCCAGCAGCACGACGCTTCCGGTCCCCTCCAGCCCTAATTTGCCGCGCTCCGCCTCCATGACCACGCCGAACCATTTTCGGTTTGTTTTGTGTCGAAAGACGAAGGCGTCCGGATAATCCGGCCAGAGATACTCCGGCTCCGCCCCGTAGGCTTCCCGGACGTGGGCAATCAGTTCCTTGGGATTCATGAAGTCGTCCCCCTTTCATTTTGTCCATTATAGACCCCTGGGGAAATGATGTCAAGTAGCCCTGCTTATAGCCTTTAAGCCCTGCTTATGGGCAAAATCACAAAAATTAAGGGCCTTCGCGGCTTTACTTTTGTGCGCTCTTCGTGTATGATGTACCAAGAGCTTTGGGCCCCTTCCGGCCCCGCGAATATCGACAAATACCGACAAAGAGGTGCAATTATGGGAAGAACCGCAAAAGATATTATGAAGCTGATCCAGGATGAGGACATCAAGATGGTGGACTTCAAGGTCGTGGACATCAACGGCCAGTTCCGCCACGTCACCATCCCTGCCGTCCATTTCAACGAGGATACCATGGTCAACGGCATCGGCTTTGACGCCTCCAACTACGGCTACGCCGTGGTGGAAAAGTCCGATATGGTCTATATCCCCGACCTGGACACCGCCGCCATCGATCCTTTCTGCGAGATCAAGACCCTGTCCATGATCGGCAACGCCATGATCATCGACTACCCCGAGAACCGGCCCCTGGCCCAGTATCCCCGCAACATCGTGGCCGCCGCCAAGAAGTATATGCAGGAAACCGGCATTGCCGATACTATGATGATCCTGCCCGAGTTTGAGTTCTACCTCTTCGACCAGGTGGGCTGGACCGTGGAGAACAACCGGGTGGCCTTCGCTGTGGATACCCAGCAGGCCTACTGGAACAGCGAAGTGGAGGGCAGCGGCAACGTGGTGCCCTTCCAGAAGAATTACCACATCGCCAAGCCCCTGGACACCACCTATGAGTGCCGTGCCGAGATGTGCATGGAGATCGAGAAGGCCGGCATCCCCGTCAAGTACCATCACCCCGAGGTGGGCGGCGCCGGTCAGTTTGAGATCGAGCCCCTGCTCTGCGAGCTGGAGAAGATGGCCGACGGTACCATGATGGTGAAGTATATCATTCACAACGTGGCCAAGAAGTACGGCCTGGCCGCCACGCTGATGCCCAAGCCTGTCTACGGCGAGGCCGGCAGCGGCATGCACGTCCACATGCTCCTTTTGAAGAACGGCGAGCCCGTCTTCTCCGACGATAAGGGCTACTCCCATCTGTCCAAGGAGGCCCACTGGTTCATGGGCGGCCTGCTGAAGCACATCGCTTCCCTCTGCGCCATCACCAACCCCTCCACCAACTCCTTCAAGCGTCTGGTGCCCGGCTTCGAGGCTCCCGTCACCGTGGGCTACGCCACCTCCAACCGCAGCGCCGTCATCCGCATCCCCGCCTACGCAAAGTCCCCCAAGCTGCGCCGCTTCGAGCTGCGGAACCCGGACGCCACCTGCAATCCCTACTTCTGCTACGCCGCCATCCTGATGGCCGGCCTGGACGGCATCAAGAACCAGATCGATCCCCACGCCAACGGCTGGGGCCCCTACGATATGAACCTCTTTGAGCTGTCCGAGAAGGAGAAGAAGAAGCTGCACCAGCTTCCCACCCGTTTGGAGGACGCGCTGACCGCCCTGGAGAAGGATCACGACTACCTGACCGCCGGCGGCGTCTTCCCCGAGGAGCTCATCAAGAACTTCATCAAGACCAAGCGGGCCGAGTGCGCCGAGCTTTCCCGGATCCCCCATCCCGCCGAGTTCGAAAAGTACTTCAATCTGTAAGCAATATAACATATCCCCCATCGGCTTGAAGCCGATGGGGGATATGTTTTCTGGTTTTTACCGGAAAATCAGCTCCCGGGCGGCGTAGAGGAAGGTGACGATCTCCCCTCGGGTGCAGAGCTTTTTGGGGCTGAAGGCATTGGCAGAGGTGCCGGAGGTGACCCCGTTTTCCACCGCCCAGAGGACCGCGTCGGCGTAGTAGGCCCGGGCGGAAACGTCTGTGAAGGGATTCTGCGTATCGCCGGGCGCCGGGGCGTCTGCAGCCCGCCACAGGAAGGTCACGGCCTGGGACCGGGTGCAGTAGCTGCCCACGCCAAAGCTGGTTTCGGAGACGCCGGTGGTGATGCCCTGCTCCTTGGCCCAGCAGACGGCCTCATAGTAGTATCTGTTTGCTTTCACGTCGGTGAAGCCGGCAGAGCTCCCGGCGGGAGCGGGCTTCCCGGCGGTCGCCCAAAGGAAGAATACGATCTGCTCCCGGGTGCAGGGGGCGTTGGGGGAGAAGTGGGTTTCATCGGTGCCGCTGGTGATCCGGGGCTCGTGGTAGAAGGCCCACATCACCGGCTCATAGTAGTACTTGCCCTCGCTGACGTCTACGAAGGGATTGATCTGATTCAGACGGGGGATGATCTCCGTGCGGGTGGCGCCGCAGCGCTGACAGGTGAACAGCCGTTGGCCGTCCTCGTCGTCGGTGGGCTCCAGGGTGACAACGCCTTCGTCCCAGTCATGGCCCAGAGGGGCGGTTTCGTTTTCCAGATAGCTGTCGCCGCAGCGGGCGCAGGTCCAGCGGGTGCCGCCCGCCTCGGTGCAGCTGGGCTCGGTGACCGTGGAGCGGTAGTCGTGGCCCAGGGCGGCGGTGGAATTGGTCACCCGGGAGAGCTCCGCGCCGCAGACGGCGCAGTAGACCACCTGGTCATAGGAGCCTGCCTCGGTGCAGCTGGGGGCCTGTTCGTTTTCCGTGACGGGGTTCCCCGGAGTGTGGCCCTTGCCGGGAATGGGCTGCTCCTGCACCAGGCCGCAGCGGACGCAGGTGGATGTAAGCTTGCCGTCCAGGCAGCCGGGATCGACCAGCACAGCGGTGGAGGGATGCTCGGTGTCGCCCAGGGGACCGATCCAGTAGTTCATGTCTACGGCCCCGGAGATGCCCGGGACTGTTCCGTCGCTGGCGTACTGCCAGACGTTGGCGCCGGGGGCGGCGGTCAGATTATGGGTACCCCAGTGGGCGACCCAGTGGGCCATGCCGTCATAGACCTCATAGCCGTTGAACTGATAATCCCAAAGACTGGCGCTGGCGTAGACGCCCGCCCGGTATCCCGCGCTCTCCAGCTTATCGCAAAAGGCGGCGTTGACCTCTGCCAGCTCCGGGTTGGAGAGGGTGAGGATGTTGGCGTTCTCCTCCACGTCGTAGAAGATGGGCAGATCGGGGGAGACCCCGGCCTCCTCCAGCCAGGCCAGCACGGCGTCCGCCTCCTGAATGGCCTTGGTTTTGGTGGTGGCCCCGGCGTAGTAATACAGGCCGAAGGGGATGTGGTTCGCCACACAGCCCTGGAGATTGGCGTCAAATTTGGCGTCCTTGTAGACGTTGCCCACGGTGCTGCCGGTGTAGCCCACCCGCAGGATGGCGAAATCCACCTGATTGGAAACGGTCGCCCAGTTGATCGCGCCGTTATGCTCGCTGACGTCAATGCCCACGCAGACGGGGGAGGGAGCCTCGGGATTCAGATAGGCGTTGGCCGGCGCCTCCCGGCTGAACAAGGCCCAGGCCAGCTCCGGGTAGTCCACAAAGCAGTTCCGCACGCCGGTGATGGACTGGACGCTGTCGTTGCGGCCCATTTCCCAGGTGTCCACCGGGTCCTCTTCCATCCAGCGCAGCATCACTTCCATGCTTTCGATGACGCCTTCCTGGCCCCACATATAGTCCTGGTTGCTCCAGCGGACGTAGCAGTAGAGCATGATCCGGGCCACATCGCCCCGGAGGTCAAAGCGGTTGCCCGCCTCGATGTTGGGGTGGTAGTAGCCTGCGCTTTCGCCGTAGGCGGTGTTGCCCCGGCTGGAGTTCTCGCTGACGGAGGTGGGCCGGAGCATCATGATGTCGTCGTCCTGCTTGTCAAAGCCCTTGGAGTTGGGCCAGGTGTGCTCCCGGTTCCAGGTGTGGCCGCTGTCCCAGGCGCCGTTCAGCTTGATGCCGGAGTAGAAGGAGGAGATGTGGCCGGACTCGGAAACCATGCAGTCGGTGTACTTGAACAGGCTCCGGGTTCCGTCGTAGGAGGTCTGGTAGCTCTGCTTGCCCTGAACGAAGCCTCGCAGGGCGGCGTAGAGCTGGCTGGAGGTCACGTCGTCCTGGTTGGTGCCGCCGGCATACTGGGCCGTCATTTCCGCGGCCCAGCTCTGGGCTTCCGCGGCTCCGCCGTAATAGTCCAGAGCGTAAGTAGTCAGAAAGACAGCCCGTTCCCCCCGGACGCCCCAGTTGAGGACGTAGGTTTTTCCGTCTGCGGAGGCGGTCTGATAGACGACCTGGTCGGCGGAGGTCCAGCCGGTGGGATTCTCCATCCAGATCTCCGAATCCGCAAAAACGGCGGCGGGAAGCATGCTCCCGATCAATGCCAGACAGAGCAGCAGGGAAAGAAGTCGTGTCAGTGTTGTTTTCACCGTCGTAGTACTCCTTTATGTAGAATTTTGTAGAATAGATTCATTATACTAAATAGAATCCGCATTTGCAAGGACAATTTCCAATGGACAAATCAAGAAAGGCAGTCGGCAGCCCTCCCTCCGGGCTCTGAAAACAATGGAAGCGGGCAGACCGGAGCGTTCCGGCCTGCCCGATTTCATTGTCAATTGTCACCTGTCAATTGCTTACAGTCCCATTTCCTTTTTGACCTCGCCGAAGCACTTGACCACGAAGTCGATGTCCTCCTTGGTGTGACCGGCGGAGAGCTGGGTGCGGATGCGATCCTTGCCCTTGGGAACCACGGGGTAGCAGAAGGCCACCACGTAGACACCCTTCTCCAGCATCCGGCGGGAGAACTCGTGGGCGACCTTGGGATCGTAGAGCATGACGGGAACGATGGGGTGCTCGCCGGGCAGCAGCTCGAAGCCCAGCTTCTCCATCTCGGCGCGGAAGTAACGGGCGTTCTCATGCACCTTGTCCCGGAGGGCGGTGGAGCCTTCCAGCAGATCCAGGGTGGCGATGGTGGCGGCGCAAATGGCGGGTGCCACGGTGTTGGAGAACAGGTAGGGACGGCTCTTCTGGCGGAGCAGGTCCACGATGGGCTGGCGGGCAGCGGTGTAGCCGCCGGAGGCGCCGCCCAGGGCCTTGCCGAAGGTGCCGGTGATGATGTCCACCCGGCCCATGACGCCGCAGTATTCCGCGGTGCCCCGGCCATGCTCGCCCATGAAGCCCACGGCGTGGGAGTCGTCCACCATAACCAGGGCGTCGAACTCCTCGGCCAGGTCGCAGATGGCGGGCAGGTTGGCGATGTAGCCGTCCATGGAGAACACGCCGTCGGTGGCGATCATGATCTTCTGGGCGCCGGCTTCCCGGGCCTCCTGCAGCTTGGCGCGCAGGTCGTCCATGTTGTTGTTCTTGTAGCGATAGCGCATGGCCTTGCAGAGGCGGACGCCGTCGATGATGGAGGCGTGGTTCAGCTCGTCGGAGATGATGGCGTCGTCCTTGCCCAGCAGGGTCTCAAACAGGCCGCCGTTGGCGTCGAAGCAGGAGGAGTAGAGGATGGCGTCGTCGGTGCCGACGAACTTGGCGATGCGGCCCTCCAGCTCCTTGTGAATCTCCTGGGTGCCGCAGATGAAGCGGACGGAGCTCAGGCCGAAGCCCCAGCGGTCATAGCTCTTCTTGGCGGCCTCGATCAGCTCGGGGCGGGTGGACAGGCCAAGGTAGTTGTTGGCGCAGAAGTTGACCACGCCCTTGGCCTTGGTGGTGTCGATGCGGGAGTACTGGGGAGTGGTGATGATGCGCTCGTCGCGCCAGGTGCCGGCTTCCCGGATGGCGTTCAGCTCGGCTTCGAATGCTTTGTAAGCGGTTTTCATGCAGTGATCCTCCTATCAATGTTGAACGTAGGGACGAGCATTGCTTGTCTGCGGACAAGCGATGCTTGTCCCTACATTGGGCTCCAGTTTGATTCCGTTTTTCAGATGGCAATCTGAAAAACACCTCAATTATTCATTCTTCACGATGCGTTTTTTACTTTTTGGTGGTCCAATCCAGAATGACCTTGCCGGACTTGCCGGAGTTCATGGCGGCGAAGCCCTGCTCAAAGTCGGTGTAGTGGAAGCGGTGGGTGATGACCGGGCTCAGATCCAGGCCGCCCTGGACCATGTAGGACATCTGGTGCCAGTTGTCCATCTTCCGGCCGTAGATGCCCTGGAGGGTCAGACCCTTGCCGATGATGTCGTTCATGTTCAGGGTGAAGGGCTTGTTGCCGATGCCCAGCAGGGAGATCTTGCCGCCGTTGCGCATGCAGGAGATCATCTGTTTGAAGGCAATTTCGGAGCCGGACATTTCCAAACCCACATCGAAGCCTTCGGCAATGTTCTGCTGCTTCATGATCTCCTTGAGATCCTCCCGCATGGTGTTCACCGCGGCGTCCACGTTCATCTTCCGGGCCAGGAGCAGCCGGTCGTCGTTGATGTCGGTGATAATGACCCGGCGGGCGCCCGCGTACTTGCAGATGCCGGCGGCAATGATGCCGATGGGGCCGGCGCCGGTAATCAGCACGTCCTCGCCCACCAGGGGGAACATGAGGGCGGTGTGGGTGGCGTTGCCGAAGGCGTCAAAGAAGGCCACCACGTCCTCGGGCAGAGAGGGGTCGATGGGGATGACGTTGGTGGCGGGAATGCAGACGTACTCGGCAAACGCGCCGTCCCGGTCCACGCCAACGGAGACCGTGTCCTTGCACCACTGGATGTTGCCGGTGTGGCAGTTGCGGCAGCGGTGGCAGGTGATGTGGCCCTCGCCGGAGACCCGCTGGCCCACCGTGAGACCGGTGACGCCCTCGCCCAGCACGGCGATTTCGCCCACGTACTCGTGGCCGATGGTCATGGGAGGATGCTTGATGTGCTCCGCTGCCCAGGGGTCCCAGTTAAAGATGTGAACGTCGGTGCCGCAGATGGCAGTTTTGTGGATTTTGATGAGGACTTCGCCCGCCTTGGGCTGGGGAACGGGGACCTGACGCAGCTCCAGACCGGGGCCGGCAATGGGTTTCACGATGGCGTCCATGAAGGCTTGCATAGGAGTGCTCCTTTCAACCGGTTCATACGGTATATGATGTAAACATTGGATTTTGTTGGACATACTATCCAATTTCGTCCATTCCACCCTATATTATACTCAGGGTTTTCTACATAGTCAACAGAAAATCGCAGGATTTCCCCGGAAAAAACATCAGGTTTCCATAATTTTCCGGCCCTTGGGGGTTGACAAATCTGTTTCAATAGGTTACAATTTAGTTACAAGACATAATCGACGCAAATAACTTACTATTTCATAATGAGGTGATCGACATGAAGCATATTGTTCGCCGTCTTTGCTCCCTTCTCCTCGTTCTGAGTCTCAGCCTTTGCCTGTTGACGGGCCTTGCGCCCCGGGCCTCCGCCTCGGAGATGACGACCGCCATCGGCACCATCACGGCCAGCGCTCTGCGGCTGCGGAAGGGACCCAGCACCTCCACGTCCACCCTCGCCACCGGCTACCGGGGGGACGCGGCCCTGGTCATCGGCGTTGAGGGCGACTGGTACAAGGTAATCTTCAACCTGAAGACGGGTTACATGCACAAGGACTATCTGCTGCTGGACGAGGTCAAGAACGTCAAGATCGGCTATGCCCGCTTTGACTATACCTCCAACGTCCGGCAGGGTCCCGGCACCGGCTACAACGCCGTGGCCCGGGCTCCCAAGGATGACACCTGCTTTATCGTGGGCTTCAACAAGGGCTGGTTCAAGGTCAGCTACAACGGCAGGCCGGGCTATGTCCGCTCGGACCTGGTGACCATGCTGGAGATTCCCTACGGCAACTACGGCAGCCCCGGCAACACCTACCACGAGGAAGACGACGAGAACAACACGCCCGCCCCCGGCCTGGCCAACGGCAATATGACCAAGGCGGAAAAGCTGCAATTCATTTTCGGCAGGACCAATATTTCGGACCCCAGGCGGGTTTACGCCAACGACGCCGAGGCCAAGGAGCACATGGTTGCCATCACGGTCAAAACCTGGGACATCAATTCCAGCGGCCAGAAATACACCCGGACCTGGACCCTGCGGGTCCATGAGAACATCGCGCCCACCATGCAGGCCATCTTCGCGGAAATCTACGCCTTGCCGGAACAGCCTCCCATTCACTCCCTGGGCGGCTATCGCTGGGCGGGGGTTTCGGAGCACAGCGTGGGCCTGGCGGTGGACATCAACCCCAATGAAAACTACTACTGCGATCCCAACGGCAACGCCATCACCGGCAAGTATTTCCGCCCCGGCGAGGACCCCTATTCCATCCCGGTAGGCGGCAGCGTGGACCAGATTTTCTCCAAGTACGGCTTCACCCGGGGCATCTACTGGAACAGCGGCTATAAGGATTACATGCATTACTCGTTCTTCGGAACATAAGCGCAGGCATCAGGGATCAGAGCCCGTAGAGGCGGACGCCCGCATCCGCCCGCAGAGCGCACCCGGTTCCGTAGCGGCGCACACCGGTGCGCCACGGTACAGAGCCCGTAGGGGCGCACAGTGTGCGCCCGCGCAAGGCAGCCCCGCAACAAACCAAATCCCGGGCCTTTCCGAATCAGGGAAGGGCCCGGGTTCTTTGTGTTTTCTGTCAGATTTTGCGTTGTTTGTTCCCTGGGTGCTCCAGCCGTTCTGCCAGCCGCTTTCCTGCCAGCAGGATCCCGAATCCGCAGAGGGTGATGATCCCAAAGCTCAGCCAGTTGGAGCCGGTAAGCTCCGCCGTGTGGAGGAAGAATACTTTGGGGAAGAGGGCCGCCGCGCCCCCAAAGGCCAGAGTCATAAGGGCGCAAAGCAGGGCCCGGAGCTTGGTGAAGGGACGGCAGACCAGGGCCAAATTGACCAGGCCGATGAGCCCCGCCGACAGGGCGGCCATGGTGGAGGCGACCTCATAGGACGTGCCCCGGTGCTGGGTGATCATGGCGGCAATGGCGCAGGCGCTTACCGCCAGAGCCCCGGGGGCGGCCCGGAGAATCACCTGCCGGAGGAATTTGCCCTTGGCCCGCTCGTGGGAGGGCTCCAGCGCCAGGAAGAAGGAGGGCACGCCGATGGACAGGGCGGAAATCAGGGTGAGCTGGATGGGCTGGAAGGGATAGCGCAGGGGCAGGGCCAGCAACAGAATGGCTAAAATGGCGGAATACAGCGTTTTCACCAAAAACAGACTGGCCGTTCTGGTGATGTTGCCAATGACCCGCCGACCCTCCGCCACCACGGCGGGCAGGGAAGTGAAGTCCCCGTCCATCAGGACCAGCTGGGCCGCGTGCTCCGTGGCCTCCGCGCCCCCCGCCATGGCGATGGAGCAGTCCGAGGCCTTCAGGGCGGGAATGTCGTTCACGCCGTCGCCGGTCATGGCCACGGTGTGGCCGTCTGCCTGGAAGGCTCCCACCAGCAGCCGCTTCCGGTCCGGGGTCAGCCGTCCGAAGATCACGGCGTCCCGGGCGGCGAAGAGTTCTTCATCCGTCAGCGCGCCGCAGTCCACGGCCTTTTCCGCCTCTGCCAGACCCAAACGGCGGGCCACGGCGGCCACGGTCCGGGGATCGTCGCCGGACATGATCTTCACGCTGACGCCCTCCGCCCGGAACCAGGCCAGGGTGTCCGCGGCGGCGGGCCGGACGGTGTCCCGCAGAAGGAAGAAGCCCAGGCAGCGCTCCACCGGCGGCAGTTCACCGCCCTGGAAGAGCTCCTGCTGGGGCGCGCATGGTGCGCCTGCCCCGTCCGACTTCGCCTCCGCCAGGGCCAGCACCCGGAAGCCCTGCTCGGCCCAGGTCTCCACCTGGGCCGGGACGGTGTCCAGTACAAAGGAGGGCGCGCCCAAAATCAGCACCGTCCCGTCCGCGAAGGCGGCGGCGGATTTTTTGCGGGCAGAGGAGAAGGGGAGAGTGGCCGCGGGAGTCTCGGCTCCGGCGGGATAGACGGCGGCCAGAGCCCGGAGCGTCCCGGACCGGGCCTCAAAAGCGCCAAGGAAGCGGGAGGCCGCGGCGGTGAGTCCGGCTTCGTCCGTGTCAAGGGGGACGGCCTGATCCAGGGTCATCTCCCCGGTGGTCAGGGTGCCGGTCTTGTCCAGACAGAGCACGTCCGTCCGGGCCAGGGTCTCGATGCCGAAGAGCTCCTGCACCAGGGTTTTGCGCCTGCCCAGCTTCACCACACCGGCCATCAGGGCCACGGAGGTCAGCAGGATCAGGCCCTCGGGGATCATGCCGATCATGGCCGCCACCGTGGAGGGCACGGCCTCTTCAATGGGGGCCTCCCGGGTCAGATATTCCCGCAGGAAAAGCAGGATCCCCAGGGGCACCAGGATCCGGCTGATCCAGGAGACCAGTCGGTTCAGGTCTGTCATCAGCTCCGATTTGGGAGAGCGGATGCGCCTGGCGTCTCCCATGAGCCGGGCGGCGTAGCTCTCGTCGCCTACGGCGGCCAGCTGGGCCGTGACCTTGCCCTCGGTGAGGAAGGAGCCGGACATGAGCCAATCCCCCTGGCCCCGCTGAACCGGGTCGCTTTCACCGGTGAGCAGGGACTCATCCGCCGCGCAGGAGCCGCTGTGGATGATGGCGTCGGCGGGAAGCTGATCTCCCGCCCGGAAGACCACCAGGTCTCCCAGCACCAGGTCCGTGGGAGGGCAGTCCGTCTCAACCCCGTCCCGGATGGGGTGACAGGGCTTTTCCTGGAGCAGCCGCAGCTTGTTCAGCATGGCCCGGGCCCGAAGGGATTGGACGGTGCCGATGAGGGTGTTGGAGAAGACCACGCCCAAGAACAGCATGTTCCGCCAGGAGCCCACCAGGGCCAGGCAGAAGGCCAGGGCGAAGTTCAGCAGATTGAAGAGGGTGAACAGGTTTTCCCCAATGATCTGGGGGACGGTTTTGCCGGGCTGAGCGGTCTGCCGGTTGGCCTGCCCGGCCTGGAGCCGGGCCTGGGCCTCGGCGGCACTGAGACCCGTCTCCGCCGTGGCTATGTAATCCTCCGGCAGTCCCACCGGCAGCTTCAAAGCCTGCCCGGAACCGGAGTCGTTTGGCTGTTTCATCAGAATTCCCCCTTAAATACTCCCCATATCCTACCTGTTTCGACAAAAAAAGTCAAGAAGAGAGAAAGAAAAAGTAAGAAGGAAAAAAGTAAGAAGCAAAAAGTGTCAGTTTCAGACACCTCTTACTTCTTACCGCTTCCTTTTTCCTTTACAAAAGGTCCTCCGGACGGTAGCATTCCGCGGGCAGCACGGGGGACAGGGCTGTCAGGCTTGCTTCCGGGTCCAAAGGAAGCTGGACAAGGCTCCGGATTGTCTCGTCGGCCTGCTCAGCTGTGTTCAGGGTCAGCAGGGCGGTGACGCTTCCGTCCTCCCCGCCGGAGAGCAGCAGGCCGCCGCCGTGGCATTCCGCCCCGGCGCTGACCAGGCTCAGGCCCAGCCCGGCCCCGCCTCTCAGATCGGACTGCTCCGCGCTGTGGCGGTGGAAGGGCGCCTCGGGCAGTCCGCCAGCCGGGGTGTTCCGTACCGCGAAGCAAAGCCGGTTCTTCCCAACCTGGGTCAGACTCAGGTGGATTTTCCCGTCCGCCGCGTCGGCGGCCGCGTTGGCGATCAGCTCCCGCAGCAGGGCCGCCGTCAGGGGCCAGTCCAGACAGCAGGGAATCTCCCGCTGGGGCAGTTCCCAGCGCAGAGCGCACCCGGCGAAACGGAGCAACTCCGCCAGCTCCGCGCAGAGCTCTGCCGCGGCGGCCACCGGTCGGCAGGCCTGGCGGGAGAGCCGGAAGGTCCCGGCGCAGAGGGAGGCCAGCAGCTCTAGATCTCCGGCGGTGCGCCGGAGCCGGTAGACGCTGCGCAGGGCCAAGGCGGTCTGCTGTGCGGCAGCCGGGTCTTCGCAGACCGTGTCAGCCAGACCGTCCAGGGCGAGGACCAGATCCTGCAGAGACAGGCGGATGCTGCCTGCCGTGTGGACCAGGGTGCTTTCGTTGGGCGCCGGAGCCATAGTCCGTGGCGGCCGCAGGAAGCAGAGAATCATCCCCGAAGCGGCCAGGGCCCGGAGACTCCAGCAGCGGCCGGAGAGGACCACCTGTGCTTCCACCGCCTCGCCGCCGGGCTGGGGCAGGGGAGCGCCGGGCATAAGCTCGGAAAGAGCGGTCCCCGGGTTCAGACCCAGGGCGGCGGCTTTGGCGTCAGCAAAGCGTACCACCCCAGCCCGCAGGGCAAAGGCGGGCCCGCCTGCCAACTCCAGCAGTTCTTTGATCACGGAATGCTTCATCCGGCCGCCTCCTTTCCCCGATAGTATGCGCATATACGCCCGGTTCATTTACGCTATCATAGTATAATTTCCGCCGGAATGCAAGAATTGTTTGTCATAATTTGTCAAATTTTGTCGAATCCCGTCAAAATATGTCGAATATGCGAGAATAAATTAGAGATAAGAAGGAACAAAGAGGCAAAAAAAGAGGCCGGAAGGAACAAAGGGGCAGAAAAAAAGAGGCTGGAAGGAACAACGTCCTTCTGCCTCATTTACCAGGGTTCATGGTTCAGTTGTCGGGCGGCCGCCTGTGCCCTTCATGGGTAGACCCCAGGCCGCCGTTTACGGGTCTCCCGTCTCGTTGGAATTGAGAATTGAGAGTTGAGAATTGAGAAGTAAAGGTGTTTTGCAGATTGCCATCTGCAAAACGGAAATGAATTTGCCGTCTGCAAAATCGATAGCAGATTCCGGGTTCAGAGCCCGTAGGGGACGGGTTTCCCGTCCCGCCGCTTCCCGGTTCAGCGTCCGTAGGGGCGGCCAAACCTCCCCTGCCAAGGGGGGACCGGCGAAGCCGGTGGAGGGGGATTGCCAAGGTCCCGGCGGCAAACATTCTTCCGGCAGGGCGATTTGTCCGGTTGCTCTGTTATTCCCGGTTGCGCCATTGAAACGCGTCCATGCCTCCGGCGGCCCCCTTTCATGTTCCGGCAAGAAGGGGGAAAAAGAACCGGTCGGGGAGGGGGAAGAGCGTCTCCTACGGGCAGGTGCAGGCGGGGCTGCGCCGCCCCGATTCTTCCATGTTTTCAAATGGCAATTTGAAAACACCACAAATTCTCAATTCTCAATTGTCAATTTCCCGCCGGCCTGCTCCGGCAATGCTTAAAGAAAGCCTCCGTTGACGGGAAGGTTCTGTCCGGTGACGAATTTGGCTTCCGCCAAATAGAGAATGGCCTCGGCCACCTCCGCCGGGGCGCCGATTCGCTCCAGGGGGGTCTCGGCGGCCAGGGCCGCCCGGTCGTCGGGGGAGAGATGGGCGTTCATCTCCGTGTCGATGACCCCGGGAGAGACGGCGTTCACCCTGATCCCGGCAGGTCCCAGCTCCCGGGCCAGGGCCTGGGTCAGGGCGATGACCGCCCCCTTTGTGGCGGAATAGGCCGCCTCGCAGCTCGCCCCCGCCTGTCCCCACATGGAGCTGACGTTCACCACCGCCCCCGCCTGCCTTTGGAGCATGGCGGGCAGAACGGCCCGAACGGTGTTGTAGATGCCCTTGACGTTGACGGCGAAGAGACGGTCCCATTCCTCCGGCGTGATCTGGGAAACCAGCCCCACATGGGAGATCCCGGCGTTGTTCACCAGCACGTCCACCGGGGGCAGAGCTTCCACCGCCCGGCTGACCGCTTCGGTGTCCGCCACGTCGCAGCGAACGGCTGCAGCCCCGGTCTCGGCGGCCAGGGCTTCAGCGGCCCCGACGTTTTTTTCATAGAAAAAGCTCACGGCGTACCCGGCCCGGACAAAGGCCCGCACCGTGGCGGCCCCGATGCCCCGGGACCCGCCGGTAATCAATGCGTGCGGCATAGTTCCTCCTCTCGCTCACGAAAAAAGGGGGCGTGAAGCCCCCTCGTCATGCAATGCTATCTCTTTCTGCTCCGGGTCTTGTGCTCATACTGCCGCACTCCGGAGATTTTGCTGTTGGAGTCGGCCATGAACTGCTTGAGCTTATCCTCAAAGCTCTCCGGTTCGGTTCTGACGCTCTGGAAGCTCTGGGGCCGGACAGGGCGAGCCTCGGGACTCCGGCGGACGGGCGCGGCGCCGACAGGACGATCCTCTGCCTGCTTGATGGACAGACTCAGGCGGCCTCGGTCGTCGGTGTTCAGGACCTTGACCCGCACGGACTGCCCCTCGGTCAGGTGCTGCCGAATGTCGGTCACATAGGCGGAAGAAACCTCGGAAATGTGGACGAGGCCTGTCTTGCCCTCGGGGAGGTTGATGAACGCACCGAAGGCCGCAATGGAACGGACGGTGCCCTCAAGGATGATGCCCGGTGTAAAATCCATAGATTGTGTGTTTCCTTTCCTGTATCGGGACTTACTGGGCGTCGGCGTCGAGGAAGACGATCTCACCGGATTCCACCATACCGAGGCGGGCCCGGGCAATCTGCATGATGCTCTTGTCGGAGCCCAGATCCCGGAGGGACTCCTCCATCAGCGCCTTTTCCTGCTCCGCGTAGAGAACCTGCTGCTCCAGAGCGGCGACTTCGGCGTTGGCCCCCCGGACCCGATCCTGGAGGTTCACCAGCGTGACGATGGCATAGACTGACACCACCAGCAGCAGAAGCTTCGTCCAGAAGGACGATTTCTTCAGACGCATGGGCAACCTCCTTTCCGGCGGGATTCGCCGATTTTTTCCACTAAGTTTCCATAATCCATAATCTTACCCATTATTGTAACAGATTTTCCTGCAAATGCAACAATTTTTTTATGATTTTTTTATGTTTTTTTCTTCTTTTTTGTAATTTTTTTCAGTTTTTCCAGGAAAACACCGGATATTTGCAGCCATAATCCACCGGAAAGGGCCATAGCACCCAGGGCAAAAAGCCGCAGACGGCCCCGCCCCGCATAGAGGGCGAAGGCCGGCAGGGAAATAAAAACCGCCAGCACGTAGAGCAGATCCGTCAAGGATGTGGTGATTCGCCCCCGCCGCAGGGGCCGCAGCAAATCGTACAGGATGCCGAAAGCCGCTCCCAGAGCCAGGGCCAGGCCCAACTCCCGGAGCTGGAGACCCACCGGCAGCTCCATCAGCCGAAAAGGCGGCGGAGCAGGCCCTTTTCCTGCCCGCCCTGCGCATAGCTCAGACTCTCCACCTTGCCCCGAAGCTCCACCCGGCCGTCCTCCGGGGCAAGGCTCCGCAGGGCCAGCCCCTCTCCCCGGACCACCAGCAAACCCTCCGTCGTCTGCAAAACCACCAGGGCCTCCTCAAAGCGGAGAATCTCCTTCACCCCAGTAGCCCGCAGCAGCCGCCGTCCCTCCAGACTCACCCGCTCGTCCGAAAAAGCCTCCGGTTTCATTTCCGCCCCCATGCCATCGCCTCCTGTTTATGCATGATAATCTATATGCGCGGCAGCGGGGAATTATTCCCGGGATCGGCGCGCCGCTTCCGGGTTCAGAGTTCAAGCTCCGTACGGGACGGGCTCCCCGTCCCGTTGGAATTGAAAGTTGAGAATTGAGAATTGTCGGTGTTTTGCAGGTTGCCATCTGCAAAACGGGAATGAATTTGCCGTCTGCAAAATCGGCAGCAGGTTCAGGCTTAAGAGCCCGTAGGGGCGGCCTAACCTCCCCTGCTTGCAGGGGAGGGGGACCGGCCTCAAGGCCGGTGGAGGGGTGCTGCCCGGTTCCCGGCGGCAAAACCTCCCCTGCTTGCAGGGGAGGGGGACCGGCCTCAAGGCCGGTGGAGGGGTGCTGCCCGCTTCCGATTGATGCCGGGTTCGTAACGGAGCACCACCTCATCCGGCCCTTGTGACCACCTTCCCCGCAAGGGGAAGGCATTGATTTGCCTTCGGCAAATCGCCTTCGTGCCGAAGGTCGGGACGCTCCCCCCTGCGGGGAAAGCGCGTCCCCTACGGGCGGGCGCAGTCGGGGGTGCGGACTGTTTTTCAGTGGTTTCAAATGGCAATTTGAAACCACTGAAATTCCAGATTTTCAACGCGCAATTCTCAATTTTCCGCGCCTGTTGCACGCACAAAAAAATGATTGAAATTTTGTGCCCTATGCGATATAATAAAATGAATAAAATGGCCGGGTATATCCCGGCTGCGGAAGGAGTGAATTCCATGGGGCAGGTCATCGCCGTCACCTCCGGCAAGGGAGGCACCGGGAAGACCACCCTCTGCGCCGCTGTGGCCACCTGTCTGGCGGCGGAGGGCTGCCGGGTGCTCTGCATTGACGTGGATCTTGGCCTTCGCAACCTGGATATATCTCTGGGTATGGCGGAGCTGGCGCCAATCTCCTTTGCCGACGTTCTGGCCGGGCGCTACGGCCTGCGGGACGCGACGCCCCACCCGGAGATTCCGGGGCTCTACCTGCTGACCTCCCCCGTGGCGGACCTGGGTGATCGCATTAGCTTCCAGGATTTTGGACGCATGCTGCAATCCGCCCGGGAGCGCTTTGACTACATTATGATCGATTCCCCCGCGGGAATCGGCAACGGCTTCCGCTTTGCCACCCTCTTTGCCGACCGGGTGATCCTGGTGGCCACTCCGGACCCCGCCTCCCTGCGGGACGCCGCCCGGACGGCGGAGCAGTTGGAGCAAATGGGCCGGGACAACGTGAAGCTGGTGGTAAACCGGGTGACGCCCTCTCTGTTCCGGCACCTGCGCTGGACCGTGGACGACGTGATGGACGAGGTTGGTGTGCCCCTGCTGGGCATCATTCCCAGCGACGAAAACGTGGTCCTGGCCGCCGCCGCCAACACCCCTCTGATCTGCCGCACCGACCGGGGCGCAGCCTTGGGCTATCTGCATCTGGCCCGCCGCCTCCAGGGGCGGAAGGTACCCCTGCTGCGGATTTGATTTTCTGTGGGGGCGGCGTCCCCATCTGCCGCCGCGCTACATCTTTTATAAGGAGATGCTGATATGAACATTACGATAATGGCCCACGACAAGAAAAAGGAGCTCATGGTCCAGTTCTGCACGGCCTACAAGAGCGTTCTTGCCAAGCATACCCTTTCCGCCACCGCCACCACCGGCCGGCTGGTGGCCGAGGCCACGGGTCTGCCCATTTCTCTGTTTTTGGCCCATAACCAGGGCGGCCACCAGCAGGTGGACGCCCGGATCGCCTACAACGAAATCGACATGGTCCTGATGTTCACGGACCCCAACAGCGCCGACCCCTGGGAGAACCGCTACGCCATGCGAACTCTGCTGCTCTGCGACGCCCACAACGTCCCCGTGGCCACCAACCTGGCCACCGCGGAAATGCTGATCCTGGGCCTCCAGCGGGGCGACCTGGATTGGCGGGAGCTGGTGCATAATAAGAGATAGGCAGCAGGCAATAGGGGACGGGGGAGACTTGTCAATTCTCGATTGACAATTGAGAATTGAGAATTTGTGGTGTTTTCAAATTGCCATTTGAAAACATGGAAAAACAGTCCACACCCCCGTCTGTGCCCGCCCGAAGGAGATAACATGACGCACTATTCTGAACAAACCGTGGACTTCCTCTGGTCCCTCCGGCTCAACAACTCCCGGGAATGGTTCCAGGCCCACAAGGAGGAATATGAGGCGCTGATGCACCGGCCCACCAAGGACCTGGCCAACGCTTTGTATGAGCACCTGCGGGACAAATACCCCCAGCACGACTGGAAGCTGCATATTTCCCGTATCTATCGGGACGCCCGACGGCTGTTCGGCCGGGGCCCTATGAACGATCATCTCTGGTTCACCGTTTACGCGGACCGGGAGGAGGGCGGCGGCCCTGCCTTCTGGTTCAGCTTTACCCCCGAGGGCTGGGACTGCGGCATGGGCCTCTGGCCCGGCGGCAACACGACGCTGGAGCGATTCCGGGCCCAGGTGAAGCAGGACCCCGCCCCTGCCGAGGCCATGGCCCGCAGTCTGGAAGGACAGGAGATCTTCCAACTCACCGGCGAGAGCTATAAGAAGCACCGTTTTGAGACTACCCCGATGCTGCAGCCCTGGGTGGACAAGAAATGGCTGGGCCTGGAGCACCGGGCCGCCCACGACGGGCTGTCCCTGTCGGACGGGCTGTTCCCCTTTATCCGCGACGGCTGGGACTGGCTTATGCCGTTTTATGAGTATTTTCTGAATCTGCCGGACGAAATGACGTTTTTCAATTCGCAGAATTGAAAAACACCGCAATTCTCAACTCTCAATTCTCAATTCTCAATTATTCCGGCGGGCTGATTGCCCGCGCTACAGACGAAAGAAACGGCGGGCTGACCGCCCGCGCTACATACATCTACGGAGGTAACATTATGCCTGTCATCACTCCCCGGACGCTGTCCGGTTTTATGGAGCTGCTGCCTGCGCCGCAGCAGCAGATGGAGCGATTCCTGAACACGCTCCGGGAGACCTACGCCCTCTACGGCTTCACGCCCCTGGATACCCCTCTGGTGGAGTCGGCGGAGATCCTGCTGGCCAAGGGCGGCGGCGAGACCGAAAAACAAATTTATCGCTTCTCCAAGGGCGACGCGGATCTGGCTCTGCGCTTTGATCTGACTGTCCCCTTGGCAAAATACGTGGCCATGCACGCGGGAGAGCTGGCCTTCCCCTTCCGCCGCTTCCAGATCGGCAAGGTCTACCGGGGCGAGCGGGCCCAGCGGGGCCGCTTCCGGGAGTTCTACCAGGCTGACATCGACGTGATCGGCGACGGCAAGCTGGACATCGCCAACGAGGCGGAGATCCCCGCCGTCATCTATTCCACCTTCACCCGCCTGGGGCTGGAGCGCTTCCAGATTCGGGTGAACAACCGGAAGATTCTCAACGGCTTTTACGCCATGCAGGGCCTGTCCGAACGCTCCGGCGACATCATGCGCACCGTGGACAAGCTGGACAAGATCGGCCCCGACAAGGTCCGGGCCATGCTGATCGACGACGTGGCCCTCACCGAAGCCCAGGCCGACGAGATTTTGAAGTTTATCGCCATTCGGGGCAGCAATGAAGCGGTCCTGACCGCTCTGGAGGCCTACACCGGCCGGAACGAACTCTTTGACACCGGCCTGACGGAGCTGAAGACTGTGGTGAAGTACCTGGCCGCCTTCGGAGTCCCCGAGGCCAACTTCGCCGTGGACCTGACCATCGCCCGGGGCCTGGACTACTACACCGGCACCGTCTACGAGACCCTGATGCTGGATCACCCTGAGATCGGCTCCATCTGCTCCGGCGGCCGCTACGACAATCTGGCGGAGTACTACACCGAGCGGCAGCTTCCCGGCGTGGGCATTTCCATCGGCGCCACACGGCTGTTCTACGTGCTCCAGGAGCAGGGAATGCTGAACGAGGAATTGAACACCGCCCCCGCGGAGCTGCTGATCCTGCCCATGACTGAGGACCTGACCCCTGCCGTCCAGGCGGCCACCTTTTTCCGGGCCGCGGGTGTCCGCACCCAGCTCTACACGGAGCAGAAGAAGTTCAAGGCCAAGATGGGTTACGCCGACAAGCTGGGCATTCCCTTCGTGGCCTTCCTGGGGGAGGACGAGGCCGCCCAGAACAAGCTTTCCCTCAAGGACATGAAGACCGGCGAACAGCAGCTTCTGAGCCTGGAGGAGGCCGCCGCGGCTGTGAAGTCTGCCATGGCCGAACGGGACGCGGGTAAGCTGATCCGCGGCTTACGCCCGTAGGGAGCGATGCCCTCGTCGCTCCGGTCATTGCCTGCGGCAGCTATCCTCCGCCCGCGGGAACAAGCCTGTCCGCTGGTGCATTTTCATCGGGCAAAAGGCAATTTGCCCGATTCAATCATTCTCAATTCTCAATTTTCAATTCGTAATCCCGGCCGGCAGATTGCCGGCGCTACACATAGAGGAAAACAGAGGTAATACGAACATGACCCAAAACAGAACCCACAACTGCGGGGAGCTGCGGCTCTCTGACGCGGGCAAGCAGGTCCGCATCGTCGGCTGGATGGAGAACGTCCGGGCAGTCGGCGCCAATTTCGCCTTCGTGGTGGTCCGGGACTTCTACGGCACCACCCAGGTGGTGGTGGAGACCGAGGAGATGATGAACGTCCTCAAGCCCCTGAACAAGGAGACCACCATCGCCGTGGAGGGCACCGTCCGGGAGCGGGACGCCAAGAATCCCAAGCAGCCCACCGGCGAGATCGAGATCGTCCCCACCAGGATCGAGGTGTTGGGCAAATGCATCCACAACGAGCTGCCCTTTGAGATCAACCGCAGCCGGGAGGCTGCCGAGGACACCCGCCTGAAGTATCGCTATCTGGACCTGCGGAACCCCGCGGTCAAGCAGAATATCATCCTGCGCTGCCAGGTGGTGGCGGAGCTGCGCCGCCGCATGACGGAGCAGGGCTTCCTGGAGATCACCACCCCCATTCTGACGGCCTCCTCTCCCGAGGGCGCCAGAGACTATCTGGTCCCCGCCCGGAAGCATCCCGGCAAGTTCTACGCTCTGCCCCAGGCGCCCCAGCAGTTCAAGCAGCTGCTGATGACTGCGGGCTTCGACCGCTATTTCCAGATCGCCCCCTGCTTCCGGGATGAGGACGCCCGTGGCGACCGCACCCCCGGCGAGTTCTACCAGCTGGATATGGAAATGGCCTTTGCGACCCAGGACGACGTGCTGGGCGTGCTGGAATCCGTCATCGAGCCGGTGTTCCGGCAGTTCGGCCTCTATGAGCGGGTGACTCCGGCCCCCTTCCGCCGGATTAAGTTCAACGACGCCATGGAGAAATACGGCACCGACAAGCCCGACCTGCGGATTGACCTGGAGATCACCGACGCCACCGAGCTGATGCAGGGCATCGGCTTCGAGCCCTTTGCCGGCAATACGGTCAAGGCAATTGTGGTCACCGACTTCAACGCCCCCCGGAAGCAGATCGACAAGCTCTGCGCCGACGTGGAGGTCCAGGCAGGGCAGAAGCCCTACTGGTTCCGCCTGGACGAGAACGGGGAGATCGTGGGCGGCATCGCCAAGTTTGTCCAGCCCGTCAAGGAGCAGGTCGTCGCGGCCCTGGGCCTGAAGCCCAACTGCTTCGTGGGCCTCACCGCCGGCAAGAAGGCCGTGGCCCAGAAGACCGCCGGCGTGCTCCGCATTAAGCTGGGCAATCTCTGCCCCGGTCACATGGACAAGGAGCAGTATCAGATCTGCTGGATCGTGGACTTCCCCATGTACGAGATCGGCGAGGAGTCCGGGGAGCTGGAATTCTGCCACAACCCCTTCTCCATGCCCAACGGCGGCCTGGAAATTCTGGAAAAGGCAGAGCGGGGCGAGGTGGACCCCCTGTCCATCACCGCCTTCCAGTATGACCTGGTCATCAACGGCTACGAATCCGCCTCCGGCGCGGTCCGGAACCACGATCCCGAGATCATGGTGAAGGCCTTTGAGCTGGTTCGGCTGGGGGAGGAGCAGGTCAAGGCCAAGTTCCCCGCTATGTACAACGCCTTCACCTACGGCGCGCCCCCCCATGCGGGCGCGGCTCCCGGCGTGGACCGGATGATTATGCTTCTCACCGGCGAGGAGTCCATCCGGGAGGTCATCACCTTCCCCATGAACCAGAAGGCCCAGGATGTGATGATGGACGCCCCCACCGTAGTGGATCAGAAGCAGCTGGATGACGTGCATATCGCCATCGTGAAGGAAGAGTAAGGCAACGGGCATAGGCAATAGGCAATAGAGGAACACCGCCCTGCCCGGGCAAATCCAAGCCCAAACGGAGGAAACGAACATGAACAGCGTTGATTTGTTGGTCACCGGCTTCGTTCTGCTGCACCTGGCGACGTTGATCAGCGTGATGCTCTGGATCGGCCGCTGGATGGCCGCCCGGAACGGGATCGGCGGGGACTATGAGCTGGCAAAGCGGAAGGAACGCAGGGCCCGCGTCCCGGCTCTGATCCTGATCGCCCTCCTGGCTGCCTGCTATGTTGCCCTGTTCATTCTGGATGCAAGGCTGAGCAAGTAAAGTAAAAGCGAAGAAGTAAGAGGTAAGAAGTCTCACAGCGGCTTCTTTACCTCTTACTTCTTACTTCTTACCCGTTACCTATGTGCGGGATCTGGGGCGTCGAGGGCACCGCCACTACAGCCCACTTCTCAATTCTCACTTCTCAATTCTCAATTCCCCAGTTGGCCAGCGGGTATCGCTGCATGGCTCCGAAAAGCTTGTCTTTGAGGCCGGGGTAGCGGCCGTTGAGCTCGAAGACCAGCTCCTTGATCTCCTCCCGCTTGGTGTGCTTGTCGGCGGGGCAGGTGTTGTGGACCACGGGCAGATCATATTTCTCGGCGAAATGGAGGATGGCCTGCTCGGGGATGTAGAGCATGGGCCGGATCTGGGTGACGCCGCTGCGGTCCAGATAGGTGACGGGCTCGAAGCAGGAGATCCGCCCCTCGTAGATCAGGGACATGAGGAAGGTCTCCACCGCGTCGTCGTGGTGGTGGCCCAGGGCGATTTTGTGGATGCCCGCCTCGGTGATGGCCTTGCCCAAAGCCCCCCGCCGCATCTTGGCGCAGAGGGAGCAGGGGTTTTTCTCCTTCCGGTGCTCGAAAAGCACCGGCCCGATCTGGGTATCGATCTTGTGGAAGGGCAGGTCCAGTCTGTCGCAGAGCGCCGCCACCGGGGAGAAGTCCATGCCGCCCAGCCCCATGTCCACAGAGAAGGCTTCCAGAGTGAATGGCCGGGGATAAAACTTTTTCAGCTCCGCCAGGAGCACCAGCAGGGTCAGGGAGTCCTTGCCTCCGGACACCCCCACCGCAATCCGGTCCCCGGTCCGGATCATATCGTAGTTGTCCACACAGGACCGAAACAGAGATAACATGTGCTGCATGATCAAAACCTCCATCTAAGCAGGGGCGGCCGCCCGCGGCGCCCGCTTCCGTAGCGGCGCACACCGGTGCGCCATGGTACAGAGTCCGTAGGGGACGGGGTCCCCGTCCCGTTGGAATTGAGAATTGAGAGTTGAGAGTTAAGAATTGTCGGTGTTTTGCAGATTTCCATCTGCAAAACGGGAATCCATTTGACCTCTGCAAAATCGACAGACCGCCTGCGGCGCCCGCTTCCGTAACGGCGCACACCGGTGCGCCATGGTACAGCGTGCGTAGGGCGGCCAGACCTCTGGCCGCCGGATCCGGGTTCCAAGCCCGCAGGGAGCGAACGCGAAGCGTCACGATGTGTGCCCGCATCGCTCCGGCCAATGGCCGCCGCTGAAATAGCCGCAGAAAAAACATAAAATGAAAGCGAGAATCCGAGAGATTAGAAGAGAATAACAGAGAAAACAAAAGTTCTCTCGACGAAAAATAAAAATCTGCGAAAATTCAGTTGACAATCGAAAATAAATATGGTATAAAGGGCGAGCGCGGTTGAGCATATTTTACTCGCCCGCCTGGAATTTGTCAAATCAAATGTGATATACCAACGGAGGAAACATCATGTCCACTACAATGGCAAAGAAAGAGACTGTGGAACGCAAGTGGTACGTCATTGACGCCGCCGGCAAGCCCATGGGCCGCACCGCCGTCATCGCCGCCAACCTGCTCCGCGGCAAGCACAAGACCGATTTCACCCCCAACGTCGACTGCGGTGATTTCGTCATCATCATCAACACCGACAAGGCCGTCCTGACCGGCAAGAAGATGGAAGACAAGTACTACCGTCATCACTCCGGCTGGATCGGCGGTCTCAAGGAGACCAAGTACCGTCTGCTCATGGAGTCCCGTTCCGACTTCGCCATGGAGCTGGCTGTCAAGGGCATGCTGCCCAAGAACAGCATCGGCCGCGCCGCCATGACCCGGCTGAAGCTCTACAAGGGCGCTGAGCACAAGAACGCCGCCCAGAAGCCCGTCGAATGGACCCAGGACTAAGGAGGTAACGAACCATGTACGAGAGCAAGAGACCTTACCACTACGGCACCGGCCGCCGCAAGGCTTCCGTCGCCAGAGTCCGCGTGTATGAGAACGGCACCGGCTCCATCACCATCAACGGCCGCGACATCGACGAGTACTTCGGCCTCGAGACCCTGAAGCTCATCGTCCGTCAGCCCCTGAACACCACTGGCACTATCGGCAAGGTGGACGTCGTCTGCACCGTCGAAGGCGGCGGCGTGACCGGCCAGGCCGGCGCCATCCGTCACGGCGTTTCCCGCGCCCTGCTGGAAGTCAACCCCGAGTTCCGCGCTCAGCTGAAGGCCGCCGGTTTCCTGACCCGCGACCCCAGAATGAAGGAAAGAAAGAAGTACGGTCTGAAGGCCGCCCGCCGCGCGCCTCAGTTCTCCAAGAGATAAATCTCTTTCCGAACAGCGGCGTCCTCGCGGCATAGCCGCTGCGGTCGTGCGGGGAAATATGCCGCCGGCATATTTCCGAATCCGCCCGACAGTTCAGCAAGCGTTAATTGTTTTTCCTGTAAACGCAATACCCCGGAATCTTTTGTGGTTCCGGGGTATTTTTTCCTCTTGACATTTGATGTTACTTATAGTAATATGGCATTACTAATAGTAACAACGGAGGAAAGACCATGGAAACAATTATTTTGAGCCTGCTCATTTTGCGGGGCATGACCATCTATGAGATTCGCACCTACATCCAGCAGAAGCTCTCCGCCATTTGCAGCGACAGCCTGGGGAGCATCCAGGCGGGACTGAAGAAGCTGCTGGAGAAGGGCTATATTGAGGCCGGCGCGTACACGGAGAACAACGTCCGAAAGAAGCGCTATTCCGTCACTCCGGCAGGCGTGGCCTTCTACAAGGAGTGGATCGGCAGCCCCATCAATATCGCCAAGATGAAGACCATGGAGGAGGGAAAGTTCTTCTTCCTGGGCATGGCACCCAGGGAGAAGCGTATCGCCTTTCTGCGGAAGTATTTGGAGGACCTGCGGGCGGAATATGAGAAGCTCCGGGAGCTGAAACACTTTACAGTTCAGAATCAAAAGGCGGTCATCCAAACGAGCACGGAGCTGATTTGCCGGGACGGAACCGCGGCGGACAATCTCCGGGCGGTGTCCGGGGAGCAGGACACGGAAAAGGCGGTGCAAAGCCTCTATGCCTACCAGATGTATCTGCTGGACCACGGCCTGCACAGCGCGGAAGCCGAGCTGAAATTCTACGAGAAAATCCTGAAGAAGGAATTGGAGGGCTGAGCCGTGACGCAAATTTACGTTGGAGCAGCCCTGCTGACCGGGGTGATCGTCCTCAGCGTTTTGCTGCTCCTGGGCCTGCCCCTGGGAGAGCTGACCGTGGGAGGACGCTGTCGGGTCTGGCCGAAGAAGCTGTGAGGGGGTGAGACCATGGAAAAAACCATAGTTCCCTACGGAAGCCTGCGGGAAAAGCAGAAGGCGGAGGCGGTGGAGCTCTTTCTCGTCGGCTTCGGGCGCTTTATGAGCTTCTCCAGGGATGAGGCGCTGAAACGGAAGCTGTTTCTGGAAATCTTAGACCCGGACTGGTTTTTCTGCTGCCTGGAGGGGGAGAAGGTTCTGGGCCTGATGGGCCTGGGCACCCGGGAGAAACGGCCGATCTGTTTCCGGCCGGAGCTCTGCCGGGAGCTCTTCGGGGCGCGGAAGGGGACGCTCATCAGCAAACAGATGAACGCCGTTTTCCAAAGCCGGGCCGTCAGCGGGGAGCGGGACCTGTATCTGGACACCCTGGTCACGGACCCGAATGCCAGAAACAAGGGCGTCGGAACCGCCCTGCTGGAAAAGGCCTGTGCCCTGGGGGACTTCGACACAATCTACACGGAGGTTTTCTCAAAGAATGAGAACGCCATACGATTTTATGAGGGAAGCGGCTTTACCGCAGTGAAGAAGGAACGCTTTTCCGTTCTTCGCCTGCAGGGAGCGGGCTATCCCATCAAAATGAAGAAAGAAATTGTCCGCGAGGCAAGCCTGTGAAAGCGGGGGAGGGCGCGGAGCCATCAAAAGGAGGAACAAGCATGAACGCGGAAGCGCTTTGGGCAGAATTCTGCCAGAAGAAACAAATTGCCATCGACACGCCCTACGAGGCCTGGGCCTTCGGCTCCGACGCGGAAACTGCGGACGAGCTGGCGGAGCTGGTGGTCCGGGGCGTCAAATTCGGCACGGCCAGCGCCTACGACGACTACGTGGCGGAGGACGCGTTGGACGAGCTGCCCCGGCCGGGGGATTACAGCGTGATTCTCAACAGCGCGGAGGAGGCGGTCTGTGTCATCCGAACTTACGACGTCTATATCCGGCCCTTCCGGGAGGTGCCGCCCTTCCACGCCTACGCGGAGGGGGAGGGAGATCGATCCCTGGCCTATTGGAGAAGGGTTCACAAGGCCTTTTTCGAGGAGTGCGCGGCGGAGTCCGGCATTCCCTTCACCGAGGAATCCCTGGTGGTCTGCGAGAAATTCTCGGTGGAATACGTCCCGGGACGGGAGGAGCCGGAGGAAAAGCTGCTCTTTGCCGAGCCCTCCATGGCCTTTGCGGAGGAAATCGCCGCCTACCGGCAGGAGCTGCTGGAGGCCGGCTCCGGTTTTGACGGCTGCTTCTCCCTGAAGCGGATGCCGGATATGCGGGAATACACGGATTACTGCATCGGCTGGTCGAACCCTTCCCGGGAGGCGGACGAGCACGGGGTCTGGGGGACGGTTCTGCTCTGCATTCGGGCCGCCGACGGGAAAATGGTGGGCTGTATGCAGGTTCACAACGTGCTGAATGAGAGAATGCGCCGCTATACCGGCCACGTGGGCTATTCCGTTCGCCCCTCGGAGCGGCGGAAGGGCTATGCCAAGCGGATGCTTGCCCGGGCAAAGGACTTCCTGTCCGCCTTCGGCTTCCGGGAGATTTTCGTGAGCTGCCTGCCGTCCAACGAGGCCAGCCGCCGCACCATCCTGGCCAACGGCGGCGAATACGTCGAGACCGTCTTTCTGGAATCCGACGGCGTGGATTTGGAGCGGTATCGGATTGGGCTGCAGGCAAGCCCTGCAGGGGCGGCGGGGAATTGAGAATTGAGAGTTGAGAATTGAGAATTTACGGTGTTTTCAAATTACCATTTGAAAAGTTCCACAGCATACAAAATTCGGGAAGATCGGCAAAAGCCGATCTTCCCGATTGCGTTTTTTATCCGTTGTTTCTCCTGCATTCGAGACGCAAAAGGCTAAATTGTCCGTCAAGTCTCAATGGGTTCCGCGGGGTTTACCCCTCCCGGGGGACCATCATCAGGATCAGAACAGAGAATCCCGCGTTGAATACAAACACGGACAGGCGGTACAGAACCTTGTCTTTTTTGGTCTGACAATCCTTGGAGAGGAAAAAGCTCCAGATCGTCATGGCCAGGGTAAAGACCATCAGCACGATGAAATGGGTGTCGATGATGCAGCTGGAGGAAAGCCCCAGCTCGTTTTTGCCGGTGCAGCCGTGCCGGTTGAGCCCAAGCAGCTCCAGAAAGGGTTTTGCGGCAAAAAATCGGTACAGCGGGGCGAAAATAAGGATTGACACATAAGCCCAAATGAATGAAATGCCTTGTTTCATGTCTGTCCTCCTTGCTTCCAAAATCAGGTCATAGGCAAATGAAATCCTACTCTCTGCGCAGGGCGTCGATGGGGTTCATCCGGGCGGCCTTGGTAGCGGGCAGAAGGCCGAAGATGACGCCGATCAGGATGGAGAAGGCGGCGGCCACGATGATGGCCGGGACGCTGATGGCGGTGGGGGTGTCCATGGCCCTGGAAAGCAGCTCCGCCAGGCCGATGCCCCCCAGGATGCCCAGCAGGCCGCCCAGGGAGGTGAGCACGGCGGCCTCCGTGAGGAACTGGCCCAGGATCCGGCGGCGCTTGGCCCCCAGAGCCTTTTTCAGACCGATCTCATGGGTCCGCTCGCTGACGGACACCAGCATGATGTTCATGACGCCGATGCCGCCCACCAGCAGGGAGATGCCGGCGATCCAGATGAGAAGCTTGTTGGTGGACTCGCTCATGGTCTGGAGCTGCTCGGCCTGCTGGAGCAGGTCCTCGCTCTGGTAGCTGTACTCGCTGTTCTTGGGGTCCCGGATCTGGCTGGCGGTCAGAGCGTCGGCCACAGCCTTGCCCGCGGCGGTCATGGCGTCGGTGCTTTTGGCCTTCACGGCGGCGTTCTGGGGCTCGTCATAGGAGAAGGCGATCTCCCAGCCTGCCTCGGTCAGAAAGACGGCGCCGCTGGTCTGGTCGGCGTACATGTTATAGTCGTCAATGCTTTCCATCACCGGCCGGAACTGGCTGGATTTTTCCACCACGCCCACGACGGTGAAGGGCTCGCCGCTGATTTCCAGCACCTTGTCCACGGGATTCTCCCCGGGGAAGAGGGCGGCCACGGCCCTGGTGTCCAGCATGACCACCTTCCGGTGATTGGTTCGGTCCTCGGGCAGGAAGCTTCTGCCGTAGCAGAGCCGGTAGCCGTAGACCCGGAAGTAGTTCTCGTCGACGCCCAGGGTGGCGCCGCTGAAGGCGTTGTCCTTGTAGAGGACCTGGGAGCTCCACTGGCGCTGGCGATAGAGGGACACGGCCTCCACCCCCTCCAGGGTTTCCAGATCCCGGCGGGTGTCCTCAGAGATCACGCTGATCCCCTCGGGCTGCTGCCAGGACAGATCCAGTTGATAATCCCCCTGGTGGATGTTCACCTCCACCACGTTGGTGCCGGAGCCGACGAGGTTTTCCTTGATCTGGTCGTTGGTGCCCTTGATGGTGGACACAATGGTGATGATGGCGGCGATGCCGATGATGATGCCCAGCATGGTCAGGAAGGAGCGAAGCTTATGGTGCCAGACCCCCTGAAAGGCCTGTTGAATGTTTCCAAGCACGTTCGTCCCTCCTTAGTAATACTTGCCGCCGCCGTAGAGCTCCGCGGCGTCGCCCTCCACGGTCTTGGCGCCCTCCTGGGCGGCCTTGGCGTAGGGGAAGGCAATGAAATCATTGGCGGTCAGACCCCCCAGAATCTCCACGGAATAGCCGTACTGATCCCGGCCGGTGGTGATGAAGCGCTTTTCCAGCAGGCCGTCCTGACCCTTGACCATCACAAAGGACTTGCCGTTTTCCGTGAGCACGAAGGCCTTGATCAGATAGTAGCCGTCGGGCTGGGGCTTGCCGCCGCCGTCCAGCATCACGTCCGCCCAATCGGTTTCGCCCAGGTCGGCGGAGGCGTCCACCTCGAAGGTGACGGGGTAGTAGCTGGCGTTCCCGCCGCCGTAGCCGTAGCCGTATTCGTCGGAGCTCATAGGATCCGGGGAAATCTCTGTTACCACGGCGGGATAGGGGCCGCCGTTCCAGGTGCTGACCATGCCGGTCTGCCCCAGGGAGATCTTTTCCACCTGGAGCTCGCTGACGGGGCAGACGATCTTGTAGCCGCCGCCGCCTCCGGAGAGCTTCAGCATGGGCTCGCCGGTCTCCAGGGAATATTCCGGGTCGTTAAGGGTGAGAATCACGCCGTCATACTCTGCCCGGACGGTGCCGTCTCCCAGCTCCGCCTCCATGGACCGATAGCGGATTTGATCCATGCGGATCTGCAGATCCAGATCCCGGATCCGCTGCTCCAGATCCTTGCGAATCTGCTGGAGCTCCTGCCAGGTGGGCCCCACGGGGCCGATGGGGAAGGGCTCCGGATCCGGCTCGGGCTCGGGCTCTTCCGGCTGCAAGGGCGCAAGCGGCAGACCCAAATAGGCGTCCGCGTTCCAGAACCGGAAGGCCATTTCACCGGTTTCGTCCCGGGTCAGGCTCAGGCCGAAGGCGGAGCAAACCACGCCTTCCACCCGGTCCTCCTCGGTGCCGGCAATCACCAGCTCCAGGCTTTCTTCGTTCCCCAGAAGCGCTTTCAGCACCTGGGGCGTCAGGGCGTATTCGCTGCTCATGATGTAGAGAGCGGGATCCTCAGGGGTCCCGGTGCCGCCCACCTGATAGAGGGTGACCACCACCCCGTCCACTACGGGCTCTGTGGGATCGATGGGCTCCGTTACGGGGGGCTCGGGCTCCGTGGGCTCGGTGACGGGCTCCGTGGGCTCGGTGACGGGCTCCGTGGGCTCGGTGACGGGCTCTGTGGGCTCGGTGACGGGCTCCGTGGGCTCGGTGACGGGCTCCGTGGGCTCGGTGATGGGCTCTGTGGGCTCCGTGACAAGCTCCGTGGTCTCAATGACGGGCTCCGAGGGAGCGGCGTCGCTCCAGCGGATGACGGAGAGCTGTACCGCCCGGAAGCCCTGACCGGCCCGGGCCGCCAGGCCCTGGGCCTGGTTCTGACCGGCGGAGACGGGAGGAATCACGTAGTCCTGCTTGAAGTAGCGGCGGTAGCTGCGCTGGGCCTTTTCCAGCTCGTCCTGGGCCTTCTGAATGTCGATGGCCTTCCGCTCCAGCTCCAATTGGGACAGGGTGGTGTTGAAGCGGATCAGCACGTCGCCCTTCTGCACCCGGTCTCCCACGGAAACCAGAACCTCCGTGATCTCCTGGGTCGTGGAGGGGTAGAAGCATTGGAGCCGCTCTGCCCTGACCGTGCCGCTGAGATAGTTTTCATAGTCGTTATAGCCCTCCTCCACCAGGTCCTTCACCGGGTAGACCTTGACGGGATCCCGGTTGGCCCGGAGGATCTGATAGGTGCCGAATACGGCCCCCACCACCAGGGCGGGAATCAGGATGGCCAGAATCCATTTTTTCTTCTTGCTCATAGGAGGTCCTCCTCCGGAACGGATAAACGGCCGTCCCGAATATGATAGACTGTGTTGGCCCGCTCCGCGATGGAGGGCTCGTGGGTAATCATGATAATGGTGCTGCCCTCGGCGTTGATCCGGTCAAAGAGGTCCATGATCTGCTCGCCGGAGGCGGTGTCCAGGGCGCCGGTGGGCTCGTCCGCCAGCAGCAGGGCGGGCCGTCCGGCCATGGCCCGGGCGATGGCCACCCGCTGGCACTGGCCGCCGGAGAGCTGGTTGGGCAGGAACTTCATCCGATCCTCCAGGCCCACGCCCTCCAGGGCCGCTCTGGCCCGATCCATGCGCTCCTTCTTGGGGACCCCCGCGTACATCAGGGGCAGGGCCACGTTTTCCAGAGCGCTCATGCTGGGCATGAGGTAGAAGCTCTGGAAGATAAAGCCGATGTATTTGTTCCGCAGCTCCGCCAGGGCGTTGTCCTTCCGGGCGGCCACGTCCTGGCCCTCCAGCCGGTAGGTGCCGGAGCTGGGCTTGTCCAGACAGCCAATGAGATTCATCAGCGTGGATTTTCCGGAGCCCGAGGGCCCCATAATCGCAAGATAGTCTCCCTTGTCCACCGAAAGGCAGATGTTGTGGAGCACCGGGACCTCGGTTTTGCCCCGGTAGTAGCTCTTGCAGATGTTTTCCATGGTCAGAATCATCCCGCTGCGCCTCCTGCTTCCGGGCTGACCTCGGTGGGAAGGGCGGAGCCGTCCCAGCCTCCCGCGGGAACGTCTGCGCCGTCGTAGATGACCTTGTCATCCTCGCCGTCGCCCACCACGGCGCCCTCGAAGACGGGCTGACCTTCCTCGCCGCCTTCGTAGCCGAACTCGCCGCCCTCGAAGCCGAACTCGCCGCCCTCGGGCATGACGGCGTATTCGCCGCCTTCGTTTTCCTTGCCTTCCTCGCCGCCGAAGTCGATCTTGCCGAAGTCCTCGGGATCGGGACGCTCAAAGTCGGACTCGCTGTAATACACCACGGGGGCGCCCTCCCGGCAGTTGTCGTCGGGGGTGGCCAGGTAATCCTGAAGGCTCAGGCCGCTGCGGACTTCCCAGCACTGGGTATCGGCGTCGTATTCGCCCAGCTGCAGCTCCCGCTTTTCCAGCTTCTCGTCCCTGTCGGCGGCCCAGACCCAGGGCTTGGAGTCCGCGTCGGAGATGAACCAGGCGGGGAGCATCAGCCGGCTTTCGGCGCTGTCGCGGATGCCGGGCTCAATGTAGACGTGCTGGCCCAGCTTCAGGCCCGTGTCGTCGTCCAGGGTGACGTAGAAGGGGTACTTGGAGCTGCTTTCCATTTCGCCCTTTCCACCGCCGTAGTAATAGCCGTTATCGGACTGAACGGGATTCTCCCAGTCCACGGTCTCCACGGCGCCGGTCCAGATGCTCTCGTCCACCCGGGAACGGATGGTGACAGGCATGCCGGGGGTCAGCGCCGCGGCGTTCTGTTCATTGATATTGCCCTTCACCCGGAAGGATTCCGTCTGCTGGATGGCCAGGAAGGGCAGGGGATTGCCCCGGTCGTCCGTGCCGCCGTTTTCGTTGATGGACTTGATCCGCCCGGAGGCAGGAGACAAAACCCGGTCGTTTTCCAGCAGGGTCTCCAGCCGTTCGATTTCCTTTTCCTTGGCGGTGATGTTCAGGCCCGTCTCCGTCACGTCGATCTGGAGCTCCTGAATCTGAAGGGTGTAGCTGAGCTGATCCTCGCTCTTGGCCTTGGCCTTTTCCTTTTCCAGCTCTTCGATCTGGCCGTTCTTGGTGGTAACGGCGGCCTTCATCTGCTCCAGCTCCAGGTTGAGCTTGTCCAGCTCCAGGCGCATGGCCTCCACGTCATAGGTGAAGAGGGGCTGGCCCTCCTCCACCGTGTCGCCCACGGCCACCAGCAGCTCCTTGACCTGAAGCTGCTCGCCCTTGTCCACCCGGATGCTCTCTCCCGCTTCCACCACGCCGGCGAAGCGTTCCGCCAGGCCTACGGGGCCGATGCCGGTGATCATGCTGACGGACTGGACGGAGACGGTCTCCGGCTTCTTGTCCCCGCTGCAGGCGCACAGCCCCAGGCAGAGCGCCAGGCTCAGCAGCGCGCAAAGGATTCGTTTTGTGCCCATATTCTTTCCTCCAAATCATGACGGCCCCAGGGCCGAACTGTCCGGTTTTGCCGAAGCAGAAACCTCATACGAATATTTGACGAAATAGTTCAATTCGTTCCGGCGGAAAGGCAGCATACTTCGTTGTCGGCAAAGCCGGGCGTCAAGCCAGCCTGCATCCTCCTCGTCCGGCACGATTCCCACTCGGAACGCTTTCGAACCCTTCCATCAAATATTTGTGTTACGCTCCGTATAGACGACGAAAATCCGAAAATGTTTCAACACTTTCGGATTTTCTATTCATATTTTTTTTCGGAGCCCCGCCCGCGTTTCCGCGGCGGCGCACGGAGGCAGCGCCACGGTTCAGAGTTCGGAGTGCAGAGTGCAAAGTTCAGAGTCCGTAGGGGACGGGTTTCCCGTCCCGTTGGAATTGAGAATTGAGAGTTGAGAATTGAGAATTGAAGGTGTTTTGCAGATTGCAATCTGCAAAACGGGAATGAATTTGCCGTCTGCAAAATCGACAGCGGCTTCAAGGTTCCGAGCCCATAGGCGCTGCAAAACCTCCCCTGCTTGCAGGGGAGGGGGACCGGCGAAGCCGGTGGAGGGGTGCCGCCCGGTTCCCGGCTGCCAAACCTCCCCTGCTCGCAGGGGAGGGGGACCGGCGAAGCCGGTGGAGGGGTGCCGCCCGGTTCCGGTTGATGCCGGGTTCGTAACGGAGCACCACCTCATCCGTCAGCGCTGCGCGCTGCCACCTTCCCCTCAAGGGGAAGGCTTGGATTTGCCTGGCGGCAAATTGCCTTCGTGCCGAACGCCGGGACGGGAGCGGACGGGGAAACGGACGGCTTTCCAATGTTTTCAAATGGCAATTTGAAAACACCACAAATTCTCAATTCTCAACTCTCAATTCTCAACTCTCAATTCCAAACGGCCAACGCGCAATCAGAAAATAAGCTGCCAGCTTCTGCCCCGAACCACTGCGAATCATCCGCAATCGTCCGTCCCGTTTTTGAAGCGTTCAATCATCTCGCCCGTGAGGCTGATGCCGGAATAATCCCCGGGGATTTCGTCCCGGCGATACCAGCCCGCCTCGGAGAGCTCGCTCTGCTGAATGGTGATCTTGTCGCTGCCCTCCAGCTCACACCGGAAGCCGAAGAGCAGGCTGTCGGTGAAAACCCAGGGCTGGGACTTGTAATATCGCAGGTTTTTCACCCGCAGACCGGTCTCCTCCAGGACCTCCCGGCGCACCGTGTCCTCGATGGACTCTCCGATCTCCGCAAAGCCCGCCACCAGAGCGTAGCGCTTGAAGGCCCGGCCCTGATACTTGGTCAGCAGTAGCCGGTCTCCATGGGTGACGGCCACGATCACCGCCGGGCAGATTTTGGGGTAGACAGTCAGGCCGCAGTCCGGGCAGACCCGGGCCCGTTCGGTGTCGCTGTCCCTCATGGGCTTGCCGCAGCGGCTGCAGAAGCGGTTGGCTTCGTACCAGCGGTGGAGGCTCTCGCTCACCGCCGCCGCGAATACCGCGTCCTTGGGCCCCAGGTTCCGGTACTCCCTGGAGGCCACAAATTCGAAGCCCTCCGGCAGCGGGCTTTCGTCGTCCCACTGGGTCAGGAAATATTCGCTTTCTCCCAGCGTAAAGGCGTAGCGCCATTCCAGCCCCCGGGCGGCAGGGGAGAGCTGCCCGAAGGCGGGAAAGGCAAGCCGCCCGTCGCTTAAGGCAGCGAGAATCCCGTCCTCCCGGCGAATCAGGGCGACGCTGTCCGCCTCGGGCGCGGCCTTCCGCCAGGCGTTGTCATAGCGAATGTCCAGGTCTTGAAACATGGTGAGACCTCCTTTTTGCTTATCGCTTGTAGGGACGGCACGCTGCCGTCCGCGTCCCCCGCGGTGAATCCATGTTTTCAAATGGCAATTTGAAAACACCGCAAATTGCCAATTCTCAATTCTCTCCGCGTCATTATATCCCTTTCCCGGTGGAAATGCAACCGCTATTTCCCGACCAGCCTGTGGAATACCCTGTGGAAATCCGGTGGATTGCCGGTGGAAGGGCTGTGGAAAGAATGTGGAAAACATAGCCCCCACAAGATACTGTTCCTCCCAAAACACCATTTCAAAGGAAAAATCCGGCCCTTTTCGCGACTTTTTTTCCAATCGCTCCGGGAGGGCGGGGGAGTTCCCGGGCGGCATCCGATTCCAAAAGGCCGGTCGCTCTTTTTTTTCTTCCATTTCCCGGGAAATGTTTGGAAAAGCCGCTCCGGGAAAGGCCCGGCCTGATGGGAACGATCTGAAAATTCCCGGCGGCTTTTGGCGGAAGTTTTTAAAATATTTTCAAAATTGGCACTTTTTGGGGCAACCGGTATCTTGACAAAATGATATTGCTGTGGTATAATTGAAGTGTCTTGAAAGAGTGGTTTTTGTCAAAGGAGAGCATGAAAGGAGATTGCGAATATGCGTTATATTAATGAGAATGAGTCAAACACCAGAGAGGCAGGAAGCGTCTCGGAGATCGGGGCGGACGGCGTCCTGCGCCGGGGGCAGTTCACCTTCTACGACTCGTTTTTCAAGGCGGTGAGCGGTCTGCCCAAGAGTCGGCAGCTTGAGACCTATCAGGCCATCGCGGCCTACGCCCTCTACGGGACGGAGCCGGAGCTTGCGGGCAGCGCCGGGAGCGTCTTCAACGTGATCCGTCCCGTGCTGGAATCCGGCCGTGCCAAGGCCGAGGCGAGAGCCAGGAAGCAAGCGACAGGTGACAGTTGACAGGTTACAAGTGACAGGTGAAGGGCGACAATTTTTTTCCGTTTTTCACGTTCGACTTGCAGGGGGCGGCGTCGTCCAAAGCGAAGCAAGTCCATTCGGGGACGCTCCGTGGTTCTTTCACCCACCGGGCGGAACAAGAAAAAGAGTAAGAGTAAGAGTAAGGGTAAGAGAAAGAGTAAGGGTAAGGGTAAGAGTAAGCGTAAGGGTAAGAGTAAGCGAAAGAGAAAGCATAAGACTTTCTCTCTGAGAGAGAAAGAGAGAACGAAGCGCGCGCCCGCCTTAAGAATTGACAGTTGAAAATTGAGAATTTGTGGTGTTTTCAAATTGCCGTTTGAAAACATTGGAAAAGCCGCTCGCGCCAGCCCGCAGCGCCGGCAATCTGCCGGCCCGATCTCGGCGTCGCATCCGGTTGGATCGCCCTGTCGGGTGAATATTTGCCGCCGGGAAGCGGGCAGCACCCCTCCACCGGCTTCGCCGGTCCCCCTCCCCTGCTTGCAGGGGAGGTTTGGCCGCCCCTACAGACTCTGATTCCTGAACCTGTTATCGATCCTGCAGATGTCAAATCCATTTCCGTTTTGCAGATGGCAATCTGCAAAACATCGACAATTCTCAATTCTCAACTCTCAATTCTCAATTCCAACGGGACGAACAACCCGTCTCCTGCGAACGCCGAACACCGTCCGCTCTGGTGACTGATCCCTGATGACTGGTGACCGGCGACCGTCCCCGGGATTCATGCGCCATGGACCGTGTTCCGTGAGCCCGACCCCTATGAGTTTTTCTTCTCGCGGCCATTACCATTTTTCCACTTCTTTCATAAAAAATATCTATTTTTCGCTTTACTTTCCAAGGGATATCTGGTAAAATACGATAGTACTATGGACGCAGTGCGTCCGGTAACGACCATTTGCTATTACGATTTAGGAGGTAAGTTGCATCAAATGGCTTGTAAAGTAACGACGGTTCCCTTCCGTGGCACGAAGGAACAAGAGGAAAAGCTGCTGGCCGTGATCGCGGAGCTCCGGGACACCCCGGGCGCCCTCATGCCCATCATGCAGAAAGCCCAGGACATCTATGGCTATCTGCCCATCGAGGTCCAGACCATTATCGCAGATGAAATGAACGTCCCCCTGGAAAAGATCTACGGCATCGCCACCTTCTACGCCCAGTTCGCGCTGGCGCCCAAGGGCGAGTACCGGATCTCTGTCTGCCTCGGCACTGCCTGCTATGTCAAGGGCTCTCAGGCCGTGTATGACAAGATCTGCGAGCTCACCGGGCTTTCCGAAGGTCAGTGCACGCCCGACGGCAAGTTCTCCCTGGAAGCCTGCCGCTGCGTGGGCGCCTGCGGCCTTGCTCCCGTCATGATGATCAATGACGACGTCTACGGCCGGTTGACCCCCGACCAGATCGAGGGCATTCTGGCCAAGTATTGATTACGCCCCCACCAGCGACGGAGGTAACGTCATGAAGCTTCGGGAGATCGCCGAGCTGCTTCGGGCAGACATCCTCTCCAGCGAGGAGATGCTGGACACCGAAGTGCAGAATGCCTTTTGCTGTGACATGATGAGCGACGTGCTGGCCTTTGCCACCAATCAGTCCGTGCTGATCACCGGCCTGCTGAATCCGCAGGTGGTGCGCACGGCCATGATGCTGGATATGCACTGCATCGTCTTCATCAACGGCAAGGAACCGACCCCGGAGATCGTCTCCCTGGCGGAAGCCAACGACATTGTCATTATGGTGACGCGGGAATCCATGTTCCGCGCGGCAGGCAAGCTCTACGACACGGGCCTGCTGGACGACGCGGCAGAGGAATAAGCCTATGGCCGCGCTGCATTTTCACTTCGACATCGACGGGGAGGATTTTTCCTCCGCCGGCGAGGCCTCTGTGGAGATGAAGAAAAAGCTGCGGCAGCTGGGCTTTCCGTCCGACGTGATTCGCCGCTGCTCCATCGCCATGTACGAGGGAGAGATCAACATGGTCATCCACGCCAACGGCGGCAACGCTGACGTTGATGTGTATCCGGACAAAATCGTGATCGTTCTCGAAGACCACGGGCCCGGGATTCCCAACGTAGAGCTTGCCATGCAGGAGGGCTACTCCACCGCCACCGAACAGATCCACAACATGGGCTTCGGCGCCGGTATGGGACTGCCCAACATGAAACGCTATACCGAGAGCCTGGAGATCGAGACCCAGGTGGGGGTAGGCACGAAGCTCACCATGGTGGTGGCTGTGTAAGCGGAAGGGAGGAATCGCGTGATCGATAATTTCCTGCATTCAGTTTCCCTGGACGCCGAGAAGTGTATCGGCTGCACCTCCTGCCTGCGCCAGTGCCCCACGGAGGCCATCCGCATCCGGGACGGACACGCGGTCATCCGCACCCACTTCTGCATCGACTGCGGCCGCTGCGTGCGGGTCTGCCCTCACAAGGCCAAACGGGCCATCTTCGACAAGCTTTCCGACATCGACCCCAAGTACAAGTACCGGGTTGCCCTGCCGGCTCCCGCCCTCTACGGGCAGTTCGACGAGCTGACGGACATCGGCTGCCTGCTGGAGTCTCTGCTGGAGCTGGGCTTCGATGAAGTCTACGAGGTGGCGCGGGCCGCGGAGATCATCTCCGAGTGTACCCGGCGCTATATGCGCAAACCCGGCATTCCCCGTCCGGTGATCAGTTCCGCCTGTCCCGCCATCGTGCGGCTCATCCGGCTGCGGTTCCCGGAGCTGTGCGACAACGTCCTGCCCATCCTGCCCCCGGTGGAATACGCCAGCCGGGTGGCCAAGGCCCGGGTGCTGAAAAACCACCCGGAGCTCACCAAGGACGATATCTGCACCGTATTTATTTCTCCCTGTCCCGCCAAGAGCAGCTACGCCAAGAACGGCCTGAGCCAGACCAAGAGCTCCATTGACTACGTGGTCTCCATCGCGGAGGTCTACATGAAGCTCTCGGGCAAGGTGAAGAAGCCCCATCCCGGCATGCTGCGGTCCCGGGCCGGCATCGCCGGCGTCAAGTGGGCCTCCTCCGGCGGAGAGGCGGAGGGCCTGTTCGACGACCGCTATCTGGCGGCGGACGATATGGACAACGCCATTCAGGTCCTGGACGCCATTGAGAACCAGAAATTCCCCCATCTGGAATTCGTGGAGCTCAACGCCTGCCCGGGAGGCTGCGTGGGCGGCGCCGCCACAGTGGAGAATCCCTACATTGCCAAGGCAAGGCTGCTGTCCTTCCGGCACGGCCTGCCTCACAACCGTAACTATCTGGACGTGAAGGATCAGGGGCCCGATTACGTGCCCCCGGACGCCCTGCTGGACGCCCCCATCGACGACTACATCCCCACCTACAGCCTGTCGGAGGACCGCTTCGAGGCCATGCGGATGATGATGGAGATCGATGAGCTCCACGCCAAGCTTCCCCGGATCGACTGCGGCTCCTGCGGCGCCCCCACCTGTCGGGCCTTTGCCGAGGACGTGGTGAAGGGGGAGGCCAGCCTGGAGGACTGCGTGGTCCTGCTGCGGCGGCGTCTGCACAAGAATCCGGAAGGAGGCGCGGAGAAATGACCGTCAAGGAGCTTGCCCTGGCCCTGGAGCTGGAGCCCGTCTGCGAGGCGGAGCCCGACCGGGAGGTCACCGGCGGCTACACCGGCGATCTGCTCTCCTGGGTCATGGGCCGCGCCCAGGCCGGCGACGCCTGGATCACCATCATGTCCAACAACAACGTCATTGCCGTCGCAACCCTGACGGACGCGGCCCTGGTCATTCTGGCCGAGGACGTCCACCCGGATCCGGGTATGGCCGAGCTGGCGGAGAAGAAGGGAATCAACCTCTACCGTTCTCCCGAGGCGGCCTTCCCCCTGTGCGCGAAGGTGGCGGCGCTGTTATGAGCCGTTATTTCTACGACCTGCACATGCACTCCTGCCTGTCCCCCTGCGGGGACGACGACATGACCCCCGCCAACATGGCGGGCATGGCAAGCCTCTGCGGGCTCCAGCTTGCGGCCCTGACGGACCACAACACCTGCGGCAACTGCGGCGCCTTTCTGAAGGCCTGCAAGGCCTACGGTATCGTGGGCGTGCCGGGGATGGAGCTGACCACCGCCGAGGAAATCCATCTGGTCTGTCTGTTCCCCACCCTGGAGGCGGCGGAGGCCTTTGAGGCAGAGGTTCGAACCATGCGGCTGCCCATCAAAAACAAACCTGCGGTCTTCGGCAACCAGTATTACATGGATGAGGAAGACAAGATTCTGGGGGAGGAGCCAAACCTGCTGATCCCCGCCACCCGGCTGGATCTGGAGGCAGGCACGGCCCTGGCCCTGCGCCACGGCGGCGCGGCCTTCCCGGCCCACATCGACCGGCCCTCCAACGGGATCATCGGCATCCTGGGCGCTCTACCCGAGAAGCCCTTTTTCCCCACCCTGGAGCTGAACGACCCGGATAACCGGGCCCAGTACGTTAAGGACTACGGCCTGGAAAACCGCCGTCTGCTCTGTTCCTCCGACGCCCACCGCCTGGAATCCATGCGGGAGGCCAGCCAGTGGATCGAGCTGGACGACGAGCCCTATTCCTCGCAGAGGGTCCGGGATTCCCTGATCGCGCTGCTGCGGGAAGGAATGGTGGAATCAGTTGACAATTGACAGTTGACAATTGTTGGAGTTTTTCAAATTGCAATTTGAAAAACACATTCGTTTTCAATTCTCAATTCTCAATTTCCGAAGGAGGTAAGGATGAAGGAGCTTGCGCTGAACATCCTGGACGTGGCCAAGAACTCCGTCAAGGCCGGTGCGGATCGGATCGTGATCCGCATTGAAGAGCGTGACGGCTGGCGGACCCTGTCCATCATCGACAACGGCTGCGGCATGCCGCCGGAATTCGTCGCCACCGTGACGGACCCCTTCACCACCACCCGAACCACCCGGCCCGTGGGCATGGGCCTGCCGCTGCTGAAGCTGGCGGCGGAGCAGACCGGAGGCACCCTGGAGATCGAATCCTCCGTGGTTCCTCCCACCGGCACCACGGTCCGCGCCACCTTCCGGATTGACCACCTGGACTGCGTCCCCGTGGGAGATTACGCGGGCTCCATCGTCACCCTGATCCAGGGCAGCCCCGACATCGACTGGCTGTTCGAGTATCGGCGGCCCGAGGGCGATATTCTCCTGGACACCCTGGAGATTCGCGCCGTCCTGGGCCCGGATATTCCCCTGAACACTCCGGACGTGCTGCTGTGGATCGAGGGGAGCCTCAAGGGCGAATAATTCCCGTAGGGGTCGGCGTCCTCGACGACCCGAATTTTCCAGAAACAAACAGGGTCGGGGCGTCTGAAACGCCACCCCCGACAGGATCGTTAATTCAAATAAAAAGGAAATAATAAACCAAGAAAGGAACGTACTATGAAAACTTTGGCGGAACTTCAAGCAATTCGTGATCGCATGAAGGACAATGTCACCATGCGCTCCGGCAGCGGCAGCATCCGCGCCGTGGTCGGTATGGCCACCTGCGGCATCGCGGCCGGCGCCAGACCCGTTCTGTCCGCCCTCGTGGAGGAGGTCAGCAAGCTGGACCTCGGTGAGAAGGTCTCCGTGACCCAGACCGGCTGCATCGGCCTGTGCCGCTATGAGCCCATCGTGGAGGTCTATGAGGCCGACAAGGAGAAGGTCACCTACGTCAAGATGACCGCGGAGAAGGCTCGCCGCGTGGCGGAGGAGCACCTCAAGAACGGCAGAATCGTCACCGAGTACACCATCGGCGCCGAAGAGAAGTAAGGAGGAACAGCGAATATGTATCGTTCTCATGTCCTGATTTGCGGAGGCACCGGTTGTACCTCCTCCGGCTCCCAGAAGGTGCGCGAGCGCCTGGCCGAAGAGCTGAAGGCCAAGGGCCTCGAAAATGAGATCAAGATCGTGCAGACCGGCTGCTTCGGCCTCTGCGCTCTGGGTCCCGTTATGATCGTCTACCCCGAGGGAACCTTCTACTCCCGCGTCACCGAGAATGACATTCCCGAGATCGTGGAGGAGCACCTGCTCAAGGGCCGTATCGTGACCCGTCTGGAGTACAAGGAAGGCGCCGAGATCACCGAGCCCGGCAAGAATGTCTCCCTCAACGACACCAACTTCTACAAGTCTCAGCTCCGTGTTGCCCTCCGCAACTGCGGCGTCATCAACCCCGAGAACATCGACGAGTACATTGCCCGTGACGGCTACATGGCCCTGGGCAAGGTCCTCACCGAGATGAAGCCCGAGGACGTGATCCAGGTTCTGCTGGATTCCGGCCTCCGCGGCCGCGGCGGCGCCGGCTTCCCCACCGGTATGAAGTGGAAGTTCGCCCGCGCCTATGACAACGACCAGAAGTACGTCTGCTGCAACGCCGACGAAGGCGACCCCGGCGCTTTCATGGACCGTTCCGTCCTGGAAGGCGACCCCCACGTCGTCCTGGAGGCCATGACCATCGCCGGTTACACCATCGGCGCTTCTCAGGGCTATATCTACGTCCGTGCCGAGTACCCCATCGCGGTCAAGCGTCTGCAGATCGCCATCAAGCAGGCCCGGGAGTACGGCCTGCTGGGTGACAACATCCTGGGTACCGGCTTCAAGTTTGACATCGACCTGCGTTTGGGCGCCGGCGCTTTCGTCTGCGGCGAGGAAACCGCTCTGATGACCTCCATCGAGGGCAACCGCGGCGAGCCCCGTCCCCGTCCTCCCTTCCCCGCGGAGAAGGGCCTGTTCCAGAAGCCTTCCATCCTGAACAACGTGGAAACCTGGGCCAACATCCCCCAGATCATCCTCAAGGGCGCCGACTGGTTCGCCTCCATGGGCACCGAGAAGTCCAAGGGCACCAAGGTCTTCGCTCTGGGCGGCAAGATCACCCACACCGGCCTGGTGGAGATCCCCATGGGCACTCCGCTGCGCAAGGTCATTGAGGAAATCGGCGGCGGCATTCCCAACGGCAAGAAGTTCAAGGCTGCGCAGACCGGCGGTCCCTCCGGCGGCTGCATCCCGGCCGAGCACTTCGACGTGCCCATCGACTATGACAACCTGATCGCCATCGGCTCCATGATGGGCTCCGGCGGCCTGATCGTCATGGACGAGGACAACTGCATGGTGGACATCGCCAAGTTCTTCCTGCAGTTCACCGTGGACGAGTCCTGCGGCAAGTGCACCCCCTGCCGGATCGGCACCAAGCGTCTGCTGGAGATGCTGGAAAAGATCACCAAGGGCCAGGGCACCCTGGAGGACCTGGACAAGATGGAGGAGCTCTGCTACTACATCAAGGCCAACGCCCTCTGCGGTCTGGGCCAGACGGCCCCCAACCCCGTCCTCTCCACTCTGCGTTACTTCCGCGACGAGTACATTGCCCACGTGGTAGACAAGCGCTGCCCCGCCGGCGTGTGCAAGCATCTGCTGAAGTTCGTGGTGAACAAGGAGAAGTGCATCGGCTGCGGTCTGTGTATGCGCAACTGCCCGGCCAACGCCATTACCCGCACGGACTACATTGCCCCGGGCCACAAGCTGGCTTCCGTCGAAATTGACCCCGAGAAGTGCGTCAAGTGCGGCGTCTGCATGGGCAACTGCAAGTTCAAGGCCATCAGCAAGCAGTAAGGAGGACAACATGGAACAGTATACTGTCAAGATCAATGGCATTGAGGTAACTGCCCCGAAGGGTACTACCATCCTCGAGGCGGCCCGGATGGCCGGCGTGACCATCCCCACCCTGTGCTATCTGAAGGACATCAACGCGATCGGCGCCTGCCGCATCTGCGTGGTGGAGGTCAAGGGCGCCCGCGGCCTGTGCGCGGCCTGCGTGTATCCCATTGCCCCCAATATGGAAGTTTTCACCCACACCCCCCGGGTCGTGGCCTACCGCAAGAAGACCCTGGAGCTGATCCTCTCCGATCACAACTGCTCCTGCCTGTCCTGCGTCCGCTCCGGCAACTGCGAGCTCCAGGAGCTCTGCCGTGAGTACGGCGTGAACCAGGAAGCCTTTGTCGGTGACAAGAACCCCTCCGAGATCGACGAGTCCGCCGCCCACCTGGTCCGCGACAACTCCAAGTGCATCCTCTGCCGCCGCTGTGTAGCCGCCTGTGAGAAGTTCCAGGGCGTGGGCGTCATCGGCGCCAACGCGCGCGGC